>CAKSZE010000037.1 GCA_934525325.1 uncultured Faecalibacterium sp.
CGGGCATTCTTATAGGTCGTAATGTAGGTAGGGTCTTCGGACAAAATGTAGCCCACCAGCTGATTGACCGGGTTATAGCCTTTTTCCTTCAAAGCATCGTACACCTGCTGTACGATCTCGTGGATCTCATAGTCCTTTTTATCGTGGATGGAGAAAATCGCGGTTGCGTCTCCCACGCAATACACCCCCTTCGGTTGAAACTAGCCCCATTGTACACGAAATGCGCCGAAACTTCAAGATAATTACGCCGGATTTGCACATCCTGTACAAAATTTCCAGCAATGTTCCGGCAAGATGAACGATGTCCGGGCGGCATTCTGCCCGCGAAAGGAGCCTTTGTATGCTTTACGGCATCGGCTGCGACCTGTGCAGCCTTTCCCATCTGGAAAAAAGCCTTTCCTCTGCCCACGCGGCGGCCTTTGTGCACCGGGTATACGGCCCCGCCGAGCAGGCGGCGCTGGGGCTTTTGGAAGCCTCTCCCGCACCGCTGAACGCCCACCGCCTTGCCAGCGCCGCCGCAGATTTTGCCGCCAAGGAAGCTTTTCTCAAGGCGGCGGGCACCGGCCTGCGGGAGCCTTTTTCCCTGCGCGAGATCGAAGCCGTCCGGCAGGAAAACGGTGCCCCGGCCTACCGCTTCAGCGGGCAGACCGCCGCATGGGTGGCGCAGCACCGGCTGCGCGCCCGGCTCTCCCTGAGCCACGAGGGCGGCATGGCGCTGGCCTTCTGCACGCTGGAAGAGGAAAGCTGACCGCCCTTTGTGCATACAATGGAATATCGCCCCCGCACTGCATAAGCCGCACCCTGTCTGCGCATACTGAGAGCAGACAGGATGCGCCGGACGCATCACATAGCGGGGCACATCCTCCAGACAAACAGGAGGGAGATTCCATGGAGGTACACAGAGGAGAAGTTTTCTACGCCGATCTTTCGCCGGTGGTGGGCTCGGAGCAGGGCGGTGTGCGCCCGGTGCTGATCGTACAGAACGAGATCGGCAACCGGCACAGCCCCACGGTGATCGCAGCGGCCATTACATCCCGGCTGGACAAGACCCGCCTGCCCACCCATATCAACATCCGGGCGGCAGACACCGGCCTTGCCAAGGACAGCGTCGTGCTGCTGGAGCAGATCCGCACGCTGGATAAACACCGCCTGCGGGAGCGCGCCGGGCAGATCACCGCCGCCGACCAGAAGCGGGTGGATCAGGCACTGGATGTAAGTCTCGGGCTGAGCTCGTACTGAAAATTTATTTATAAAGCAGAGACACCGGAGCGTTCACAGACGCTCCGGTGTCTCTATTTTTTTAGTATTACTCGATCAGACCGTTGAGCAGGGTCAGGCACTTACGACTGTGCAGCTTGCGGATGGCCTTGGCTTCGATCTGGCGCACACGCTCGCGGGTAACGCCGAAGTCGCGGCCGACCTCTTCCAGCGTGCGGGGACGGCCATCGTCCAGACCAAAACGCAGGCGGATGACCTTTTCCTCGCGGGGGGTCAGGCTCTTGAGCGCCAGATTGATCTGCTGTGCCACCATGGCGCGGTCGGCTGCCTTGCCGGGTGCTTCGGCGTTTTCGTCCGCGACGAAATCGCCCAGAGAGGAATCCTCTTCCTCACCCACGGGGCTTTCCAAGCTGGCGGGTTCCTGTGCCATGCGCTGGATCTCGCGCACGCGCTCCACGCTCATGTCCATGGCCTTTGCCAGCTCTTCCGGGGTGGGCTCGTGACCGTTCTGGTACACCAGCTGGTTGGTAGCCTGACGCATCCGGTTGATGGTCTCCACCATGTGCACCGGGATGCGGATGGTACGGGCCTGATCCGCGATGGCGCGGGTGATGGCCTGACGGATCCACCAGGTGGCGTAGGTGGAGAAGCGGAAGCCGCGGTCGCAGTCGAACTTCTCGGCGGCCTTGATGAGGCCGATATTGCCCTCCTGAATGAGGTCAAGGAAGGCCAGATTATGACCGACATGCTTCTTGGCGATGGACACCACCAGACGCAGGTTTGCTTCGCTCAGGCTGCGGCGGGCGTTCAGGCCGTCGCGGCGGGTCTTGAGCAGTTCCTGACGGCGTTCCTCGCTCAGGGGGCCGTTCTCCACGGCTTCCATGGCCTTTTCCTCGTCTGCCTTCTCCTCGGCATCCTCGGCAGACTTTTCGCCGTCCTCATCCAGATCCTCGGTGTAGCTGCGGCTGTTCTCGTCCTCTTCAAAGGAGAAGCGGGCGCTGTTCTTCTTGATGTACTCCGGTGCGCCGTACTTCTGGCGGTCTGCCTGCAAAATGTGTGCAGCCTCGGCACCGGCATGGATGCGGCGGCTCAGCTCCACCTCCTGCTCGGCGCTCAGCAGCGGGATCTGACCGATCTGCTTGAGGTAGTTCTTCACCGGGTCGTCCAGCAGCTCGTCCATGGCAGCCTTCAGGTCTGCCGGGTTCTCCTCGGCATCCTCTTCGTTTTCATCGGCAAGGCCCATGTCATCGTTGTTGTTCTCGGCGCTCTCCACCTCAGCAATGATGCTGTCCACGTCCAGACTCGGCTCGTTCTCTTCCTCCAGGATCTTGATGCCGCGCTCTTCCAGCAGGGTGTAGAGGGTGTCTACATCCATGCGGCATTGTGCCGCCAGCGCCTTGGCCTCCTGTGCAGAGAGGGTGCCCTCGCCCTTAGTCAACAGTTCCTTCAAAGTCATGCCCATTTTTTCTCTCCTTCCCACTCCGGGGAAAATTCTGTAATATCGCCCTGTGCATCAGATCACAAGGCCGCCGTTCACCCCGAACACCTGTCCGGTGATGTATCCGGCATCCTCGCCGGCCAGAAAGACCAGCAGCTTTGCAACTTCTTCCGGGGTGCCCAGCCGCCCCACAGGGGTCTCCTCGGCCAGCGCCGCCTTGTCCTCGGCGGTAAAGGCCGCCATCATATCGGTCTCGATGACCCCCGGCGCTACGCAGTTCACCGTAATGCCGCTGGGGCCTTCTTCCTTCGCCAGTGCCTTGGTCAGGCCGATAAGCCCGGCTTTCGCGGCGGAATAGTGCACCTCGCAGCTGCCGCCGGTCTGGCCCCACATACTGCTCACGGTCAGGATGCGGCCCTGCTTGCGGCGGATCATGCCGGGCAGCGCCAGCTGGCACAGGTGGAACGCGCCGCTCAGGTTCACGTCCAGCATCCGCTGCCATTCCTCCGGGGTGATGTCGGTAAACAGCTTCTGCTGCGCGATGCCGGCGTTGCACACCAGCACATCCACCCTGCCCATGGCCTGCTCCACTGCATGGAACGCCAGCTCACAGCTGGCGCGGCTGGCTACATCGCACTGGATGGCGATGCACCCGGGCAGCTGCTGCTCCAGCGCAGCGGCTGCGGCGGCGTTCTGGTGGTAGAGCACCGCCACCTGATACCCTGCTGCCGCAAAGGCGCAGGCAGCGGCAGCGCCGATGCCCCGGTCGCCGCCGGAGATCAGCACCCGGCGCGCCGCAGCGGGCGCGGCAGGGGCAGGCTGTTCTTTTACGGGCTGCGGCGCTGGCTCTTCGGGCGGCTCCACCGCAGGCGGCTGCGGCTCTGCGGGCTTTTCCAGCGTGATCACCCGGGTGGGCTCATCCACCACAGGTGCTGCCGGTTTTTCCAGCGTCATAATGCGGGTAGGCTCGTCCACCACCGGCTCCACCGGCGCAGCCGGCTTTGCAGCCAGTGCGGCAAGGGGCTCCGGTGCGCTCTCTTCCTCCGGCACCTGAAAGGTCAGTTCAAACTCGTCCTCGTACAAGAGTGTATCCCTCCTGTTCGGTATTCTCGGCTTGGCGTAAGTGCGCCCAGCCGGAAAAACCCTGTGCCCATCCCCAGACAGTGCAGCGTTCCGTTCGTGTGTCCGGCAAAGGTCCGGTGCTTTGGCGTGCCTGCCCGTACTTATGATGGGTTTCGACAAGATTCCATTGAATAATATACCACAATCCGGCTCAAAAAGAAAGTGGGAACTGCAATTTTTTACGCAGTTCCCACTATTTTTCCTTATTTTCCCCTGTTTTCGGGCACCGGGGGCTTCCAGCGGGGTCTGCCCGCCCGCTTTTCCCGCAGGGAAACAAAAAATGCCTGCAAAAGCTGCTGCGCTTCGGTCTCCCGCAGCCCCTTTTCCACCACCGGATGGTGGTTGAAGGGCAGCGCAAACAGGTCGGTCACCGAGCCGCAGCACCCGGCTTTGGTGTCGGCAGCGCCGTACACCACCCGGCGCAGACGGCTGTTGATGATGCCGCCCGCGCACATGGGGCAGGGCTCTAAGGTAACGAACAGCTCGCACTCCCACAGCCGCCAGCCGCCCAGCGCCTTGCAGGCGGCATCGATAGCCAGCAGCTCCGCGTGGTGCAAGGCGTTTTTCTCGGTCTCCCGGGTGTTGTGCGCCGTGGCTACCACCTCGCCGTGCCGCGCCACCACCGCGCCCACCGGCACCTCGCCCAAGGCGGCGGCTTTGGCGGCTTCTTCCAGCGCAAGGCCCATCAGTTCAAAATCGGTCATCTATTCCATCCTCTCATCCCATCGCCAGCACCAGCAGGTTGTTCATGCTGTGCAGCAGCACCCCCGGCCAGAGATGCCCGGTGCGGTCGGCAAGCCAGCCCAGACCCAGCCCGCACACCAGTGCATAGGCCATGGCGGCAGCGCTGCCGTGCTGCAGGGCGAACAGCACCGCCTGCAAAAGAATGGCCTGTTCCCTGCCCAGCGGCTGCGCCCGGCGCTGCACCGCACCCCGGAACACCCCTTCCTCCGCCAGCGGAGCCAGCAGGCAGACCCGGCAGAACCGTGCCGCGCCGCCCGGTGCTGCGGGCAGCAGCACCGCCAGCGCCTTGCCCGCCAGCAGATACCCCACCGCCCAGCCAAAAGCTGAAAGCAGTGCGGCGGTGCGGGGGGTCAGCTTGTGCATGGTCGGTCTCCTCCTGCTATGATTCGTTCCCGGTTATAGTACCATATCTGCCGCCGGGTGCGCAAGGTTTCGGCGTTCTGTCGCGGCAAATTTATGCAAATTATTGACACATCGCCCTAAATGGTGGTATAATAATTTCCAACCTTTTTAACGAAAACGTTGTGTATACTGTAATTTACCGGTAGACCGGAGGTATTATTATGATCCGTATCCTCACCGATTCCGCGTGCGACATTCTGCCCGCCGAGGCGCAGCAGCTGGGCGTGACCGTGATCCCCCTGAACGTGACGCTGGAGGACGGCACCGTCCTGCGGGACGGCATCGACATGACCCCCAGCGAATACTATACCCATCTGGCAGCCTGCCGCAAGCTGCCCACCACCAGCCAGCCCAGCCCGGAGCAGTTCGAGCGGCTGTATCTGGACGCCGCTGCCGCCGGGGACGAGGTGCTGGGCATCTTTTTGTCCGATGCGCTGTCCGGCACCGGTCAGTGCGCAAGACTTGCCGCCGACCTTGCCAACGTGGACAATGTGGTGTTCGTGAACACCGAGAACGTCTGTCTGGGGCAGTCCTTGCTGGTGCGTCTGGCGGTGCAGCTGCGGGACGCCGGCAAGACGATCCACCAGATCGCTGCCGATCTGGAAAAAGCCAAGCAGCACCTGCATCTGGTGGCTGCCGTGGACGATCTGAAGTATCTGCGCAAGGGCGGCAGACTGTCCGCTGCCGCAGCTGTGGCGGGCGGTATGCTGGGCATCAAGCCCATCCTCGCCGTTCTGGAGGGCAAGGTAGCACTGGCCGGTAAGGCACGCGGTCTGCCCGGCGTGTATGTGGCGCTGTTCAAAAAGATCGACGAGATGGGCGGCATCCACCCGGACTACACCCCGCTGCTGGGCTACACCGCCAACCCTCGGGAGCTGCAGCCGCTGCTGACCTACCTGCGGGACAACCTGCATCTGGACGCACCGCTGGTGCGCCAGATCGGCTGCGTCATCGGCACCCACACTGGCCCCGGTGCGTTCGGCATCGCGTTCTTTGATAAAGAACTGGTGCTGGAATAAAACCTATATCAAGAACAAGTCGGACAGCCCGTGGGTTGCCCGACTTTGTTTTTACCTGTGGAAAAGTAGTTCCGAAACGCCCGCAGGCGTTTCGGAACTACAAATAAAAATATTCTTTCCGCTATTGATGCGCAAAGCAACGCGGAGCGCATTCCAAATCGTCCCGCCCTGCCCTTACAGCACCGCGTCCGAGATGAGCTTGCCCAGCAGCAGCACCAGCACCACCAGCATCATGGGGCGGATGAAGCGGGCACCTTTTTTCAGAGCGAAGTGAGAGCCCAGCAGGTTGCCCAGAATGTTGCTGATGGCGCAGGGGATGCCGATGTGGAACACCACCAGACCGTTCATCAGGTAGGTGAACAGGCTGGCGTAGTTGCTGGCCAGATTGAGCACCTTGCCGTTGCCGTTGGCGGTGCGCAGGTCAAAGCCCATCAGGGTGGTAAAGGCAATGATGGCAAAGGTGCCGGTGCCCGGGCCCACAACGCCATCGTACAGGCCGATGCCAAAGCCGATGGCAAGCGCCAGTAAGATCTTTTTCAGGTCCAGCGTGCCGTCGTCCCGGTTCTCGTCCGGCAGGTTGCGCTGCCACAGAATGATGACCGCCGCCACCGGCAGGATGATGAACATCATGGTGCGCAGCATCTCGTCACTGAGCAGCAGCACGATGTGCGCACCCAGCGCACTGCCCGCAAAGCTGCCGATGGCCGCCAGAACGCCCACCTTCACGTTCATGGCACCGCTTTTGAAAAAGCTTGCCGTGGCAAAGGTGGTGCCGCAGGCGGCGCTGAACTTGTTGGTGGCATAGGTGTAGTGGGGCGGCAGCCCGGCAAACAGATAGGCCGGCAGACTGATCAGCCCACCGCCGCCGGCTGCCGAATCCACAAAGCCTGCAAAGCCGGTCATCAGCATGAGAAACGCCATCATCCACGGCGAGATCGTGATACCCATTGTTATAATTCCTCTTATCTTTCCAAGTCGTTTGTTCTTTTTCAGGGGACGCGCGCCTCAGACCATATAAAACCTCCCCTCGCAGGGCAATACACAGCCCGGGATACCCGCGCAGCGCAGGGTATCTCCGGGCATATTTTGCAATTTTTCCAGTTATTATTACAGGTTGTTTTTAAAGAAGCGGTAGGCGTTGCGCCAGTAGATGGCTTCCACCTCGTCCTCGGTAAAGCCCTCGCGGCGCAGTGCCTCGGCCAGCAGCGGCATATCTGCCGCCGTTTCCAGCTCGTGCTGGCCGCCGATGCCGTCAAAGTCGCTGCCAAGGCTGATGACCTCAATACCGCCCACCTGCTTGAAGTGCGCCGCGTGCTTTGCCAGCCGCTCCACCGTGCTGCGGCAAAGCTTCGGGTGTGCCGAGTCTGCGTCCACAAAGGAAGCGCAGTAGTTCAGCCCCGCAATGCCGCCTTTTTCTGCCAGTGCGCGGATCATCTCATCGGTCAGGTTGCGGTTGTGGGGCGACAGGGCACGGCAGTTGGAGTGGCTTGCCGCAAAGGGACGGGTGCTGTGGTTTGCGATGTCCCAGAAACCCTTATCGGAAAGGTGGCTCACGTCTGCGGTGATGTGCAGCTTTTCCATCTCCTCCAAAAAGGCAAAGCCCCGCTCGGTCAGGCCGGTCTCGGTGTTGGCCACCAGCGGCCCGCCGGGGTTTGCGTTGGGGGCTGCCAGTTCGTTGGGATAGTTCCATGTCAGGGTCATCATGCGCACGCCCAGTTCCTGCAGCCGCCGCAGCACGCCCAGACTGCCCTTGCAGCAGCCGCCCTCTTCCACCGTCAGCATGGCGCTGAGTTTGCCCTCGGCGCGGTTGCGCTCAAGATCGGCGGCGGTGTACACAGGGGCGATCTTTTCCGGGTAAGCCGCCATGAGCCGCTTGAAGATGTCGATCTCTTCCAGCACGCTTACCAGCGGGTCGGCCCCGGGGGCGGGGTCGGCCAGATCCACATAGGCCGCAAAGCATTGCAGCAGATAATCCCCCTGCTGCAATTTTTCAAGGTCGATATGCAGATCGTTGTGCAAAAAGCTTTTGGGTGCGCCCGCCTTTTCGGCGCGGCGCAGTTCGAGCAGGGTATCACAATGCAGATCCCAAACCTTCATGATGGATACACTCCTTTATGCTTCTTCTCCCAGCAGCTGCAGCAGCTGTTCGGGGTTCATGGACAAAATCGCGCCGTCTGCTCCGCCGGTAACGGTGTCGGCCAGCGACTGCTTGGCCTGTTGCAGCTCCACGATCTTTTCCTCAATGGTGTCCTGCGCGATCAGCCGGTACACCTGTACCGGGTTGCGCTGACCGATGCGGTAGGCGCGGTCGGTGGCCTGATTCTGCGCGGCAAGGTTCCACCACGGGTCGTAGTGGATAACGATATCAGCGGCGGTCAGGTTGAGGCCCGTGCCGCCCGCCCGCAGCGAGATGAGAAAGACGTCTGCCTCGCCCTGATTGAACCGGCGCACCTGCTCGGCACGCACCGGCTTCGGGGTAGAGCCTTGCAGGGTGAAGTGGCTCACCCCGGCTTCGTCCAGCCGCTTTGCCAGCAGTTCCAGCATGGAGGTGAACTGGCTGAACAGCAGGATGCGGTGCCCGCCCGACACCGCCTCGGTGACAAGTTCCAGACAGGCTTCCAGCTTGGCGCTGCTGCCCGTCCAGTTGTCTGCCACAAGGCGCGGGTCGCAGCAGATCTCCCGCAGCCGCATCAGCACGGCAAACACGGTCATCTTGTCCTCCGGCTTTGCCGCCCGCAGCTTTTCCCGGGCGTCCACCACCGCTGCCAGATACAGCTTGCGCTGCTCTGTTTCCAGCTCGACGCGGCGCACATTCTCCGTTTTGGGCGGCAGCTCCCGCAGCACTTCCGACTTCATGCGCCGCAGGATGAAGGGCCCGGTGAACTGGTTCAGCCGCCGCACGGCGTTGGCATCCTCGTCCTGCACGATAGGCTTTTCAAACCGGGCGCAGAAGGTCTTGTAGGGGGGCAGATACCCGGGCATCAAAAAGGAGAAGATGCTCCACAATTCGCCCAAGCGGTTCTCCACCGGGGTGCCGGTCAGGGCAAAGCGCACCCGGCTGTTCACCCGGCACACCGCCTTGTATTTCTGGGTGGTGTGGTTTTTAATGGCCTGCGCTTCGTCCAGAATGCAGGCGTAAAAGCTTTGCCCGGCATACAGCTTTTCGTCCCGGCGCAGCAGGTCGTAGCTGGTGATGACGATATCCGCCTGCGCCCACCCATCGACCAGCGCAGCGCGGTGGGCGGCATCGCCATCCATGGCAACGCTTTGCAGCTGCGGGGTGAATTTCTGGCATTCCTCCTGCCAGTTCAGCACCAGCGACGCCGGGCAGACGATAAGGCTGGGCAGCTGCTGCCCGCCCTCCTTCATGGCCAGCAGGTAGCTGAGCACCTGCACGGTCTTGCCCAGACCCATATCGTCAGCCAGAATACCGCCCATGCCGTAGCCGTCCAGTGTACGCAGCCAGCGGTAGCCGTCCCGCTGGTATTTGCGCAGGGTCTTTTGCAGGGAGAGCGGCGGGGTATACTCGCTGTCCCGCACGGCATGGAAGCTGCGGCTGATGCGCCGGAAGGCATCGTCCCGGTCAAACCGCAGGCCGTTCTGCCCCGAAAGCGCCCAGTCCAGCGTAGGCGCACGGTAGAGCGGCAGGGCGGCGTGGCCGTCCTTCAGCTTTGCGCCGGAAAGTTCCAGTGTGTCGTTCAGCTCGTCCAGCCCTTCCAGACTGTCGTCCAGCCGCAGCAGACTGCCGTCCCGCAGGCGGTGGTAGCGTTTTTTCTGGTGCAGGGACTGCAAAAGCTCCCGCAGCTCCTCCACCGGGAAGGCGCCGGTGTCCACTTCCAAGTCCAGCACACTGCCGTGCACCGACACCCCTACCGAAATTTTAGGCGGGGCGGCTTGCAGATTGCGGAAGGCATCGGTCTGGTACACCTCACCCATCGCCAGCAGGGCGGGAATGCCCTCTTCCAGCAGCTGGAAAAGTGCTTCCTCCCCGGAAATGCTGTAATGCCCGGGCTTGCCGGGCTGGGGTTCCAGATAGGTTTCCAGCAGCCGCTTTGCCCGGTTCTCGGTGCGGGCATCCCGCAAAAGATCCGGCGGCACCGGCTCGCCGGGGGCTACCCTGTCCTCGCCGTACAGAAAGACCGGGTAAGCTGTGACCGTAAGCCCCCGGTCGGCGTCCAGATAAAACTGCACCACCGGTTCCAGCGGGATCTGATTCAGCAGCAGCCGGTCGGGGTCCACGATGTTCACCCGGTTGCCCAGTTCCGGCAGCACATAGCTGCAAAAGGCGGCGGCGTCCGCGCTGGTAAAGAACAAACTGCGCCCGCCAAAGGCATCCAGCACCGGCAGCACCCGGCGGCATTCCTCCCGCTGCATCCGCCAGAGGGTGGTTTCTCCCAGCAGGTAGGCGTAGTCCAGCCCCTGCACCCCGCTGAGCGCCGGGGTGCAGCTTAGCTGCACGCCGCCTTTGCGGCGCTCCACCTTCAGGCTGATGACCGGCAGACCCTCTTTAAGGGTATAGCCGCCCACAACGCCCTCGGCGGCGTAAAGTTCTACGAGGGCATCCAGCCCCTCGCCGGTCAGCGGCAGACCGCCCGCCGGGCCTTTATCCCAAGCAGAGCGCATTGTTCCCTCGGCTTCAAACGCCTGCCGGGCGCTCACCTGACGGCGCAGCAGCCGCAGCAATTGCTGTGCATCCGGGGCAAAGGCGTCCCACCGGTGTACAAACGCCAGTGATTTGCCGTAGCTGACGCTTTCGCCCTGCTCGATCGCATCCAGAAAATGCGGAATGCTTTTTATCAGGTACTGCCGCCCGCCGATGCCGTCCGAGACCCGCAGCCTCAGCCAGACACGGTCATTGTGCACCGTAAGCTCCGGCTCCAGCAAAGCAAAGCCGGTGCGCTGCAAAGCGGGCTGGGGCTGCTGCTGTGCATCCTCCCGCTGGTAGCGCTTCAGCAGCAGCTGGGCCTCATAGTCGGTCTCCGGCTCCTCGCCCCGCCACTTGCGGCCGAACAGCATATCCAGCCCGGCGCTGTAACTGTCCTTGCGGGGCTCGGTGCTCAAGCCTGCCACGCCCCGCTGCACCCCGGGGATGCTCTCCGGCTTTTTTTCCGGGGCATCCGGGGCAGGCGGGTTCTTTTCCGCGTCCTGCAGCAGCAGCGCGCCGATATGCTTGCAGTAGGTGCCGTCGCCGTTCTGGTTATAGGGGCAGTCGCAGGAGGCGCTGACAAAGCTGCCGTTTTCCCGCAGCCAGACCTGCGTATAATAGCAGTCCGGCCCGCTGCCCTGCACCAGCGCTGTCAGGTGCCGCACCCCGTCCTCGTTGGTGGTGCAGCTGCTTTGCAGGATGCGCTTGCGGTACTTCTGCGCCCGCTCAAAGATGCTTTTGCCCAGCAATGCGCGGATCTCCTGTGCGTCCATGTGGTCTCCCTCCCCTGTGCTGTCGCGGTTCCGGTCTATTCTATAAGAATACCGCGTTCCACCCCGGGATGCAAGGGCAGAAGGGTAAAAAACGTTTAGAAAAGGCAAGGCCGGACGATTTTGAATGGCTTCCGCTACGCTCTAGCCATTTTCAGCGGAAGAATTATTTTTATATAGAGCAATACCGGAGCGTCTGCGGACGCTCCGGTATTGCATTTTTCACGGGAAAGGCCATAAAGGGAAACGGCATTTGCACCTGCGGAAACATCCGCACTGCGGGGTTGCTTCTTGGCTCTCAACGGGTCAAAGAAAAAGCACCCGCAAACGCCTTCGGGTGCCAACGCACAGATGGAAGGGTTGCAGGTGCTATCTTTATTTTAGGAAGTTCCGCGCTTGCGGGTCTTGAGGTGGTACATCTCCTGATCGGCCTTATCGATCAGGTCGTGCACGGTGGCAATGTCCGGCTCAAGACGGGCGCAGCCGATGCTGATCTCGATCTGGTAGGGCTTGCCGGAGACGGCATTGGCCGCGTCCAATTCCCGCTGGATGGAAGCGATCAGGGTGCGCACCTCCACGCTGTTGCAGCCGCAGGCGATGCAAAATTCATCGCCGCCGTAGCGCGCCAGCACGCCGTTATAGTTGGCGCACACCTTTTTCAGGATGCCCGCCAGCAGCACCAGTGCGGCGTCGCCTTCCAGGTGGCCGTATTCATCGTTGATGTGCTTGAAGCGGTCCATGTCCATCATGAGGAAATGCAGCGAGCGGTTGGGGTGGCGGCGGTAGTAGGGCAGCTCACTTTCCAGATAGCGCAGCGCCACGATGCGGTTGCTGACGCCGGTCAGGGTGTCCACCGTGAACTTGGTCTGCAACACCAGCACATACACGCACACCAGCCCCAGCGTAATGCCGCAGCACAGCAGCCCGCGCCCGGGCAGCCAGCCTTGCAGCAAAAAGCCTGCCGCCGGCGCAAGCGCAAGCAGCAGCAGGGTCTTCAGTTCCTCCTTGGGGGTTTCCTGCTTCCAGTGGCTCAGCGTCCAGCTGCAGCGGAGAAAGGCTGCTGCCAGATAGGCAAGCCCCACCAGCTTCGGCCCCCAGAACAGGGTGCTGCCCCGCAGCCCCTCTGCATCCAGATAGCAAAAGCCGTTTTCGTCCCGCGCTGTCAGCAGCGCCAGCAAAAGCAGCGCCTGCGGCACGGCACTGAGCGCCAGCCTGCGGCCGTCCTCCATCCAGGTATGCCCCAGCTCTGCCTCCACATACAAAAACACCAGCAGGCAGCAACACGCCGCCAGCAGATAAAACAAGATACTGCCCCCGGCGTTCAGCCGGTAGGTCAGGGGAATGCCCAGTTCCTGCCACGCGCCCAGCTGCGCCAGCGCACTGCCATAATCTACGATCGTCAGCGCCCCGGCAAACCACAGCAGCGCCGTGAACAGCCGCCCGGGCAAACTTTTATCCCGCATTTTCTGCTGCGCCCGCAGCAAAACCGCCAGTGTGACCAGACAGACCGCACTGACCTGAGTATGCGCAATAGCATCCATGCCGCAACGCTCTCCTTTTTCTTAGGGCGGCTTACGCCGTCCCGACCCTTTTCCGTTCTTCCAACGTTCCTTTTTCACACAGCCTTATTGTACCAAATCCATAACAAATATGCAACACAAACTGAAAAAATCATACAAAAAAGAGCGCAAGACGATTTAAAATGGCCTCCGTTATACTTTGGCCATATTCAGGAAAGGATTATTTTTAATTTCGGGATAACAGAGCGTCTGCGGACGCTCCGTTATCCCATTTTCACGGGAAGGGGCGTAGCGGGAAACGGCATTTGCAGCACGAATTTCTTCGCTATAAAAAGCAAAAACACCGGAACGTCTTTCGGCGCTCCGGTGTCTCTTGAAATCAAATCACTTTGCCTGCGGATGGGCGGTATCGTTGCGCAGGGCGCTTTCGCGGATCTTTTCCAGCGTCTGCTCGCTGAGGATGTGCTCTGCCTTGCAGGCGTCCTCGGCGGCGGTCTGCTCGTCCACGCCCAGCTGCACAAAGAAGTGGGTCAGCAGCTGGTGGCGGCTGTAAATGCGCTGGGCGATCTCCAACCCGGGCTCCAGCAGGGTCAGGTTGCCTTCGCCGTCCACCGCGATATAGCCGTTCTCCCGCAGCTTTTTCATGGCGATGCTCACGCTGGCTTTGGTAAAGCCCAGCTCATTGACAACATCAATGGAGCGCACTTTGCCCATACGCTGGCTCAGCATCAGGATCGTTTCAAGATAATCTTCCGCGGACTGGTGGATCTGCATGGTTTGTCCGGCCTCCTGCCTTATTCCCTCTGAGGGATTTTTCCGACAGGGTATGTGTACCCTCTGTCGTATGTTAAAGGATATCACACTTTTGCGGTTGATGCAAGTAATTCGCAGCAAGTTTGGTCAAACTAACCATATTTTTTCTGCACAGAACTGCTGTTTTGCCGGTTTTGCACCGCTCCTGTTTTGTGCAAAGGGTGCAATTTACAGCGCAGCCAGATAGGCGGCAGGGCCTTCCTCGTACAGGTCGCCGCCGTGGGCGTCCAGCACAACGGTCAGGGGCATATCCTGCACGGTCAGGCGGCGCACCGCCTCACAGCCCAGGTCCGGCCATGCGATCACTTCCAGCGTCTGCACGCTTTTTGCCATCAGCGCACCGGCACCGCCCAGCGCAGCCAGATACACCGCACCGTTGCGCACCACAGCCGCCTTGACGGCGGCGTCCCGCTTGCCCTTGCCGATCATGATCTTGTTGCCAAGGTCCAGCAGCCGGGGGCTCATGGCGTCCATGCGTCCGCTGGTGGTAGGCCCTGCCGAGCCGATGACCTCGCCCGGGCGCTCCGGGGTGGGGCCTACATAGTAGATGGCGCTGCCCTCAAGGGAAAAGGGCAGGTTCTCGCCCTTGTCCAGCGCTTCCATCATCCGCTTGTGTGCCTGATCCCGGGCGGTGTACACCACACCGGAAAGCAGCACGGTATCCCCCGCCTTCAGCGGGGCAAGATCCTGCGCGGTGCAGGGGGTAGTCAGTCTGTATTCCATTCTTCTCCCCTCCTTACAGTTCCGCGCTGGCGCGGCGGGTCACATGACAGGAAACGTTCACAGCCACCGGCAGACCCGCCACATGGGTGGGCATCTGCTCAATGGCAAGGCCGAGACAGGTGGTCCTGCCGCCAAAGCCCTGCGGGCCGATGCCCAGTGCATTGATGGCAGCAAGCAGCTCCTGCTCCAGCTGCGCGTAGTAGGGGTCGGGGTTGGGGATATCCAGCGGGCGCAGCAGCGCCTTTTTGGCAAGATACGCCACTTTGTCAAAGCTGCCGCCCACGCCGATGCCCAGCACGATGGGCGGGCAGGGGTTGGAGCCCGCCAGCTTTACGGTATCCACCACGAACTTTTTAAAGCCCTCCACGCCGTCGGCGGGCTTGAGCATCTGGATGCGGCTCATGTTCTCGCTGCCAAAGCCCTTGGGCGCTACCGTGATGCGGCAGCCCTCGCCGTCCACCAGATGCACCGTGATGGCCGCCGGGGTGTTATCGCCGGTGTTGCCCCGGCGCAGCGGGTCGGCCACGATGCTCTTGCGCAGATAGCCGTCCGTGTAGCCCCGGCGCACACCCTCGTGGATGGCGGCTTCAAAGCTGCCGTCAATGTGCACATCGGTGCCCAGCTCCACGAACACGCAGGCCATGCCGGTGTCCTGACAGATGGGCAGGTCTTTTTCCTTTGCGGCACCAAGGTTCGACCACAGCAGGTCTAACGTGTTCTTTGCCAGCGGCCACGGCTCTTCTTCCCGCGCCTTTTCCAGCGCGGCCTGCACGTCCTGCGGCAGCTGGGTGTTGGCCTTGATGCAGAGCCGCGCCACCGTATCCGTAATGCTCTGTGCGGAGATCGTTCTCATGCCTTTGTCCTCCGCTTACAGCCGTGCCACGCCGGTCTCGCGGGCAGCTTTTGCCACGGCATTTGCCACAGCTTCTGCCACGCGGGGGTCGAACGCGCCGGGGATGATGTTTTCCTCGCTGCGGTCGGCATCGGTGATGAGGTCTGCAATGGCGTAGGCCGCAGCCAGCTTCATCTCATTGTTGATATCCCGGGCACGGACGCTGAGCGCGCCCTTGAACAGGCCGGGGAAGCACAGCACGTTGTTGACCTGATTGGGGAAGTCGCTGCGGCCGGTGGCCATCACCCGCACGCCGCCCGCCTTGGCTTCATCCGGCATGATCTCCGGGGTGGGGTTTGCCATGGCAAAGACGATGGCGTCCTCGTTCATGGTCTTGCACAGTTCAGTGGTCAGGATGCCGGGGCGGGACACGCCGATGAACACGTCTGCACCTTCCAGCGCTTCCTTCAGGCCGCCCTTGATCTGGCGGGGGTTGGTCACCTCGCCCAGCCAGTTCTTATGCGCTTCGGCGCTGTTGCAGCCCTTGTACAGGGTGCCGAACTGATCCACCGCCACGATGTCCTTGGCACCGGCGGTCATGAGCATCTTGATGATGGCAGTACCGGCAGCGCCGGGGCCATTCAGGACGATGTGCACGTCCTCCATCTTCTTATTCACCACGCGCAGAGCGTTGATGAGGGCAGCGGTGACCACGATGGCCGTGCCGTGCTGGTCATCGTGGAACACGGGGATGTCCAGTTCCCGCTCCAGGGTCTCCTCGATCTCGAAGCACTCCGGGCTCTTGATATCCTCCAGATTGATGCCGCCAAAGGTGGGCGCAATGGCCTTGCAGGCGGCGATGACGCTGGCAGCGTCGTGGGCGTCGATGCAGATGGGGAAGGCATCCACGCCGCCGAACTCCTTGAACAGCACGGCCTTGCCCTCCATGACCGGCAGACCGGCTTCCGGGCCGATATCGCCCAAGCCCAGCACGGCGGTGCCGTTGGAAACGACCGCCACCATGTTGCCCTTGAAGGTGTACTTATACACATCCTCCGGGTTTTCCTTGATCTTGCGGCAGGGCTCGGCCACACCGGGGGTGTAGGCGGTGGACAGGTCATCGCGGGTGGCGACCTCCACCTTGCTCACGATGCCCACCTTTCCCTTGTGGGTCTCGTGCATTTCCAGAGCTGCTTTATTGTAATCCATGGTTTTATCCTCCAATTTCAGCAAAAGGCTTTCCCTCGCAGGGAAAGGCTCATACAGTTTTATTGTAACAGAACCGCCCGGGTATTTCCACCGGTTTTGCGGCATTTCCCGCCCCAAAGCGGGCA
>CAKSZE010000038.1 GCA_934525325.1 uncultured Faecalibacterium sp.
AGACTGCATGGGTGCGGGCAGGCGGCCGCCGCGGTTGATGAACACCGAGGGGTCGTGGCTGTTCACCGGCATGATGGGGCCGTAGCCCAGCAGGCCGCCGAAGTCCAGCACCTCACCGGCCTTGCGGCCAATGGCGGGGATGACGCGCACGGCGGTGGTCTTGCTGTTCACCATGCCAATGGCAGCTTCGTCCGCGATCAGGGCGCTGATGACGGCAGGGGTGGTGTCGCCGGGGATGATGACCATGTCGATGCCCACAGAGCAGACGGCAGTCATGGCTTCCAGCTTTTCAATAGTCAGGCAGCCGATCTCGGCAGCGTGAATCATACCGGCATCCTCGCTGACCGGGATAAAGGCACCGGACAGGCCGCCAACGTGGTTGGAAGCCATCACGCCGCCCTTTTTCACGGCATCGTTCAGCAGGGCAAGGCAGGCGGTAGTGCCGCAGCAGCCGCAGGTCTCCAGACCCATCTCTTCCAGAATGTTCGCCACGCTGTCGCCAATGGCCGGGGTGGGAGCCAGCGAAAGGTCGATGATACCGGCGGGCACGCCCAGTGCCTTGGAGGCAAGGTTTGCCACCAGCTGGCCTACGCGGGTGATCTTGAAGGCGGTGCGCTTTACCAGCTCTGCCACCTCGTCGATGGGGGCGTCCTTGGGCAGGCGTGCCAGCGCGGCGCGCACAGCGCCCGGGCCGGAAACGCCCACATGGATCTCGCAGTCCGGCTCGCCGGGGCCGTGGAAAGCACCGGCCATGAAGGGGTTATCCTCCGGTGCGTTGCAGAACACCACCAGCTTGGCAGCGCCAATGCACTGACGGTCGGCGGTCAGCTCGCTGGCTTTCTTCACGGCCTCGCCCATCAGCTTGATGGCGTCCATGTTCAGGCCGGCCTTGGTGGCGCCGATGTTCACCGAGCTGCACACGATGTCGGTCTCGGCCAGTGCGCGGGGGATGGACTCGATCAGGCGGCGGTCACCGGCAGAAAAGCCCTTGTGCACCAGTGCGCTGTAGCCACCCACAAAGTTGACGCCCACCTTTTTGCCGGCGGCGTCCAGCGTTTTTGCAAAGTCCACGGGGTCTGCCTCCGGGCAGGCACCCAGCAGCATGGCAATGGGGGTAACGCTGATGCGCTTGTTGATGATGGGAATACCGTACTCGGCGCTGATGTGCTCCACGGTGGAGACAAGGTTCGCAGCCTTGGTGGTGATCTTATTATAGATGTTCTCGCAGGCCTTTTTGGGATCCGGGTCGATGCAGTCCAGCAGGCTGATGCCCATGGTCACGGTGCGCACGTCCAGATTATCCTGCGTGAACATCTCGATGGTCTCCAGGATATCCCCGGTGTTAAACATACTCATAGCGGTTGCGGGCTCCTTTCCGGCTCAGATGGTGTGCATGGCGTCAAAAACTTCCTGACGGGTCACGTTGATCTGCATCCCCATCTCGGCGGCAAGCGCATCGGTGCGCTTGTGCAGCTGGTCGTGGTCAACATTGCAGTTGGAAAGATCCACCAGCATGATCATGGCAAACATCCCCTGCAGGATGCTCTGGGTCACATCCTCGATATTGATGTTCAGCTCGGTGCACAGACCGGCCACCTTTGCGACAACGCCCACGGTATCGTGTCCAATGACGGTAATGAAAGCTTTCATGGTTTCCACCCTCGTTTTCCTTATTTTGATTGGTGCCGCCAAAGACCCGGCACACGCTTACCCTTCCAGTATAGCAGATTTAGCAAATTTTGAACACACTTTTTGTAAAAAAGAGCAGAATACAGGGGTAAAAGACATTCTATATAAAAATCAAGTGCATTCTGCCGGGGCTTGTGCTATACTTATATTTAATTTCCCGCGGATTTCCGTGTAGAGGGTTGATAAGGAGTATATGACAATGGAACAGCTTTTGAAGATTCTGGAAAACAACGCCCGGCTGCCCGTGGAGGACATTGCCACCATGCTGAACAAATCCCCCGCCGAGGTGGCGGCGATGATGGACCTTGCCCGGGCGCAGGGCATCATCAAGGGCTACAAGACCCTTGTGGACTGGGAAAAGGCCAAGGTGAACCGCGTGGAGGCGGTCATCGAGCTGAACGTCAGCCCCAAAAAGAGCCGCGGCTTTGACGAGATCGCAGCCACCATCGCCGCCTTTGACGAGGTGGAGAGCGTGCTGCTGATGAGCGGCGGGTACGATCTGCAGCTGGTGATCAAGGGGCAGACCTTCCAGGAGATCGCCCTGTTTGTGGCAAAGCGGCTGTCGCCGCTGGACGATGTGCTGTCCACCGCCACCCATTTTGTGCTGCGCACCTACAAAAAAGAGGGGCGGCTGTATCAGGATGAAGAAATTGATGAAAGAGAGTGCACGGTGCTGTGATGGATTATGATAAACTGATCGCGCCTGCCGCCAAGGCCATGCGCCCCTCCGGCATCCGCAAATTTTTCGATCTGGCCGCCGAAATGCCCGAGTGCATCAGCCTTGGCGTGGGCGAGCCGGACTTCAAGACCCCGTGGGCTGTGCGCGAAGCCGGCATTGAAAGCCTGGAGCATGGCCGCACCCGCTATACCTCCAACGCAGGCCTGAAGGAGCTGCGCGCCGAGATCAGCCGGTATCTGGAACGGCGCATGAACCTGCGCTACGACCCCATGCGGCAGATTTTGGTGACTGTGGGCGGCAGCGAAGCCATTGATATGTGCATCCGCACGCTGGTCAAGCCCGGGGACGAGGTGATCATCCCGGAGCCCTGCTTTGTGTGCTACGAGCCCATCACCACCCTGTCCGGCGGCGTGCCGGTGCACGTTGCCTGCCGTCAGGAGGACGAGTTCCGTCTGCGTGCCGATGCACTGAAAGCCGCCATCACCCCCAAGACCAAGCTGGTCATTATGCCCTTCCCCAACAACCCCACCGGTGCGGTGATGGAGCGGGAGGATCTGGAAGCAGTGGCCGAGGTGCTGCGCGGCACCGATATCATGGTGCTGTCCGACGAGATCTACGCCGAGCTGAACTACGGCTTGCGGCCGCACGTTTCCATTGCCACTCTGCCCGGCATGGCAGAGCGCACCATCGTGGTGAACGGCTTTTCCAAGAGCTACGCTATGACCGGCTGGCGGCTGGGCTACGCCTGCGGCCCGGAGGCGGTCATTAAGATCATGACCAAGATCCACCAGAGCGCTATCATGAGCGCCCCCACCACCAGCCAGTACGCCGCCATCACTGCTCTGAAGGAGTGCGACGGCGAGATCGACCGGATGCGGGACGAGTACAATATGCGCCGCCGCTTAGTGGTGCGCAGTTTCAACGACATGGGTTTGACCTGCTTTGAGCCCCGGGGGGCGTTCTACGCTTTCCCCTGCATCAAGAGCACCGGCATGAGTAGTCAGGAGTTCTGCACAAAGCTTTTGGAGCAAAAGCACGTTGCCATCATCCCCGGCGATGCCTTTGGCGCTTCCGGCGACGGTTACTGCCGCGTTTCCTACGCGTACAGCGTGGAGCACCTGACCGAGGCGCTGAAGCGCATCCGGGAGTTTTTGGTGGAAAACAACATCTACCACGGCAACTGAGGAGGAACACTGATGGAACGGCGAGAGCGGAGAAATGCGGTGACTGTGCTGGCCCCGGCCAAGCTCAATCTGGCACTGGATGTGGTGGGGCTGCTGCCCAACGGCTACCATGCGCTGGACATGACCATGCAGACCATCACCCTGTACGAGCGGGTGATGCTGCGCCGCAGCGCCGGGCTCAGCCTGCGTCTGCCGGGCAGCCTTGTGCAGCCCAACGATAAAAATACCGCCATCAAGGCGGCGCTGGCGTTCTTCCACTACACCGGCTTGCTGGCGGGGGTGGATATCACCATCTACAAAAACACCCCGGTGCGGGCGGGCATGGCAGGCGGCAGCGCGGACGCCGCCGCTGTGCTGGTGGGGCTGAACGCCCTGTACGGCGCAAAGCTTTCCATGAGTGAGCTGTGCGCGCTGGGCGCAGGCATCGGCGCGGACGTGCCCTTTGCCCTGATGGGCGGTACCTGCCGGGTGCAGGGCGTGGGCGACCTGCTCAAGGCGCTGCCCCCTGTGCCGGACTGCTGGTTCACGGTGGTAATGCCGGACTGCGGCGTGTCCACCCCGGAAGCCTTTGCGGCCTACGATACCGTGGGCAGCAGCACCCACCCGGACTGTGAAGCGCAGGAAAAAGCCATCCGCGCTGGAGACTTGGATGCCGTATGCGCTGCCGCCGGTAACGCGCTGGAAGAGTGCAGCGGCGCAAAGGACAACGAAGCGATCAAGTCCCTGCTCCGGGCGCACGGCGCGGTCACCGCGCTGATGACCGGCAGCGGCGCGGCGGTGTTCGGCGTGTTCCGGGACGAAGCTGCCGCCAGAGCCGCCGCAGCGGCGGCAAAGCGGCAGTGGCCGCAGGTCTACGTTGCCAAGCCCGACCGCGGCGGTGCCCGGGTGATCCGCTAAAAAAGTATAAACCTCCTTCCCGCAGGGCATACTGGCCCCAAAGGAAGGAGGTCTTTTTTGTGCAGACCTTTTACAAAATCTGCCTGCTGTTGCTCATCGTGGGCGGTGTGAACTGGGGGCTCGTGGGGCTTTTTCAGTTCGACCTTGTGGGCTGGCTGCTGGGCGGCAGCACCTCGGTGTGGTCCCGCATCGTGTTTGCACTGGTGGGCTTGGCCGCCCTTGGCTGCATCCCGGAACTGTTCAGCGAGGAATCGGAGGAAGAATAACAAAACGGCTGCTGCACTTAACAGTGCGGCAGCCGTTTTCAGATTACAGTATTTCCGGCGAAAATATAAAATATTTTCCCGCGTGGTTTACTTGTCGTTATCCACATCGTCCCAGCCGATGAGGTCGGGCAGGGTCAAAGTCTCGTCTGAGCAATGGTGGCTTGTGCGGCGCTGGTCGGCGGCCTTGGTGTGCACCACCTCGCGGGCAAGCTCCCGGATGGCAATGCAGTCCTCCGGCAGGTCGGTCTGGCTGCGGCCGGAGTGGGTGAACAGGATCTTGCCATCGTGGCCCACGATCAGGGTCATGGGCAAAATCTGCGGGGCATTGCGGTCGTATTTGTAGCCGGCATCCCGGGCACTTTTGTAGATGCGCTGGGCAGAAAAGCTCCAGCTTAAAAGCCCGCGTGCCTGCTCCACGCCCAGATAGCTGTACAGCACACCCGGCGCATCGCAGATGATGGGGAAGGGAAACTCCCTGCCCTGCGTAGCCTCGGCCACCGCACGGGGGGCTGAGCGCACCACGCACGCCAGCCGCACACCCCGCAGCCGCGGCAGGGTCTTTAAGTAGCGGGTCAGGTATTCCCGGGTGACCGGGTGGTCGAACCCGGGCAGAAAGACCATGCACAGGGGTTCGGTGCCCGCACACAGGGCGTAAAAATCGTTGCCCGGAGTGGTGGGGGTGTCAAAGGTGAACCGGGGAATGGAGGTACCAACCAGATGCTCAGAACTCATGCCGCAATTGCACATCCTTTCAAATGGTGATAAAAAAATCCACAGCCGTGCCCTGTGTTTGCAGGGCACAAGCGGTGGATTGGATTACTATAAAGATCCCGCCCGGTCGTCTGCGGTCAATCAAACCTACCCTTACGGACAGGTGGGTGCCCTGTCTCCGGAATCACGCTTCCTCATCGAGCCTCCATGGTCGACCCATGGCGGGGAGGTCTGCAATCCACCGGAGAACTCCGGGCTCCCGTTGAATGATTAGTAGGATCATACAAACCGCAACAAATCGAGCCGGGCAGGAAGTCTTGCACGGGTCAATCCGTCAAAGGACTTACTCGATATCGTAGTCCTCGCTCAGACGCTGCTCGAACAGCTTGCTGACTTCCATCAGCACCTCGTCATCCTCTACAACGTCCAGATATTCGCCTTCGTCGTCCTCCCCGACACTCAGGATCACCAGCTGGGCGTCCTCGTTCAGGTCCTCTTCGTTCTCGGCGTATTCCACAACAGCCAGATAATGCACGCCCTTGTGGTCCAGCGCATCGATCACCTCAAAGGTGACCTCGTTGCCGTCCTCGTCCTCAAGGGTCATCAGGTCGGGCTGATATTCTTCCTCAGTATTGGGGTTCTTGATCTCGTCAGACATAATACGCTCCTGTATTGCTTTATCACAAAAAGCAGTTGATGCAGCGGGCTGCGTCCCGCTTGGTCTGCTTATAGTGTAGCGTGTTTTGCGCGGTTCGTCAAGATGCTTTTTCGCACAGAAATCATTGGATAAATTTTCACGCAATTTCCTCTCGCACTGCCGCGCAGAATATGGTATACTACTGGTTAAAGCTTTTGCGCTGCACTGTGCAGCGTGCAGTACAGTATATGGAACGGGGAGCGGGACTATGTTAAAAAAATTAGGGGCAGTCTGTCTTGCGGCGGTGCTGCTGCTTACGGGCTGCACGCTGCGGCCGCAGGAAAACGGCAGCAAAGTCCAGAGCATCAGCCGCCCGGCGGTGGAATCCGCCGAGCTGCAGTTCACCCACCCGGCAGCGGGGGACACGGTTGCGGTGTTCGATACCTCTGCGGGTGTTTTCCGGGCGGTGCTCTTCCCGGAAAAGGCTCCGCAGGCCTGCGATAACTTTATCGGCCTTGTGCAGCAGGGCTACTACAACGGCCTTACCGTGAGCCGGGTAGAGAACCAGTTTGTGGTGGAAGCAGGGCAGGGCGCAGACGGCAAGGGCTCTACCATCTGGAAGGGTAATCGCTACCCGGTGGAAGCATCGGACAGTCTGCACCACTACGCCGGGGCGCTGTGCATGGGCGTGGATGCTTCCGGCGAGTGCGCCAGCGTGTTCTATGTGGTGGAATCGCTGCCGGGAGACCAGTCGGTGACGCAGGAACTGGTGGACCAGATGAACGCCGCCGGCTACCGCGCCGAGGTGGTATCCGCGTACCAGACGGCAGGCGGCGCACCTTATCTGGACTACACCGACACCGTGTTCGGGCAGGTGTACGAGGGCATGGACGTTGTGGATACCATCGCCCAGACCGCTGTGGACGAAAACCAGAAGCCCACCACCGATATCACTATCAACAGCGTGAGCATCGAGACCTATCAGGGGTAAAATACGATTTTGAATGGCCGCCGCTTGCGCTTTGGCCATGTTCAGCGGAATTATGATTTTTGTTTGGGATTCCGAAAAGCCTGCGGGCTTTTCGGAATCCCTTTTTCACGGGAAAAGATGCATCGACCAATTGCGACCCCTTCTGTGAAAATGCGAATCCGGGCAGACCGCAGTCTGCCCGGATTCGCGCAATAATAAAATATATTTTCCGCTGTTTTTGCCCAGAGCGCAGCGGAGGGCATTTCCAATCGTCCGGCCTTAGAATAAGATCATATCTCCCCCGGATGTTCCTTGCGCCATGCAAGGTAGTCCTCCAGAATCACCGTGGCGCTGACCGAATCTAAAATCTCCTTGCGGCGGCTGCCGTAGGTGCCGCTTTCGTCCAGAAGGTCGGCGGCGGCACAGGTGGTCTGGCGCTCGTCCCACATCCGCACCGGCAGGCCGCTCCAAAGTTCTACGGTCTTTGCCAGCTTGCGGCTCTTGGCGGCGCGCTCGCCCTCGGTGCCGTCCATATTCAGCGGCAGACCGATCAGGATCATCTCGGCTTCGATCTCCTTGGCTACCTCGCAGACCCGGGCGGCTACCTTGTTGCGCGCCTTTAAGGTGATCTGGGGCGTGATGGCGGTGGTAAGAAATTCGGTGCGGTCACAGGTGGCAAGGCCGGTGCGGCTGTCCCCGTAGTCAACGGCTAAAATCTTCATACAAAGTCCCTTTCCGGTGTGCAGAGTGTTTTTTTCAGTGTACCACAGCGGCGGCGGGATTGCAAAGAAAAGCTGTGGTTTTATCACCGGTTTCGTGTTACAATAAAGGCAAAAATCAACGAGCGGGAGGAAACCGAAATGCTGAAACTGGTTCTGGGCGCTTCCGGCAGCGGCAAGACCACCCTGCTGTATGCCCGTATCCGTGCCCGCGCTGAGGCGGGGAAGCGCAGCATCCTGCTGGTGCCGGAGCAGTTTACTTCCAGCACCGAAGCGCGCATCTACCGGGAGCTGGGAGATGCCCTTTCCGGCATGGTGGAAAGCTATTCCTTTACCAGTCTGGCCGAGCATATCCTTGCGGCGCTTGGCGGCGCGGCGGTGCAGACCCTGACCGATGCCGGGCGGGCGGTGCTGGTGCGCCGTGCGCTGGAGGAATTGCAGGATAACGTGCACTACTACTACCGCCACCGGCGCAGCGCGGCCTTTTGCCAGATGGCTGCCGAGACCATCGATGAACTGAAAAGCGCCGGGCTTTCCGGGCAGCAATTGCAGGAGCTTGCCCGGGACTGCGGCACCGAGAGCGCAAAGCTGGGCGAGCTGGCACTCATTTTTCAGGGCTACGAAAGCCTGCTGGCGGGCACCGGCATGGACCCCGCCGACCGTCTGGAACTGGCGGCAGACCGTCTGGAAGCTGCGCTTGCCCGGAACGAGCTGCCGGACTTTTTGCGGGAGCGCGAGGTGTTTATTGACGAGTTCGACACCTTCAACGCGCCTAAAAAGCGGCTGATGGGCGCGATGCTGGCTGCACTGCCCGCCGTGACGGTGGCGCTGTGCGAGGACGGCGCACCCATGCAGCCCGGGGACTTGGAACTGTTCTCCGGTGCAAAGCAGGTGGCGGCGCAGCTGCGCCAGCTGGCGCGCAAAAACGGCGCACAGGTGGCCGCGCCGGAACTGCTGCGGAGGGACCTGCGCCATAAGGACGCGCCGGGGCTTGCCGCCCTGACCGAACTGCTGGAGACCGGCAGCTGCACCCCGCCGGAAAGCGCCCCGGAGCTGCGGCTGTTTGCCGCTGCCAGCCGGGAGGAGGAGGCCCGCTGCGCCGCTGCCGCCATCCGCCGCCTGATGCGGCAGGGGGTGCGCTGCGGAAAGATCGCGGTGGTCTGCCGCGATATCAGTCTGTACCGGGCTGCGGTGCGGTACGAGTTCCGCATGGCAGAGATCCCTCTGTACTGCGACGAGCCCACCACCCCGGAGTTCAGCGCCCCTGCCACGGCGGTGCGGGCGCTGCTGGCATTGCTGCGGGGTGCGGACATGACCGAGCAGCTGACCGTACTGGCTAAGACTGGTCTGTGCGACCTGACCGAGCCGGAGGTCTGTGCGCTGGAAAACTACGCCTACACATGGTCGCCCAATGCGGCGGCATGGCGGGCAGAATTTACCAAAAGCCCCCGGGGCTTCGGTGACGCCGAGCTGACCGAGGAGGACGCCCAGAACCTGACCCGCGCCGAGAACGCCCGCAAAAAGCTGGTGACGGCGGTGGATACCCTGCGCAGCAGGGTGCGCAGTGCCAACGCCGAGCAGATCAGCCGGGCGCTGTATTTCTGCCTGAAGGAACTGGGCGCAGAGGAACAGCAGGCCGCGCAGGTGGAGGATATCCGCACCGCCCGGGGCATCCCGGCGGCAGAGGAAGCCGCCCGCGAGTGGAATGTGGTGATGCAGCTGCTGGACGAGATGGCGCGGCTGCTGGGCAGTCAGGGCATCACCGTGCCGGAGTACGAGGATCTTTTCAGCCTGCTGCTGCGCTCTTCCGACCTTGGGCACATCCCGCAGACCTTGGACGCGGTGGTGTTGGCAAGCGCCGGCAAAATGCGTCTGGATGCGCCGGACTATGTATTCGTGCTGGGGCTTGCGGAGGGGGAATTTCCCTCTACTCCCGCAGAGAGCGGCTTGCTGACCCACGCCGACCGTGACCTGCTGATGGCAAAACAGATCGACCTGCCGGACTGCTTTGAGAACCGGGTGGTGCGTGAGCAGGTCTGTTTTTACAAAGCCCTTACTGCCCCGGCAAAGGGGCTGTGGATGAGTTGGCCGAAGGGACAGGGACAGACCCTGTGCGCCGCGCTGGAACCCATCGTGGAGACATTGCAGCCCGCCGCACCGCAGTTGGAACTGATCGACCTTGCCGCCACCCCCGCAGACGGTCTGGACGTGCTGGGCGGCGGCTGGCCGCTGACCGGACTGGAACGCGCCAGCCTGACCGAGGCGCTGCGCAGCCCCGGCGAGGGGGTACAGGCGCCCCGGGGGCTTGCCCTGTTGCAGCGCATGGAGCAGGACCCGCCCCGGCAGGTGCAGGATCTGCCCACGCTGGAAATGCTGCTGGGCAGGCGGCTGCACATCTCGCCCAGCCAGCTGGAAAAATATTATACCTGCCGCTACGGCTACTTTTTGCAGTATGTGCTGGGGCTCAAACCCCGCCGCCGCGCGGAACTTTCGGCCGACCAAAGCGGCACCCTGATGCACTGGGTCTTGCAGATGGCGCTGGACCCCCACCCCGGGGCGGACAATCCCTGCGCCGGGCTGCGCCCCTTTCTGGAGCTGGACGATGCCGCCATGGCCGACCTTGCCGCCGCGCTGGTGGATGAGTATGCGCGGCGCTACCTGCCGGAGGATACCGCACGCTTTGCCTACCTGCTCTCCCGGCTGAAAAAGAGCATGACCAGCCTGTTGTGCTATCTGCGGGACGAGCAGAACCAGTCCCAATTTAAGCCTGTGGCCTGTGAGCTGAAAATAGGCCGGGGCGAGGACGCCGTGCCCGGGCAGGTGTACCGCCTGTCGGACGGGCGCACGGTGCAGCTGGTGGGCACGGTGGACCGCGCAGACGAGTGGATCGAGGATGACGGCACCCGCTGGGTGCGGGTGGTGGACTACAAGACCGGCAGCAAAAAGCTGGACTTAAAGGAAGTCTACTGCGGGCTGGACTGCCAGATGCTGCTGTATCTGTTCAGCCTGACCCGGGATGCAGGCGGGCGCTTTACCGGCGCACAGCCGGCGGGCGTTTTGTATCTGCTGGCTGACCCCGCCCCCCAGACCCTGCCCCGCGGGCAGGCCGCCCGGGCAGTGGAGTACCAGCTGGACGGCCTTGTGCGGGACGAGCAGAAGATCTTTGACGCCATGGACGCGGACGAAACCGGCAAGTATCTGCCCTTTGGCTACCGCAACGGCGCACCCAGCCCCTACCAGAAAGAGAAACGAGCCGACAGTGCCAAGCTCAGCCGCATCCAGCTGCATCTGGACGACCTTGTCACCCAGATGGGCGAGCAGCTTTACGGCGGGCGGATCGATGCCGAGCCGCTGGTGGTGAGCAGCAGCAAAAGCCCCTGCACATGGTGCGATTACAGCTTTATCTGCTGCCACGAGACCGGGGTGCACGAGCGTGCGCTGGAAGCCCCCGCAAAGCCCTTTGAACCCGAGGAAGAAAACGAAGAAGAGGAGGAACAGCCGTGAGCGGACCAAAATGGACCCCGGCGCAGCAGGCCGCCATTGCCGACCGGGGCGGGGCGCTGCTGGTAAGCGCAGCCGCAGGCAGCGGCAAGACCGCTGTGCTGACCGAGCGGGCGGTGCAGCTCATCACCGACCCGGAGCACCCGGTCAACGCCGACCGGCTGCTCATCGTCACCTTTACCAATGCGGCGGCGGCAGAGCTGCGCGCCCGCATCGGGCAGGCGTTGCTGCACCGCAGCCAGCTGCAGCCGGGCAACGCCATGCTGCGCCGCCAGCGGATGCTGTTGCAGCGCGCGCCCATCTGCACCATTGATGCTTTTTGCCTGAACCTGCTGCACAAGCACTTTCAGGCGCTGGATATCCCGCCGGATTTTGCCCCGGCAGACCCCGGCACCGTGCAGCTGCTGCGGGGGGCGGCACTGGCCGAAACGCTGGAAAACGCCTACCGCGACCCGGATTTCTGCGCCTTTGCAGACCTGTACGGCAAGGGACGCACGGATAAACCGGCGGGCGATGCCATTTTACAGATCTACGATTTTCTGCGGGCGCTGCCGGATTACGACCGCAAGCTGGACGAATTTCTTGCCCCTTACGAGCAGGAAAACGGCTTTGCTTCCACCTGCTGGCATGACCTGCTGCTGGCTGATGTTGCCCGCTGCGCCAAGGCAGCGCGGGAACTGCTGACGGCAGCACTGGCCGACTGCCACGCGGATTTTGAACAAGAACTGGCAGCTGCCGAGGAAAAAAAGACCCCCTCCGCCCGGGCAAAGGCACAGGCCACGGTAGCGGAAAAATACGAGGAAGCCGGTACAAGGCTGGAAAAAGCCGCCGCCCTCTTTGCACAGGCAGAGCAGCTGGCGGCTGCCGGGCAGTGGGACCCGCTGTACGACCTGCTCACCCCCTATGTGCTGGGCATGGAGGAAGCCCCCGGGTTGAAGGGCATGAAAAAGCGTCTGGGCGGCGACCATAAGGCGGAGATCAAGACACGCTCGGACGAAGCCGCCGCCCTGTTCGAGCAGATGACCCAGCTTATTTGTTGCAGTGAAGCCGAAGCCGAGACCGACCGGCAGATCACCCTGCCTCGGCTGCGGGCGCTGTTTGCCGCCGTGCGGGACTTCGATGCCCGGTTCACGGCCAGAAAGCGGGAGCGCAAGCTGCTGGAATTCAGCGATTTTGAGCACCTTGCCCTGCGTCTGCTGCGCACCCCGGAGGGCACGCCCACCCCCTTGTGTGAGAATATCCGGCAGGACTACGCCGCCGTGATGGTGGACGAATATCAGGACACGAACGCCCTGCAGGATGCCCTTTACCGCTGCCTTGCCGCCCCGGCGGGGGACAACCTTTTCCTTGTGGGCGATTTGAAGCAGAGCATCTACCGCTTCCGGCAGGCAGAACCCGGCATCTTCCGGCAAAAACTGGACAGCTGGCCGCTGCTGCCGGGCGCAAAAGCCCGTCCCCGCCCGCCGGAGGGCACCCCGGGCACGGACGCTCTGCTGGCGCTGGATGCAAACTTCCGCTCCGCGCCGCAGGTGGTGGCGGGCATCAACTATCTCTTTGAGCAGCTCATGACCCCGGAGTTGGGCGATACCGCCTACGGTGACGGGCAGCGTCTGGTCTGCGGTGCGCCCGGGGAATATCAGGGCAGCGTGGAGGTGCAGTTTTTGCCGGACGATGAGACCGAGACCGATGCAGGCTGGATCGCGGAGCGCATTCGGCAGCTGGTTTCTGCCGGGGAACCGGTACGGGAGGGCAGCACCACCCGCCCGGTGCGGTACGAGGACTGCTGCGTTCTGCTGGCGGCGCGCACGGACTTCCCAGCGTATGTGGAGGCGCTGACTGCCCGGGGCATCCCGGTATACGCCGACGCCCGGGAGAACCTGATGCTTGCGCCCCACATCCGCCCCCTCATCGCCCTGCTCAAGGTCATCGACGACCCCTCGCAGGACATCTATCTGGCTGCCGCCATGCTGGGCCCCATGTTCGGCTTTACCGAGGATGACCTTGTGCGGCTGCGTGCCCGCAGCCGTCAGGTGCAGGCCGAACCGGACAAAAAGCCCGCCCGCATCAGCCTGTACGGCGCACTGCTGCTGGCGCTGGAGGACCCGGCAGAGGATCCCTTTACCGAGAAGGTGAAGGACTTCTACGCCCACCTCACCGCCCTGCGGCAGATGGCGCGCAGCGCCCCGGCAGAGCAGCTGTTGGAAGAAATTTTTGCCTCCACCGGCTATCTGGCGGCACTGGGCGTGCTGGAAAACGGTGCCCGCCGTCGGGAGGATGCCCGCCGCTTTGCCAACTTCTGTGCCACCTCCGGTACGGGGGGCATCTCGGCACTGGTGCGCGCTATTGATGCCGCCGCGCAGGCCGGCAGCACCGGACAGGACACTGTGCCCAGCGGAGTGCACCCGGGGTGCGTGTCCATCATGACCATCCACCGCTCCAAGGGCTTGCAGTTCCCGGTGGTGTTCGTGGGGGATACAGCCCGCAAGTTCAACGCCTCGGATATCCGTCAGCCGGTGCTGGTGCACCGCAGCTACGGCGCGGGGCTGCGGCTGCGGCCGGAAAACGGCGAGGGTGCCTACAAGACCGCCGCCTACACCGCGCTGGCCGCTGTCCATGCCAAGGAGCTGCGCAGCGAGCAGATGCGCCTTTTGTATGTGGCGCTCACCCGCGCACAGGATAAGCTCATCCTCACCGTGCCCCTGAGCAGCGGCAAGACCGCCAAGCCCTTTGCCAAGGCGGCAGCTTTTCTGGCTGCGGGGGCGGGGGCAACGCTGCACCAACAGGCCAACAGCTTTGCCGACTGGCTGCGGGCGGCGCTGCTGGTGCACCCGGATGGCGGGGTGCTGCGGCAGCTTTCCGGCAACCGGGAGCTGCTGTTTGTGCAGACCGAAAGTGTGATGGCTATCAAGGTGTGCGATGATGCCGTTCAGCTGTCCGAGGAACCGGATGCAGCCACGCCGGACGAAGCGCCGGAGACCGACCCGGCACTGGTGGAGAAGCTGCGGCAGAACTTTGCGTGGCAGTACCCGGCGGCAGCCCTTGCACAGGTGCCCGCCAAGGTCAGCGTGACCAGCATCGTGCACAAGGCCGAGCAGACCACACTGGAGCGCCCGGGCTTCCTTTCCAAGGACGGCCTGACCGCCGCCGAGATGGGCACGGCGCTGCACGCCTTTTTGGAGCACGCAGACTTTGCCCGGCTTGCCGAGGCCAAGGCCGCGGGCACGCTGGACGCAGCCATCCCGGCAGAGCGGGACCGTCAGGTGGCATTGCAGCTGACCGCCCCGGAGATCGCGGAAAAGCTGGATGCGGTGTGCATCCGGCGTTTTGTGGAAAGCGAAGCCTTTGCAAAGATCTGCGCCGCCGAGCAGGTGCTGCGGGAACTGCCCTTTATCACCGCGCTGCCCGCCGGTGCGGTGCTGGCGGCGCAGGGACACGAGGAACTGCCCGCTGCCGCAGACGCGCAGGTGCTAGTGCAGGGCATCGCCGACCTTGTGCTGGTGTACCCCGACCATCTGGAGCTGCTGGACTACAAGACCGACCGCCGCAAGGCCGAGAGCGACTTTCTGCGCGCCTACCGCGCCCAGCTGAACCTTTACGCCATTGCCATCGAAAAGCGCTTTGCCCCGAAAAAGGTGACCTATAAGGGCATCTACTCCTTTGCACTGGGCAAGCTGATCGAAGCGTAAAAGGATTGAAAATGGCCTCCGCTGCGCTCTAGCCATGAATAGCGGAAGAATTATTTATATTTTCGCGTTTGTCGCGCTCTGCGGAGCGCGACAAACGCTATTTTCACGGGAAAGGCCGTAGAGGAAAACAGGTGGCTTTACCCGCAACGCAGCTGTTTCCAAAGGAAACAGGCGTTGCAGATGCTGCTTTGATTTACGACCCCTCCTGTGAAAATGGGTTTCAGGAAAGTCCGCAGACTTTCCTGAAACCCGAAATTAAAATAACCTTTCCGCTGAATATGGCCAGAGCGCAGCGGAGGCCATTCAAAATCGTCTCACTGGCCGGAAAGTCATATTTTTTCCAAAGAACGCATAAAAAGTGCTTGACAGGACAGGTAAAGCGTGGTAGAATAGCCGGGTAAAGAAAGCAGCTACGGCCTGTGCCGCGCTCGCCTTGTGGGAGAATGTCCCCGGGCTATACCCGAAACAGCAGCTTGTTCCTTTGAGAATGCTGCGGCTTTGTGTGAAATTTCGCGCGGCTGTCCAGAATATGGGCGGCCGCGTTTTCTATGCCAAATATTGCAACACTATGGATTTTGTTTGGAGGTGCATTCATTATCGCTACCGCTGGAAAGTCGAAGGAACTGGAGATCAACGGCCAGATCCGTGATCG
>CAKSZE010000039.1 GCA_934525325.1 uncultured Faecalibacterium sp.
ATTTCTATCCACGCCCTCCGCGAGGAGGGCGACCCACACACCACCGGAAGAAAGGACGATGCAACATATTTCTATCCACGCCCTCCGCGAGGAGGGCGACAGCAAAAACAGAGAGAAAACCCTCTGCTTTTGTCTCATTATACACCTCCCTGCACAAATTGCAAAGAGATGTCTGCAAGCCAAACCGCAAAATCACACCGTTGCTTGCGCAAGCGACTGGTATTCCGGTGCGAAGCGTCCCGGAAAACCATGTGTGCTTCCTGTTCGCACTGGCCGGACATTAAAAAATCAGCACACTATCCTGCGCAAACTCCGGGTGCAGTCCAACGTGCTCGACCTTCGTCTGGTAATTATTGCCCAGCTGGTAGAAGCGCAGACTGTCCAAGGCAGGGTCGATCAGAACGGTCAGCTCTGCCTTGAGAACTGCGTACTGCGAAGCGTTCAGCAGGCACTCGAACACGGAATTTTGTACCCGCTGCCCATGATCCACGCACTTCTTGGCAACCTTGCGCAGCCGCTTGCGTCCGGCGGAGGTCTCGGTGTTTACATCGTAGGTGATCAGTACCAGCATGATTGCACCTCATTTCCAGAAAAACGGAGGGTAGACCTCTAAATCGCCCCGCAGGGTGCGCGCCAGCAGCAACGCCTGCACATAAGGCACAAGCCCCCAGCAGAGCTTTTCCTTCAAAAACGGGTGGGTGATGACTTCGCGCTTTTTCTGCTGCCATGCGTTCAGGAATGCACGGCGCCCCTCCTCGGTCAGCAGAACGGCACCATTTTCCTGCGTTTCAAAGTGCTTCGCATTCAGCACTTTCTGGTTGATACAGGACAGCACGAATCGGTCAGCCAAAACGGCGCGCAACTCCTCCATCAGATCCAGCGTAAGGCTGCGCCGCCCGGGGCGTGCCCGGTGCAGAAAGCCCACATAAGGGTCCAGCCCGGCACCCTCCAGCGCGGCGGCGCAATCGCTGGCCAGCAGGGAATAGGCAAAGGACAGCAGCGCATTCACGTTGTCCAGCGGCGGTCTGCGGCTGCGGCAGGTGAACACAAAAACATCGTTCTGCTGTAAGATCAGTGCGTTGAACCGGTCGAAGTACCGCTGTGCGGCTTCGCCCTCCAGCCCGCGCAGCTGCTCCAGATCCTCGCAGCCTTCCACCAGCGGCAGGGCAGCCGCCAGTTGTGCGCTGGTCAGTTTGAGCTCTTCTACGGGCACCCGCTGCGGGTGGTCCCGGGTGGCGCGCTCCAGCACCCAGCGGGCATTGTACACCTTGCCTAGAATAAAGCTGCGGGCATAGCTGCAGCTGAGCGCCTCGCTGGCGGCAACGGCGTACTGGGTCTGCCGCAGCAATACGTTGCCGCGTTCCTCGCCCACAGTGCGCGCTAAAAAGCGGCCGCGCGGGGTATAAAAGCTCAGGTCGATGCCCATACGCCCGCATTTGCCCATCAGCGCGGGGCTGGCACCGGCGTAACTGAAGCAGAGGATGCTTTCCAGCGTGTGCAGCGGCACCCGCCCGACCTCAGTTTTCCCACGGCTGACCACAACGTTTTCGCCGTCCAGCGTGAGATAAGCGTCCTCGCTGAGGACGAACAGGGTGTTCAGGAATTGCCGCATGGTGTCACCTCCGTGGCCGTCTCGTCCAGATAACGCCGCAGATAGTCCTTGGCGTCTGCCTTCTGGCAGAGCACCGGCAGGCAGAGCTCTTTCAGGGAACAGGCATTGCAGTGTTTGCCGGGCTTTACCTTTGGGGTGTAGCCGCGGGCAAAATACTGGTTCATTTCGTCTGCCAGCTGCCGGGTGGTGCTGCGCAGCGTCTCGGTAAAAGGTACGATCTCCCGCCGTTTTGTCTCGCAGTAATACAGTGCCCCTTCCGGGACATGGCACACCAGCGTTTCTTCCAGCGCCATGGCCTGTGCGCATAATTGCAGTCGGTCGGCGTCCGTCTCCTTTGCGTGGCCGTGCTTGTACTCCACCGGGTAGGGCTGCCAGAGTCCGGGGGTGCTTTGCAGCGGAATACCATCCGCGCAAGCCCGGAACTCCACCACGTCGCAGTTGCCTACCATCCGCAGCCGATGGCTGACCACCCGCATGCCCCGGGTGATCAGTAGATCGCCCCGGCGCTCGGTGCGGGTGTCATCGTGGCAGCGGGCATGGTTCAGCTGTCCTTCGGTGGTGCGCAGATTTTCAGCCCATTGCTGCTCCAGATGGATCAGTGCCCACTGACGACGGCAGAAGGCAAAATGCTGGATACCGGACATTTGCAGGTAGTCATCCGGCGCGTCCATCAGTGGAACCTCTCGCAGTGCACACCCTCCGGCAGGGTGTCGGCCACCGTAACGGTGTAGTCCTGATAGCTGCGGGGCGCGACCACCTCGGCCTTGTGCGCCACGGTAACGGCATCGAACAGCTTGTAGGCGGGCGCATTGCCCAGCTCGGAATCGTGCTTGAACACGATCAGCTCCCGCACGGCCATCTTGCCGCGTGCAGCGCTGTGGTCGTTCTCGAACATATTCAGGATAGCCTGCCACAGCAGCTGCAAGTCCTCCTCCGAGAAGCCGGTGGTCTTGCGGGCAAGATTGGCAGAAACATAACCCTCGGCACGGTACAGGCCGTAGGGCACGATATGCTTGTTGCCCATTTCGCTGTTCTTCTTTTCGGCGTCTGCCTCGGTGGTAATGGCTACACGGGTAATGGTCACCTCCTGCGGCACGATGGGGTCCACAGAGCGAGCGAAGCTCAGCTGTACCGGGCCGCGCACCTGACCGCAGTTCAGCGCACCCTTGACAAAGGTAGTCATCACGGCGCCAAAGGTGCGGATATCATAGAAATGTTCGCACATATAATCCCGCAGCTTGCGGTCGATCTCCGGGTCGCTTTTCTTGGCCTTTTTCAGGTCGTCCTTGGGGGTCAGACCGTTGTGCTCCAGCGCCTCGGCATCGCTGCGGTTCAGGGGTACGCCCTCCTTGACATAGATGCGGTAATTGTCGGCATCGGGGGCGTCCTCTTTCAGCGTCTCCACATAGTTGCGGATCTTGCGCTTCAGGCAGACATCGGTCACCAGACCGTAGCCGGTCTCGGGGTCGATGCGGGGCATGTTGCCGGCATCGGGGTCGCCGTTGGGATTGCCGTTCTCCACATCGAACAGAATGACGAAATCGTAGCGGTTCTTGATAGGTGCGGACATTTTTTATTCCTCCTCGTTCTTTTTGGCAAAGCGTTGATGATAGTAGCCGATGGCGAATTTACCCTGATCCGGCAGGCTGAGCCGAGCAGGGAAACCGCTTTCCGGCAGCTGCGCCATCAGCGCGGTGATCTGCTTGTCGTAGTAGGTGGCAAGGCCATCGTTCAGCTTGCGCAGATGCTTCTGGCTCAGCCGCAGCAAGGTGGGGAAAGCCGTGCCCGGCGTGGCGCAAGCAGCGTTGAAATACCTGTCCTTGATGGTGGTGGTGCCGTTTGCAGCCTTTTGTACGGCCTCCAGCACAGAGAACAGCCGTCCCAGAAGATAGGGGACATTGGTGGTTTCGTTCAGGCTCACAGTAAAGACCTCCTTGTTCAGTTCGGTAGGGTAATTACGCAGGTAATACGCTTTGATCACAGCAGCCCGGCCGCGGGTCACTGCCTGCTCGGCACGGATGCGCAGGGTCACACCGTTCAATAGGGTAGCGGGGTAACGCCCGCCGGTCAGCACGGCGCGCAGCAGGTCACCGGCTAACTGCGGGGACGGGTCGGGCGGCGTACTGCCTTTGACGGTGCGTACCGTAGTCAGAGCAACAGACCAGACAGATAGATATTCGCGTGTGTCGAGGTCTGGCCGGGCGATTGCAGTCTCATCTAAAAAACGCTGGAGATTCTTAGCAAATACTCCAAAGGTATCCTGCATGAAAAAGCGAACAGATAGTCGTGCTGCGTTTGGTGAAAGACCCAGAATACAGAAATGCTCATCGGGCTGTAACTCAATACCGTTAAAATGTACATGTTGTCCAAGCGCTAACTTTTTCATTATTGCAGCGAGTTCGGCGCTCAAGTCACTGGAAAAAAACATAGAAAAAGCATCAGAATAAGCTGGTTCTGCATTTTCGGCCCAGTAGACCATGGCGGTGGAAGTACTGCCACTACCTAGAATGCGACAGTGGTTTTTACGGTCAGCCAAGAGAAAATTCAGTGCAGTGGTATAAGCAAAGGCGGCGTACTTGCTGACAGGGGCATTATCGCCCTGCTCGTGACCGTAGGAGCAGAAGGCCGGTGCGTTGAAGGATACTAGCGCTGCGCCGGAGCTTTGCGCCCCGGGCACACCGCTGATATTCGGATGGGTGCGCTCGATGGGGGCATATTTTCCGGTGATCAGACATTGCCCCATGTCCGAATCGGCGGAGCGGTCGTTGTAGTGCGCCTGCCATGCGTTCTGAATGGCAGGGTCGTCGTTGACAAAGCTGTGACTGTGGTCGGCAGCTTCGTAGCCAAAGATCAGGTTGGCGTTGCCGGTGATCTCCTTCCACTGCTCAGCCAATAGGGGATGCGTGGAAGCCTGCGCCGGATTCCAGCTATCAAAATAAGCAAGGAGCGCCCGGGCTGCGGGGCTGTCTACGCCATCCAGAATGGCGTGATGCAATTTGGCACAGGCCTTGAAGCAATCCGCAGAGCGCTCCGGCTTGCCTTTTTCGTCTGCGCCCAGCAGATAAGAGGAGTTATCGCACAAAAAGTTGGCGGCAATGCCGGAGGAACGCTTTTCATGTGCCGGTACGCGCATTGCACGCGGGGCAAGGACTGTCTTTTTGCCCATGGTCTTTTCGGTGAGAAGGGGGACGATGCGGAACAGCTGCCCGGCATCGTTCAGGCGCAGCTCGTAGCTCACTTTAAAGCTGTCGTCCCAGCCGGGGGCAGAAAGCTTGCCCTGCCGGACAAGCTGCTCGTAATAGGCAGTAAGTGCCTGTAAGATCATGTAAACACCTCCACATCCCGGCAGTCCAGCACGCCGTTTTCCAGCTTTGCCCGGAAGAACTGGGAACGGATATTTTCCGGGTCGGAGTAGTCCAGATCATACAGCATAAAGCCCAGATCCTGCGTAAGCGGCAGTGCGGGGATCTCCTCGGCGCTGCCGTGCCATTCCCGGAAGTTTGCCGGAAACTCCCGGCAGCCGAAGCAGGGCTGGTGATAGCACTGCCCCTTGGCAAGCCGCCGCCGCAAAATATCCTGAAACTTTCCCGGGTTATCGCCGGGTGCGGCTTTTTCGGTCATGGTAAAATGGCATTCGATAACGTAATGCACATCCTGCAGCACCAGTGCGGCACGCTGCTGGATATTCTCTGCTGTGCACAGCATGGGCACCTCGCCGCCCTTGGCTGCACTGAGCGCTGCCGAGGACAGCAGGGTGGCCTTGACCTCGTTGCGCCGGATGCTGGCAAACTGCACCGGCTTAAGCAGATAGATGCGGTCGATATGGTATTTCATGCCCGGGTGCCAGTAGATGGCCTCCACCAGCCCGCGTGCCGCTGAGGGCGTCATGATATCATAGGATACACGCTCGGTTTTCATCTCGGGTCTTGAAAAACAGGCGTAGTCGCCCCAGACCTCGATCAGCATGGACATGAACACCACCTCCTTTCAAATTTGGTTTATTTTGGTTTATATTTATAATACTGCATCTAAAGTGTTATAAAAAGGACTTTTACGCTTTTTCTTTGCCTTATTTCTGATTTTTTGTCAGAAAAACAGGCCTTTTCCGGTCTCCACGTCCATGGAAAGCCCGGTTTTGGCATCGTACAGGGTGCTGTCAGTCAGGATGGCGCTGCCGTTGGGCAGTGGTTCCAACGCTCCGGCAGATTCCAGCGCCTGAAACTGCTGGGCATAGCAGGCCACGCTGTAAGCGCCCAGCTTGCGGTAAAGTGCGCGGCTCACAGTTCCGCTGCGCAGCTGGTCGCAAAGGGCTTTGCCTTCGCCAACAGGCAGATAAACGATGCGGGTGGGGGCTTCGATCAGATGGAACTGCTCTGCCACCTGCGCAAACGGGAAAATGCAGCCTGAGATCCCTTTGCGCAGGGCGTCCAGAATGCCGCTTGTGTCCAGTGCGGCCTCGCCCCGCGCGAAATACAGCTCCTTAAAATAAGCCTTGACCGCCTCCGGGCTGTCCAGCGCTGCGGCGCAGCTTGCGGCATACTGCATGGCGTGCACATTCTGGCGCAGCATCTGCGGTATGCCGCAGCCGTCCAGCTTAAAACGGTATACCAAGCTCTCTGCCGCGCTGCGGTGTCCCTCCCGGTTGCAGCGCCCGGCGGTCTGTAAAAGGGAGTCCAGCCCGCACTGCTCCCGGTATGCGGCGGGGAAATCCACGTCCACACCGGCTTCAATTAGCGAGGTAGACACCACCCGGCAGGGCAGCCCCTCCCGCAGCCGTTGCCGGATCTCTGCCAGCTGGCGGCGGCGGTCTGCGGCGCACAGCAGGGTGGTCAGACAGTAGCTACCCTCGGCGGGCAAGGCAGCGTACACTTCCTGCGCCGTTTTGCGCCGGTTCACAACGCACAGCACCTGCGGCAGTGCGCAAAGCTGTGCGGTCAGTGCCTCCTGCGTCAGCTCTCCGGCGTCGCAAAGGGTGGTGCGGCGCAGGGTAGTGTATAAGGTGGCAGTGTCCGGCACGATCTCCTGCAAGGATAGCCCCGGCGCAAACTGCCGGAAGTATGGCTCCAGTGCGGGCTGGGTGGCGGTGCATAACACAGCGGTGGTGTGGTAATGCTGCACCAGCTGCGCAATAGCACTGACGCAGGGCAGCAGATAACTGGTGGGCAGGGTCTGCGCTTCGTCAAAGATGATCACGCTGTCCGCAATGTTGTGCAGCTTACGGCAGCGGCTGCTGCGGTTAGAGTACAGCGATTCAAAAAACTGCACCGCAGTGGTCACCACAACGGGTGCATCCCAGTTTTCGCTGGCCAGCAGCTGGCGGTACTGTGCCGGGGTCAGCTCTTCCTGTTCAAGGCTTTTGTAGTCTGCGCAGGAGTAATCCGCCAGTACGTTTTCTGTACCCAGAAGGTCTGCAAAAACAGCGGCAGTCTGGTCGATGATGGACATATACGGAATCACATAGATCACCCGTTTCATGCCCTGCGCTGCTGCCTGTTCCAGCGCAAAGGCAAGGGAGGCAAAGGTCTTGCCGCCGCCGGTAGGCACGGTGAGGGTATATACTCCCGGTGCGCCGTGGGTGCCTTTTTCCATGCAGGCCCGCAGCACGGCATTGCGCTGGCTGCTTACCGGCGCGGTGCTTTGTGCCGCAAGATAGCCGCTGGCCTTGGCACGCACCTTTTCCAGCAGAGAAGATAGCGCGGTGCTGTTGCCCCGTGGCGCGGCCTGCCCGTTCATAAAAGTTTCAGTGTCAATAAAATCCGCGTCCACCAGGCAGGAGTAGAGCATCCGGGTAAAGAATGCAAAATCCAGCGGGTCGCGGCTTGCCCAGTCCGGCGGGGCGCTCTGGGGCAGGGTGACCTCCCGCCAGCCATCGTAAGGCTCCACCGGCTTTTTTAGCCGCCCGAACAGGGTGCCGTCGGCAGAATCGGCTGTCCTTTTGTTGCCGCCGTCCGGCAGACCGGTGTGGTGCCCGGCTACGGCAAAGGCGGCCTGAATGTGGGGCGCACAGCCTTTCATCGCTTCCTGTGCACCGGCGGTCGAGTGGTCGGTTGCAGCACCGCCCGCCAGCCGCTGCTGAAAGGCGGCGCTGTATTTGCCGATATCGTGCAGCCACGCGGCGTATTCGGCCTCTTCTTTTGCACCAAAGGGTGCGGCAAAAGCTCCGGCAAGGCGCGCTGTGCCGGAAAGATGCTCGTAGACGGTCTGGGTGCGGGTGCCGTCCTCAGAAATATGTGCAAGTGCTTTGTCCATGTTGAAGCCTCCGTTTCTGGGTCAACGATACAACGGCAGGGAATGCCTGTCAAGAATTGGCAGAAAGTTCGGCGGCCTGCACAGCCCGGGCAAGGGATTATCCGGCAGAACGCCCATAAAAAAGCCGCCGCACCCTGCCCAGAAACTCCGGCAGCAGAATGCGGCGGTATATTGATACAAAGAACTTACTTAGCAATTTTTTGCCCGATCCAGATGCAGATGCAGGCACCGACCACCGAGATGGCAAAGGAGGAAAAACTGCCAGAAGCGTGGATGCCCAGCAGGCCGAACAAAAACTCGCCCACAAAGCTGCCCAGCACACCCATCAGGATGTTGCGGCCAAGGGAAGTTTCTGTGCCCATAAAACGCCCGGCCAGATATCCGGCCAGTGCGCCCACCAGTACGCCCACAAAAAGGGAAGCCAGCACGCCTACCAGCGTCAGCAGGCCGGTCAGGCAGCCCACCAGCACGCACAGCAGGGCAACGATGAGCAAAATGGTTAAAGTGATCATAGGTTATACCTCCTTAAAAATCACGGCTCTGCCTGCTGCCCGGCGGTTTCGCGGGCGGTGCGGCAGATGTCTTTCAAACAGCATTTTTCGCATTCCGGCTTGCGGGCGTTGCATACCGCGCGGCCGTGCATCACAAAGCGGTGGCAAAGGTCGCTGCCTTCCTCCGGCGGGATGATCTTCCACAGGGCCATCTCCACCTTCTGCGGCTCCTTGATGCCGTCCACAAGGCCGATCTTATTGCACAGCCGGATGCAGTGGGTGTCGGTGACGATGGCGGGCTTGCCGAACACATCGCCCATGATGAGGTTTGCGCTCTTGCGCCCTACGCCGGGCAGGGCAAGCAATTCGTCAAAGGTGTCAGGCACCCGGCAGTCGTACTTGTCCCGCAGCATCCGCATACAGGCCGAGATATCCCGCGCCTTGGAGTGTCCCAGTCCGCAGGGCTTGACGATGGCTTCAATGTCCTCCGGCTCGGCAGCAGCCAGCGCCGCCACGCTTGGGTATTTGGCAAACAACTCCTCCACCACAATGTTCACCCGGGCATCCGTGCACTGGGCGGCCAGCCGCACGCTGACCAGCAGCTGCCACGCGTGGTCGTAGTCCAGCGTGCACCCTGCATCCGGGTATTTGGCCTTGAGACGCTGAATGACCTCCAGCGCCAGCGCCTTTTTTGCGGTAAGATCCTCCGGGATCTTTTTTCGTACCGGCATGGGACAAACCTCCTTTGAAAGGGAATACCTGAATCATACCATGTTTGACAGGATTTGTAAATGTTTGCGGGGCATTATCTGAGAATGATTTTCAGAAAAGCCCTTGTCCTCCTTTTCTAAATGCGCTATACTATATAAAAAGTGCCTTGCGGGCAGGGAAGGAGAAACCACCATGAATGAACCACTTGCGCAGCGCCTGCGTCCCAAAACGCTGGCGGATGTGTGCGGGCAGCAGCATCTGCTGGCTCCGGGGCGGGTGTTCCGCCGCACCATCGAGAGCGGGCGCATTCCCAACATGATCTTTTACGGCCCCTCCGGTACCGGAAAGACCACGGTGGCACGCATCATTGCCGAGAACAGCGGCATGACCCTGCACAAGCTCAACGGCACCTCCTGCGGCACCGGGGATATCAAGGCGGTGCTCAAAGATATCGGCACGCTGGCAGCGGCGGGCGGCATTCTGCTGTATCTGGACGAGATCCAGTACCTGAACAAAAAACAGCAGCAGAGCCTGTTGGAATGTATCGAGGACGGCAGCGTCACCCTGATCGCTTCCACCACCGAGAACCCCTATTTTTACATCTATAACGCCCTGCTTTCCCGCTGCACCGTGTTTGAGTTCAAGCCCCTTGCCGCAGCGGACGTGGAGCGCGGGGTGCGCAACGCCGTGCAGCGCCTTTCTGAGGGGGAGCAGGTGCCGGTATGCATGGATGAGGATGCCTGTGCCTATCTGGCAGAAAGCGCCGGGGGTGATCTGCGCAAGGCACTGGGCTGTCTGGATTTTGCAGTCACGGCAGCGCCGGTGGAAAACGGAGAAAAGCGCATTACCTTGGATATGATCCGGCAGGTCACCCGCCGCACCGCCATGCGCTACGACCGGGAGGGCGACGACCACTACGACATCGTTTCCGCCTACCAGAAGTCCATGCGCGGCTCCGACCCGGACGCGGCGCTGCACTATCTGGCACGCCTGTTGGAAGCGGGAGATCTGCCCTCTGCCTGCCGCCGCCTGATGGTGTGCGCCTGCGAGGATGTGGGGCTTGCCTATCCGCAGATCATCCCTATCGTCAAGGCGGCAGTGGATGCCGCCAACATGGTGGGTCTGCCGGAAGCGCGTCTGCCCCTTGCGGATGCAGTCATTCTGGTAGCCACCAGCCCCAAATCCAACAGCGCCCACGATGCCATCAACGCAGCCATTGCCGATGTGCAGGCCGGGCGCACCGGCCCCATCCCGCGCCAGCTGCAAAACAAGCACTTTGACGGCGAGGATGCGCTGGTAAAGGGGCAGAACTACAAATATGCTCACAGCTACGCAAACCACTGGGTGCAGCAGCAGTATCTGCCGGATGTGCTGAAGGATACCAAATACTACACTTTTGGCGACAACAAGACCGAGCAGGCTGCCCGGGCGTACTGGGCAAAGATCAAAGGGGAAGAAAACGTCTGAACCGTGTAAAAAAGGAGGATGGATATGCGTTACTCAAAACAGCGGGAGCTTGTCATGCAGACGGTGGAGCGGCTGTGCGACCACCCGACTGCGGAGGAGATCTACGATAAAGCCGCGCAGGAGTGCCCGAACCTGAGCCTTGGCACCGTGTACCGCAACCTGAACAGTCTGGTGGAAGCCGGGCGGGTGCGACGGGTGTCCATTCCCGGCAAGGCAGACCGCTTTGACCATACCCTGCCGTGGCACAGCCACCTGTACTGCACCGTCTGCGGCGGTGTGACCGATGCAGATGTGGACGGAAAACAGGTGATGGAACTGGTCAAAAACCAGAAGGGCAGGGTGCAGGACTGCGCCGTGGTGCTGCTGGGCGTGTGCGAAGAGTGCTGCCGCAGGCAGGCTGCGGAACAAGCAGCGGCAGAACAGGTATAAAATTTGCGCGTTCCCTCTTGCCCGCAGCGGCCAAACAGGGTATACTAAAGAGTGTCTTTTATAAAATAGCAGAAAATAGAGTTTCGCCGCATGGGACTGCCCTGCCCGGCGGAGAAGGATGGTTTTTTTGGAATACATTAACTTTGAACATAATACCGTTGCCGCCGAGCTGGTGCGGCAGACCTACGACACCCCGCCGCTGGCCTTTGTGCACAGCTACGGCTGTCAGCAGAACGTCAACGATGGCGAGCGCATCAAGGGTGTGCTGGTGGATATCGGCTACGGCCTGTGCGATAAGCCCGAGGACGCCGACCTGATCCTGTTCAATACCTGCGCCGTGCGTGAGCACGCCGAGCAGCGGGTGTTCGGCAATGTGGGTGCGCTGAAGGGGCTCAAGGAGAAAAAGCCCGGCCTCATCATCGGCCTGTGCGGCTGCATGGCAAACCAGAAGCACGTTGTGGAAAAGCTGCGCAAGAGCTACCCCTATGTGGATCTGGTGTTCGGCGTGGACGGCATCGACACCCTGCCGCAGCTGGTTGCCCAGAAGCTGCAAAAGCACAAGCGGGTGCTGCTGGACCCCGCCCAGCGTCCGGTCATCGTGGAGAACATTCCCATCCGGCGCGAGAGCGAGTTCCGCGCATGGCTGCCCATCATGTACGGCTGCGACAACTTCTGCACCTACTGCATCGTGCCCTACGTCCGCGGCCGCGAGAAGAGCCGCAAGCCCGGCGATATCCTTGCGGAGTTCCGCAGCCTTGTGGAGGCGGGCTATAAGGAGATCACCCTGCTGGGTCAGAACGTGAACAGCTATGGCAAGGGTCTGGAAGAGCAGATCGATTTCTCTGACCTGCTCAACCTGCTGTGCACCGTGCCCGGCGATTATCACATCCGCTTTATGACCAGCCACCCTAAGGACGCCAGCCATAAGCTCATTGATACCATCGCCGCCCAGCCGAAGCTGTGCAAGCACCTGCATCTGCCGGTGCAGTGCGGCTCCGACCGGCTTTTGCAGCAGATGAACCGCCACTACACGGTGGAGCAGTATCTGGAACTCATCGACTACGCCCGCAAGACTGTGCCCGGCATCACCTTTTCCAGCGACATCATCGTGGGCTTCCCCGGCGAGACCGAGGAGGACTTTGTAAAAACGCTGGAACTGGTGCGCAAGGTGGGCTATATGCAGCTGTTCACCTTTATCTACTCCAAGCGCACCGGCACCAAGGCTGCCGAAATGCCGGACCCCACCCCCCGCAAGGAAAAGACCGACCGTATGACCCGTCTGCTGGCTACGCAGGACGAGATCGCCATGGCACTGGTCAAGGCGCAGGTAGGGCAGACTGTCCGGGTGCTGGTGGAGGGCTTTGGCCGCAACGAGGGCACTCTCTCCGGCCGACTGGACAACAATCTGACCGTGGAGTTCGCCGCTAACCCGGCACTGCTGGGTAGCTACGCGACCGTACATCTTACCGATGCCCGCGCCACCGTGCTGCTGGGTGAAGTGGAAGCATAAAAAAGTGATTCCGGGGCAAACTGCCCCAGAAAGAATAAAAACAACAAGGAGAACCCAATCATGGATTGCATTGATCTTTTCAAGCGTGCCGCTATGGCACTTCAGACCGACCCCCGCTACGTCATTCTGGATCAGGCCCGCAAGGCAAACGATAAGGATGAGGAACTGCAGAACCTGATCGGCGAGTTCAATCTGGCCCGCATGGATCTGAACAACGAGATCGGCAAGAACGAGCGCGACGACGCCCGCATCGCTGAGCTGAACGAGAAGGTGAACAGCCTCTACGGCCAGATCATGGGCAACGAGGGCATGGTGGCATACAACGAGGCCAAGCGCGAGTGCGAGAATCTGGTCAACTATATCGACGCCATCATCAACACCGCCATGAACGGCGGCGACCCCATGACCGTGCAGGAGCCTTCTGCCTCCTGCACCGGCAGCTGCTCCACCTGCGGCGGCTGCCACTGAGCAAACTTTTTTGACCGGAACGCGGCTGTGCAACACAGACCGCGTTTTGTTTGCACCGGCGGTTACAGCCCGCAAACCGGCTGACGGAACCATACAAGGGAAAGAGGAAAAACCATGGCAGAGCTTTCGCCCATGATGCAGCAGTATCTTGAGATCAAAAACCAACATAAGGACGAAATTCTTTTTTACCGCATCGGCGATTTTTACGAGATGTTCTTCGACGATGCCGTCACGGCGTCCCGGGAGCTGGATCTTACCCTTACCGGCAAGCAGTGCGGCCTTGCGGAGCGCGCCCCCATGTGCGGTGTGCCCTTCCACAGCTACGAGGGCTATGTGGCGCGCCTGATCGCCAAGGGCTATAAGGTCGCCATCTGTGAGCAGGTGGAAGACCCTGCCAAAGCCAAGGGGCTTGTCAAGCGGGACATCATCCGCGTGGTCACCCCCGGTACGGTCATTGAAAGCAGTATGCTGCAGGATGACCGTAACAACTACATTGCCAGCCTGTACCTCAAGGGTAAAAAGGCCGGCCTGTGCTTTGCGGATGTTTCCACCGGTACGGCGCATATCACCGAGCTGACAGCAGACAAGATCGCTCCGGCGGTCATTACCGAGCTGTGCCGCTACCATCCCAGCGAGGTGCTGCTGAACCCCGGCTTGCTGGACTGCCGCGAGGTGACCGCCTACATCAAAAAGAACATGAACTGCTCGGTGGAGCTGGTCGAGGATGAACGCTATGCGCCGGGGCTGGTGGCTTCTGCGCTGGAAGAGCAGTTCGGCCGCGACTGGCCGCAGACCACCGGCATAGCCGCCGAGGGTCTGGTACGCTTTGCCATGGCCGCGCTGCTGGAATACCTGCACGATACCCAGATCAAGGGCGTGGAGCGGTTAAAGACCGTCATTACTTACAACGAAGCCCAGTTCATGCGGCTTTCGCCGGTCACCCGCGCAAACCTTGAGCTGACCGAGACCCTGCGCGGGCGCGAAAAGCGCGGCACCCTGCTGTGGGTGCTGGATAAGACCAGCACTGCCATGGGCAAGCGGATGCTGCGCAGCTGGATCGAGCAGCCGCTTATTTCCAGTCCGCTCATCAACCACCGCCTGAACGCCGTGGAGGCACTGGTGCGCCAGACCATGGTGCGCGGCGACCTGACCGAGGAGCTGCACTACATCGCGGACATGGAGCGCCTGATGACCCGCACGGTGTACGGCTCTGCCACCCCCAAGGAGATCTACACCCTTGCCCAGACCTGCGACCGTCTGCCCGGTCTGCGCAAGCAGGCAGAGGGCTGCAACTGCCCGGAACTTTCTGAACTTGCTGCCGGCATCGACCCGCTGGAGGATATCAAGGCGCGCATTTATGCCGCAGTAGACCCGGACGCACCCTCTACCCTCAAAGATGGCGGCGTCATCGCCAAGGGCTACCACGCCGAGGTGGACGAGCTGCGCTCCATCCGCGATAACACCAAGGGCGTGCTGGCACAGCTGGAAGCCCGCCTGCGGCAGGAGACCGGCATCCCCAAGCTGAAGATCGGCTATAACCATGTGTTCGGCTACTTCATCGAGGTGAGCAACTCCTACAAAAACCTCGTGCCGGAGACCTATATCCGCAAGCAGACCCTCACCTCCGGCGAGCGTTACATCACGCAGGAGCTGAAGGAGCTGGAAAGCAAGATCCTTGGCGC
>CAKSZE010000040.1 GCA_934525325.1 uncultured Faecalibacterium sp.
CCAGTCGGCGCTATCGCTTTAACGCTTTTTTCGCTTCTCCATCAATAGCCCCTCAGTCGCTGCGCGACAGCTCCCCCAAGGGGGAGCAAGCGCTCGCCCGCAGCGCCGCGCTTTCGAAGAAAGCGGCGCTGCAAATGCAGTTTGGGGTTACGACCCCTCTCCGTGAAAATGGGATTCAGGAAAGTCCGCAGACTTTCCTGAATCCCGAAATAAAAATAATTTTTCCGCTGAATATGCCCAGAGCGCAAGCGGAGGGCATTATTGATCGTTCTATCTACAGGAGGTACTCGCGCTATGCAGCGCACAGAAAAATACTTTGAGCAGGACGCTTTCCGCACCGAATGCGAAAGCGTCATCCTTGCCGCAGAGCCGGACGAAAAGACCGGCGGCGGGCGCATTGCGCTGGACGGCACGGTGTTCTACCCGGAGGGCGGCGGGCAGCCCGCCGACCGGGGCACCCTGACCCTGCCGGACGGCACGGTGCTGCAGGTGCTGGACGTCCACGAGCAGGCGGGCATCATCTGGCACACGGTGGATGCCCTGCCCGCTGCCGCCGCGCCCGGCGCAGCCGTTGCCGGCTGCATCGACTGGGACTGGCGGTTCGATAAGATGCAGCAGCACACCGGCGAGCATATCCTCTCCGGCATCCTGCACCAGATGTTCGGGGCAGAGAACGTGGGCTTCCATGTGGGCACCGAGGTAGTGCGCATGGACACCAGCGTGCCCATCAGCCCCGAGGGGCTGCGGCAGGCAGAACTTGCCGCCAACCGCATCGTGTGGCAGGATGTGCCGGTGCTCATCAGCTACCCCACCCGGGAGGAGCTTGCCGCCCTTGTCTACCGCTCCAAAAAGGAGATCGAAGGGCAGGTGCGCATCGTGACCATCCCGGGCGCGGACGTCTGCGCCTGCTGCGGCACCCACACCCGCACCACCGGTCAGGTGGGGCAGATCAAGATCCTTGCCAGCGAGAACTACAAGGGCGGTGTGCGGCTGAGCGTGGTGTGCGGCGCCCGTGCGCTGGCGGCGGCACAGGCCATGCGCGCCCGGCAGGCAGACATCGGTGCGCTGCTCTCTGCCAAAGCCGACCAGACCGCTGTGGCAGTGCATCGGGTATACGACGAGTATACCGCGCTCAAATTTACACACTTCGGACTGTGCGGCCAGCTGTTTGACTCCCTTGCGCAGCTGATCGCGCCCGATGCGGACGCCATCCGCACCCTGCCGGGGCTGGACCCGGACGGGCTGCACCGGCTGGCTGTCCGGCTGACCGAAGCTACCACCGGCCTGTGCGCCGCCCTGACCCCCACCGAAAAGGGCACCGGCTACTGCCTTGCCCAGCGGGACGGCGATGTGCGCGCCCTGACCAAGGCACTGAACGCCGCCCTGAACGGACGCGGCGGCGGCAAGCCCGGCATCTGTCAGGGCAGCTGCGCCGCCACCCCGGAGCAGGTGGAGAGATTTTTGAAGGAGAACAACAAACTATGAGAATGCGTTTCAAACCCTATGCCCACGACGAACTGATGGCCGCGGATTTCCATGTGCACGAGCCCCTCATCTGGGGCGGCAAGTGGCACGGCCAGTACGCCCGCCCGGAGCAGCCCTTTATTCTGGAGCTGGGCTGCGGCAAGGGCGGCTTCATCTCCCAGCTGGCCTGCGCCCACCCGGAAAATAACTATCTGGGCATCGACATCACCGATAAGGTGCTCATCCTTGCCAAGCGCAAGATCGAAGCCGCCTATCAGGCAGCCGGACACCCCATCGACAACGTAAAGATCATGAGCACCGATATCGAGCGCATCAAGGGCGTCATCACCCCGGAGGACGAGGTCAGCCGCATCTACATCAACTTCTGCAACCCGTGGAGCAAGAACGACTCCTCCCACAAGCACCGCCTTACCTACCCGCGCCAGCTCATCGCCTACCGCGAGTTCCTGAAAGACGGCGGCGAGATCTACTTCAAGACCGACGACGATGATCTGTTCCGGGACAGCGTGGAGTACTTCCCCGCTTCCGGCTACGATATCGAGTGGATCACCTACGACCTGCACGAGAACGAGCCGGAGTGGAACATCCGCACCGAGCACGAGGGCATGTTCACCGAGATGGGCATCAAGATCAAGGCGCTCATCGCCCGCAAGAAGCCCGGTGCCGACAGCGTGACATGGGTAGACCCCAAGGTGCTCAAGCGGATGGCACGGGAAGCTGCCGCCGCCGAAGCCGCCGCACAGGAAGGCGAAGCCAATGTCTGACCCCTGTGAGCTGTGCCTGAATAATGTTCAGGACGAATACGGCAGCTATTACTGCGCGCAGGGCGCTGCGCTGGACGAGGACGAGATGGCACGCTATCTTGCCCGCAGTACCGCTGCCTGTCCCTTTTTTGAGCCGGGGGACGAATATAAGATCGTATCCAAACAGAACTGAAGAACGGAGGTGCTCATGGTAAGCTTTCTTACCGAGACCATGGTATGCGGGTTCTCGCTGTACCATATTCTGGCCTATTTCCTGATCTATTCCTGCATGGGCTGGTGTCTGGAGGTCATCTATGCCGCCGCCACCACCGGTCAGCTGGTGAACCGGGGCTTTCTCAACGGCCCGGTCTGTCCCATCTACGGTTTTGGCATGGTCATCGTGCTGTTTGCCCTTACGCCCCTGCAGCACAGCGTCCTGCTGCTGTATCTCGGCGGCGTCATCCTGCCCAGTGCGCTGGAACTGGTGGGCGGCTGGGCGCTGTATAAGCTCTATCACACCCGCTGGTGGGATTACAGCGATCTGCCCTTTAACATCGGGGGCTATATCTGTCTGGAATTCTGCCTGCTGTGGGGCGTGGGCACGCTGGTGGTCATGCGCATCGTGCACCCGGTGGTGGCCGACCTTGTAATGCTCATCCCGCCCTTTGTGGGGGTCATCGTGATGTGCTTTTTGTACGCTGTGTACGCGGTGGACGTGGTGGCTACCGCCATTGCCGCCTCTGCACTGGCCGATACACTGGACACCATGGAGCAGCTGGGCGACAGCATCCACGCCGTCAGCGATGCCATGACCCAGCTGCTGGGTACCACCACCCTGAATGCCGACCAGAAACTGGACGAGGGACGGCTGCAATTCAAGCTTGCCGCCGCCGAGGCGCGGGACGCCGCCGGAAAGCGCCCCTCTGCCCGTGAGACGCTGGCCGCCATCCGCGCCAAGGCTGCCGAAGCCAGCGAAGCTGCCCGCCGCGCCAGCGAGGACGCCCGCCTGAACGCTGCCGAAGCCGCCAACGCCGCCCGTCTTGCCGCCAAGGGCACTGCCGAGCACGCCGCCGAGCTGCTGCAGCTGGAACAGCTGGCCGCAGAGCTGCAAGCCCGCAGCGAGGAAATGCAGGCACAGCTGCTGCGCACCCCCCGCATCGTGGGCCCGCGCCGTATGCTGCGCGCCTACCCGAAACTCCGGCACGGCAAAAAGCTGCGCACCCTGCCCACATTGCGGGAGATGCTGCGCCGCGCCGAGCAGGACGACAAAAAAGATACCAAATGATTCTGAATGCCGCACCGGCACTGCCGTGTGTGGCATTTTTGTTGCGCTTTGCTCGAATAATGTTGTTATAAAGTGTGAAAAAACTATTTCAAAACCGCTTAAACCGTGTTATACTGATTATAAAGTATACAAACTGACCGCAATCGACTTGTCCGTATTGAAATCTATCCAAATTGTGAGGAATCGTCATGTCAGAGGAACGAAAGACCAGAACAGATGCCGCCGCACCGGCATCTGCTGCGTTGGAGCGGATCGACCGCAAGGACGCATTTTTACAGGCCCTGCATACATTCCTGACCGCGCATCAGGGAACGGAATGGGCTGTTGCCGCTGTGGATATCCAGCACTTCAAGCTTTATAACGAGCTTTATGGCACCGAAAAGGGCGATGTTCTGCTGGAGACCATGGCAAACTGTCTGCTGGGTTACAGCAAGCAGACCGGCTATCCTGTGGGCTATTTTGGAAACGATGACTTTTTCCTGTGCCTGCCGGACGAAAAAGCCGAGCAGACTGCCGTGCTTGCCACATTGCAGGCCTGCATGGCTGCCGGCAGACAGGATGTCACCTTTTTTGTGGTAATGGGCGTGTGCCCCGTGCAGGCAAACCCCGGCGCAGACGCTGCTACCCTGTGCAACTATGCGCAGATCGCCGGTGTAACGAACGACAGCGGTTACCTGCACCGCTTTGAGCCCACCATGCTCAACGAACTCAAAGAACAGCAGCAGCTGCTGGGCGAGCTGGAGCGCGCACTGGACAACCACGAATTCTGCTTCTTCTTGCAGCCCAAGTGCAACAGCATTACCCGCGCCATCGTGGGCATGGAAGCGCTGGTGCGCTGGAACCACCCCACCCGTGGCTGTGTTCCCCCCGCCGAGTTCATGCCGCTGCTGGAGCGCACCGGCCTTGTAACGCGGCTGGACCAGTACATCTGGGAATCCGTCTGCCAGACCTTGCAGAAGTGGCAGGAGAGCGGCAGCAACCTTGTGCCGGTATCGGTGAACGTTTCGGTACAGGATATCCTGAACTTGGATGTGCCGCAGATCTTTGCAGATCTGGTGGAAAAATATAAGCTGGAGCCCAAGCTTCTTCTGGCTGAGATCACCGAGACCATGGTGGCCGAGGATACCCAGATGGTGGAAAGCGCCATTCAGGGGCTGCACCGCAAGGGCTTTGCGGTGATGATGGACGACTTTGGCAGCGGGTATTCCTCGCTGAATATGCTCAAGGATACCAACGTCGATGCCATCAAGCTGGACATGAAGCTCATCGACATGAATCAGGAGAACCGCAGCAAGGGCGTGCAGATCGTGGAGTCGGTGGTGGATATGGCACACCGGCTGAACCTGCCCATCATCGCCGAGGGCGTGGAGACCCCGGAGCAGGTGTCCATGCTGCAAGCCGCAGACTGCCTGTACTCACAGGGCTACTATTTCTTTAAGCCCATGCCGGTGGAAAACGCCGAAAAGCTGCTGGCGCAGCCCACCAATCAGGATTACTGGGATCTGCGCCGCGACCTGATGCGCCGCGACCGCCGGGTGGAGAACCCGGGCACCGAAAAGACCGCGCTGGCCTTGCAGGCCTACCAGATCTTTACCGACAACGTGCTGGAGATCTCGCTGCTGAACCTTGCCACCGGTGCGTACCGGGTGATCAAGCGGGACGCCCGCCTGCCCGGCGCAGATCTGGAAAAAGAAGAGGATTTTGTCAACTACTGCGACCGCCTGGTGAACGAGAAGATCGTGCACGAGGAGGACGTAGATCTGTTCTTAGAGCAGACCGATCTGGAAACTTTGCGCTCTGTGCTGTACCACGCCACCGCGCCGGAGTTCTACCGTTACCGCGAGAATGTGTCCGGCCAGTATATCTGGGTCACCACAGAGGTGCTGCCCTGCCGTGGCTGCTGTGCTCAGAACCCGTGGGCGACCGTGCTGGTGCGCAATGACGCACAGGCCGACCAGCTCAGCGAGGAACTGGACTTCTCTTACAGCCACGACACCCTGACCGGCCTTGCCAACCGCAGCCGGTACGAGGCCGATTTGCGGGAGCTGCCCCACAGCGGATACGAATCCGTGGTGTGCACCTACATTGACGTAGTGGGGATGCACGAGGTAAACGAGCATCTGGGGCACCGCAGCGGCGACACCCTGCTGTGCTGTCTGGCAAACGCCGCCCGCAAGTTCTTTGCTACCAGCCGGGTATACCGCATTGGCAGCGATGAATTTATCATCCTGACCCCCAACGAGCCGCCTTACAGTGTGTGGAGCACCGTGGACCGGATGCGCGCTTTCCTGAAGGAAAAGGACTACGCTATTTCCGTAGGCATCCAGCAGACCACCGACCTGCGCCGTCTGGACGAGGCTGTCGCCAAGGCTGAGGCTGCTATGCGGCAGGACCGGCAGGCCTACTACGACCACAACGGCCGCGCCCGCCAGCTGGAGGGCCTGAACGAAAAGATGGAGCGCACCTTGCAGGAAAAGCGGGACGCCGAGCACTTCTTGAAGGTGCTTGCCCCCAAGTACAAGACCGTATTCGTGGTGGACTTGCAGCAGGATACCGTGCGCCCCATCATCGTGCCGGACTACTTCCAGACCATTCTGGATACCTGCGGCGGCTCTTTCCGGGCTGCGCTGACCAACTACCGCGACACGCTGGTAGCGCCGGAGAACCGGGACGGCTTTGCAAAGCTGCTGGACTTTGGCCTTGTGCGCAGCACTGTGTTCAGCAGCAACCTGCTGGAGCACCGCTACCGCAAGACGGACGGCCGCAGCTTCTGCATCCGTGTGACCCCCTACTCCCGCAGCGGCTCCCACATCAACGAGGTGCTGTGGATCTTCGCGGATGAAGATGTAGAGTAAAAAGTGTTTAAAAAACGATCCTCACGGCCGAAGGCCGTGAGGATCGTTTTTTCATGGACACCCGCCGTCTTGCAAATGCGCCGGGATGTGCTATAATAGAAATCACTTATTCCATACAATCTATGTGGGTATATGGGCGCGCCGCCCGCTATTCCCGCAAAGCAAGGAGCTTTTCTATGCAGCATCTGTCCCAAACCGTTTCCCCCGCTCTGCCGCACCCCTGTCTGCGAGCGCTGCGGGCGGCTTTTCCGCAGACCATCCCGGTGCTGGCGGGCTATTTCGTGCTGGGGCTGGGCTACGGCATCTATGTGCAGTCCTTGGGACTGCCGGTTTGGATGCCTATGCTCATGGGCACTGTCGTGTACGGCGGCTCGCTGGAGTTTGTGCTGGCAAGCCTGCTGTTGGGCGCGTTCTCGCCGCTGTCGGCCTTTCTGATGGCGCTGATGATCCAAGCACGGCACCTTTTCTACGGCCTTGCCATGCTGGAACGCTATAAGGGCTACGGCTGGCGCAGCTTTTACATGATCTTTGCCATGAGCGACGAGACCTTTTCCATCACCTGCTCGGCAGCGCCGCCGGAAGGGGTGGACAAGGGCTGGTTCATGTTTTTTATCACCCTGCTGGATCAGCTTTACTGGGTGGGCAGCGCCGGGCTTGGGGCTGCGCTGGGCACGGTGCTGCCCTTTAGCACCGAGGGCGTGGATTTTGTCATGACCGCAATGTTCACGGTCATCTTCCTGAACCAGTGGGAAAAAGATAAGCAGCACGGCAGTGCCCTCATCGGGCTTGCCGTGCCGCTGGTGTGTCTCGCGGTATTTGGTTCCGGCAGCTTTCTGCTGCCGTCCATGGCGGGCATTCTGGTGCTGCTGCTGGCTTTGCGCCGTCCGATGGAAAAAGCAGCCGGGGAGGTAGAGGAATGACAGCAGTTCAGATGGGGCTTACCATTGCGGTGTGCACCGCCGCCACCATGCTTACCCGTTTTTTGCCGTTTCTGATCTTTTCCAGCAAGGAGCAGCAGCCGCCGGAGGTGGTGCGGTATCTGGGGCGGGTGCTGCCCGCCGCCATTTTCGGGATGCTCATCGTCTATTGCCTGAAAGGCGTCACCCCGTTCTCCGGCAGCCACGGCATCCCGGAAGCCCTTGCGCTGCTGGCTACCATTGCGCTGCATAAGTGGAAGCACCAGACCCTGCTCAGCGTGGCGGGGGGCACTTTTTGCTATGTACTGCTGGTGCAGCTGGTGTTCTGAAAAAAGCGGCTCAGTGGTAGAAGGTGTCAAAGTTCACCTGACGGTAGAACCGCTGCTGCAGCTGGTCAAAGCTTTCGCAGTTCTGTGCCAGCAGCCACATACTTTTGGTCACCACCGCCTCGATGGTCATATCGTGGGCTTCTAAAAAGCGGAAGCGGTTGCGCACCCGCTTGCCCACCTCGTACACGCCCACATCGCTGCCCTCGTAGGTGACCTGCGTGGTCATGATGAGCACCTTATGGGTGGTCTCGTAGTCGCCCAGGCCTTCGGCAAAGGCGTCCATCAGCTGCTGCGGAATGCCGCCCACGCCGAAGCTTTCCACGATGACGCAGTCGTACAGGCGGAAGATCTCCGGGATGAGCGCCGGGGACATGCCCGGGGTCAGCTTGAGCAGGAATACCCGGCTGTCCAGCGTGCGGCTGAACTCCACCGGGCCGGTGGGCCACGGCGAGGGGATGTACCGCACCAGCCGGTCGCCCTGCACCAGCGCCAGCTCCGGGAAGTTGACCGACGCAAAGGCGTCGTAGCTGATGGTCTTGTTCTTCTTGGCGCGGGTGCCCGCGATGACGTGCCCGCCGAACACCACCATCACGCCCCGGCTGCCCGGGTCGATGGCGCAGACTACGCTGTCCCGCAGGTTTTTCTTGGCATCCGTGATCTCGTTGGAGATGGGCTGCTGCGCGCCGGTAAGGATGATGGGCTTATCTGCGTTCTGGATGAGATAAGAGAGCGCCGCCGCAGAGTACGCCAGCGTATCCGTGCCGTGGCAGATGATAAAGCCGTCGTACAAGGCGTAGTTTTCCTGAATGGCGCGTGCCATCATGAGCCAGTGCTCCTGCCCGAGGTCGGTGCTGTCGATGCTGCACAGCGCCAGCGTTTCCGGGCAGCACAGTTCCTTCAGTTCCGGCAGATGGGCAAGCAGCTCCTCGCTGGTAAGCACGGGTTTCAGCCCCTGCTGGGTGCGCACGCTGGCAATGGTGCCGCCGGTGGTGATAAAAAGCAGACGTTGTTTGGACATAAAGCAAAAGCCCCCTGTGGCAGTAATTTCAACATGACAACAGTATAACACACGCCCCGGGGCTTGAACAGTGCCCGCCGCCCAAAAAGTTTTTGCGACCCGGTCACAGAAGTCTGTGCGGCTTTGGTGTATAATAAGGGCAAAAGATCATGCAAAGGAGCAACACCATGTCCAACATCGTTATCGTAGGTTCCGGCCCGGCGGGGGTATCCGCCGCCCTGTATGCCGTGCGCGCCGGGGTACAGACCACCGTGCTGACCAAGGGCTCCGGGGCGCTGGCACGCGCCGAAAAGATCGAAAATTATTACGGCTTTGCTCAGCCGGTCTCCGGGCCGGAACTGGAACGCCGCAGCATCGAGAACGCCCGGCGGCTGGGGGTGCAGTTCGTGCAGACCGAAGCTGTGGGGCTGACATGGACCGACCGCCTGACCGTGGAAACGCTGGCGGGCGCGTACCCGGCAGATGCGGTCATTCTGGCCACCGGCGCTTCCCGCGCGGTGCCCCGCATCCCGGGGCTGACCGGGCTGGAGGGCCACGGCGTGAGCTGGTGCGCCGCCTGCGATGCCTTTTTCTACCGCGGCAAGGACGTGGCGGTGCTGGGCAGCGGCGAGTACGCCCTGCACGAGGTGCAGGCGCTTTTGCCGGTGGTGAAAAGCGTCACCCTGCTGACGGACGGCGCAGCCCTGACCGCAGACTTCCCGCCCGAGGTGACCGTCTGCACCCAAAAGGTGGAAGCCATTCTGGGCGAGCAGACCGTCACCGGCGTGCAGCTGGCAGGCGGCGCGGTGCGGGAGGTGTCCGGCGTATTTGTGGCGCTGGGCGTGGCGGGCAGCACCGCACTGGCCCGGAAGCTGGGCGCTGCCGTAGAGGGCAGCCGCATCGTGGTGGACGACAAAATGCAGACCACCGTGCCCGGCCTGTACGCCGCCGGGGACTGCACCGGCGGGCTGTTGCAGGTGGCAAAGGCTGTCTATGAGGGCGCACTGGCGGGCACGGAAGCCGCCAAGGCGCTGCGAAAGGGGTGAGTCGTATGGCAGAAACATCTCCGCACGCCCGGTGTCTGGCCTGTGCGTTCCCGTTCTGGGAGCAGCTGACCCCGGAAGAGCAGGAGCGGCTGTGCCGCTTTACCCGCCCGGTGCACTATGCCAAGGGCGCACGGGTGCACAGCCCGCTGGAAAGCTGCGTGGGCATTCTGCTGCTGCGCAGCGGGCAGCTGCGCTCCTATCTGCTGTCGGAGGACGGCAGGGACGTGACGCTGTACCGCCTGTTCGGCGGGGAGGTGTGCATTCTGTCTGCCTCCTGCGTGATGGATGCGGTGAACATCGACCTCTACATCGACGCCGAGGAGGACACCGAAGCGCTGTGCATCAGCGCGGGCATCTTCCGGCAGCTGATGCAGGAGAACGTCTATGTGCGCTGCTACGCCTACCAGATGACGGCAGAGCGCTTTTCCGACACCATGTGGACGATGCAGCAGATTTTATTTATGAGCGCCGACCGGCGGCTGGCGATCTTTCTGACCGACGAGCTTGCCAAGACCGGCGGCGCGGACGTCCGCATGACCCACGACCAGATGGCAAAGTACATGGGCTCTGCCCGCGAGGTGGTGAGCCGGATGCTCAAATACTTTGCGCAGGAGGGCTTGGTACGGCTGTACCGCGGCGGCGTGCAGGTGTTGGACAAGCAAAAGCTGCAGGCGCTGGCAAGAGGAGAATAAGCGCCGCTTCTTTTGCGCGGGGACGATTTGGAATGCGCTCCTCTAATATATTCGCTGTTGACCGCAAGCTGGCCATTGCAGGCCGGTTCCACCTTGCAACAAAAAATGAGATAGGCCGCCCCTTTCGGGGAAGTCTATCTCATTTTTTTCGTTGGGACTATTTTGCAGCAGCCCTGCGTGCAAAACGATAATTCAGCCCAGCAGCTCCAGCACACCGGCCTTGGGGCGTGCGCCCACAGCCTGACGCACCAGCTTGCCCTGCTCGAACACCAGCAGAGTGGGGATGCTCATCACCCCGAACTGTGCCGCCAAGTCCGGCTGCTCGTCCACGTTCACCTTGCCCACCTTGACGTCGGTGCGCTCCTCGGCTACCTCGTCCACCACAGGGCTCAGCATCCGGCAGGGGCCGCACCAGCTGGCCCAGAAGTCCAGCAGAACGGGCTTTTCGCTGTGGAGCACTTCCTGTGCAAAGTTTTCCTTGGTAATGTTGATGACTGCCATATTTTTTCCCTCCTGAATGGGTGTTGTGTTTACTGACAGCATCAGTATACCCCATAAGCCGCCCGCTTTTCCGTGACCGGGTCACGCAGGGGCAAAAAGCCCGGAGCAGGAAGAAAAAAGACTGCTCCGGGCGGGGGATGGTTCAGTTATTGCAGGGCATCAGATGCTCTGCATGGCGTTCTTGCCTGCCACATAGCCGTAGTACATGGCCATGGAGTGGCTCACGCCCTTCAGGCCGATGGGGTACTCGGTGGCAAAGCGGTTGCCCTGCACGTTGCCTGCCACATACAGGCCGGGGATGACGTTGCGGTCGGCATCGAAGGTGTGGCAGTTCTCGTCGCTTTCCAGACCGCCGATGCACACCAGCAGCAGTGCGGTGGTGAACTTGTCGGCATAGAAGGGGCCGTTCTCCACTGCCCACATACGGGATGCGGGCTTGTGGAAGTCCTCATCGTAGCCGTCCTTGGCCAGCTGGTTGTAGCGCTGGATGGACTCCAGTGCAGTCTGCTGTGCAGCGGTGTCGTCCGGGTAGATCTTGGCGACCAGCTCTTCCAGCGTGTCGGCCTTGACAGCGCGGCCATCGGCTACGGCAGCTTCCAGCTGATAGGGGCTCTTGTAGTTGCGGTAGGTCGGGTTGTTCTTGGGGCCGTCTGCCTCGCTGGCATAGTCCTCGTAGTAGCAGGCACCACCGTGGGCTGCCGGCATATAGGGCAGCTGCTCGGGCCAGTTGGCGTCAAAGATCTGCCAGCTCTCGCGGTTCTTCTGCAGCTCGACCTGATTTTCCAGCTGCTGGCCGGGCAGGTCCTCGTTCATGAAGCGCTTGCCGTTCATGTCCAGATTCAGGAAACCCGCATTGCCCATAACGCCGACGCCGCTCAGGTCTGCACCGCCGCCCATGTGATGGATCATGGGTGCGTGGCTCTGCTGCACCTGTGCACCAGCCCACATACCCAGCTGGATGCCGTCGCCCTGATTGGTAAAGTTGCCCTCCACGTCCACGTTGGTAAACAGGCACTGGATGTTGTTCTCGATGACCTCCGGGCAGAAATGCTGCAGCATTTTGGTGTTCTGGGAGTAATCGCCGGTGGACAGAATGACGCCCTTGGCGGCGTTGCACTTGATGTACTCACCGGTGGCGGCATCGCGGGCATACAGACCTACGCAGCGGCCGTCCTCCATGATGAGCTTTTCCACAAAGCAGCCGTAGAAGGTATCCACGTTGCCGGTATCCACAGCCTTCTGCATATTGGCATTGACGGTGACGGACTGGTTGGGCAGGAACTCCACAGAGGTGGGGTAGCAGGGGAAGCGCTCCTGTGTCCAGTCGTAGTGCTCGGGCAGCGGGTAGAAGATGGGGATCAGGAAGTTGTTTGCGTTTTCATCGGGGATGGCGCTGCGGGTGGTCTCGGCGTAGTACAGATCCGGGTTTGCTTCTACCCACCAGTCAAAGGTCTCGCCGATGTTGTGCGCCCACTTGCTCATAATGGAGCGCTTGCAGCGGTAGGTGCTCTCCACCATGTGAGAATCGATGATCTCGTCGATCTGCTCACGGGTCCAGGTGTTGCGGCCCCACTTGGCCTGCACATTGCCGTTGATGACGGCATACTCGCCGCTGCGGCACTGGGGACCGTCAGCCTTTTCAAAGGCTGCCACCTTGCCGCCGTCCTCGGCGATGCTGCGCACGGCTGCCACACCGGCAATGCCGCAGCCCACCACAGCCACATCCACGTCCACCGTCTTGGTGACCTTGCTCTCGTCGATCTCGGGAGCTTCGCCCAGCCAGTCGTTCTCCGAAGCAGCGGCGGTATTCCCGTCCTCGGTCTTTACGCCCATGGCCTGCTCGATGCAGCTGGCGGCAGCCTTCTTGACGGCATTAGTGGTGACGGTAGCGCCGGAGATGTTGTCGATCTCGGCGTTCTGGGCGGTCATCAGCGCTTCCTGCAGGGTGGGAGCAGCCACGCCGCCGATGCTCTCGGTCTCGTTGGAAGCGTCCACCACCACATCGGTGATGGCGGTCTCGCTGAAGGTCATGGTGACCTTCACCTCACCGATGCCGGTGGCAGTGCCGGTGTAGGTGCCGGGGGTGTAAATCGCATCACCGGAAGCGGCGGTGCTGGAAGAAGCTGCGGAGTTGCAGGCAGCCAGTGCGCCTGCGGTGACGCCGCTCATGGCGGCGGCTGCGGCAACCTTTAAAAAGCCCTTACGAGAGATCTTTTCCATCTTGTTTCTCCTTTTTTATGTTCCTTCTTTTTCGTGTGTGCGGGATTTTTTATCCCTGCCCTCAGTTAGTATAAAATATAACGAACTAAAAGAGAAACAAAAGATTTTTGCAAGTGTGATAAAAAACGTTTATAACCCCGGCGTTCTGTGCTATACTGGTGCTGTACACCGCAGAAAGGAGAAGCCTTAGCCATGAACGACCATCAGCTGCTGTGTTTTTTGACCGTGCAGCGCACACTGAACTTCACCGCCGCCGCAAGAGAGCTGTACTGCACTCAGCCCGCGCTCAGCTACCAGATCCGCAGCTTGGAAAAGGAGCTGGATCTGCCCCTGTTCGAGCGCAGCACCACCCGGGTGGTGCTGACGGCGGCAGGCCGCGCCTTTGTGCCCCACGCAGAGCAGCTGTACCGGGGCATCCTGAACGCCCGCACCGCGCTGAAAGGCTTTTCCGCCGGGCACACCCTCACCCTGCGCCTGCCGCCGGTGCTGCTGCAGCGCGACCCCATCTACCCGATACTGATGGAGCAGCTGCACGCCGCGCTGCCCGGGTACGAGTTCCGGGTGGACACCGCCTCGCCGCGGATGAACGCCCATCTGATGCTCTGCACGGAGGCAGATGCAGCTGTGCTTCTGCCCTTCAGCCCGGCGCAGCCGGAGGTGGAGCGCACCCCCATCATGCGCAACACCTTTTATCTGGCGCTTGCGCCGGAACATCCGCTCTACCGCTGCGAGAGCCTGCGATTGGCCGACCTTGCGGGGCAGCGGGTGTACTACGAGCCGCTGTATCAGGAGATCGTGGATTATGCAGGCGTCCAGCCCGGAATGCCGTTTTCCACCATGGAATGGCGCAGCGTGGAAAACTATGCCCATGTCTACACCGAGCTGCTGGCCGGGCGCGGGATGTTTTTGTTCCCCATGCGGTACCCCGCCTACCCGGCAGCGTGGTACCGACAGGTACCTCTGCCCCTGCCGGACACTGTTCTGCTGACTTTGCGGGACGACCCCCGCCCGGAGATCACCACCCTGCGCCGGGTGTTCACCGAGGTTTACGGGGAACGGATAAAAGCGTTGCTTTCCTAACAAAAAAACGGAACGTCTGCGGGCGTTCCGTTTTTTCAGGACACAAAACAACCGCTCCGGGCGCACCCGGAGCGGCTGTTTTTGAAGGAGGTAACGGTAAATGAATAAGGATCTCTCAACGCTTATCCCGGGGTGCAGGCCCCGGACAGGCGCTTAGGCAAAGAAGGAAATA
>CAKSZE010000041.1 GCA_934525325.1 uncultured Faecalibacterium sp.
ACCAGCTTTTCCCGCTGGGCAGCGTCCATTTTGGGCTCAAACAGCTGGTTGCAGCTCCACAGGTGGCTGATCTCCTCCCGGCTCTTCCACACGCCGGTGGCAAGGCCAGCCAGATACGCCGCGCCAAGGGCGGTGGTCTCCCGGATGGCGGGGCGCAGCACCTCCTTGTTCAGGATGTCGGACTGGAACTGCATCAGGAAGTGGTCGCGGCTGGCACCGCCGTCCACCTTCAGGGTGCTGATGGCGATGTCGGTGTCCTTCTCCATGGCCCACATCAGGTCGGCGCTCTGGTAAGCGATGGATTCCTCTGCCGCCCGGATGATGTGGTTCTGGGTGGTACCGCGGGTGATGCCCAGAATAGCACCCCGGGCGTACATATCCCAGTAGGGCGCGCCCAGACCGGTAAAGGCGGGCACGATGTACACGCCGCCGTTGTCCGGCACCTTCTGGGCGTAGTACTCGGAATCGCAGCTGTCCTGAATGAGGTGCATCCCGTCCCGGATCCACTGGATGACCGCGCCGCCCACAAAGACGGAGCCTTCCAGCGCATACTCCACCTCGCCGTTAAGGCTGATGGCGATGGTGGTGACCAGACCGTTTTTGCTCTGGTAGATCTTGTTGCCGGTGTTCATCAACAAAAAGCAGCCGGTGCCGTAGGTGTTTTTCACGTCGCCGGGCTTAAAGCAGCCCTGCCCGAACAGCGCGGCCTGCTGGTCGCCCGCAATACCCGCCACCGGCACATCCACGCCCTGAATGCTGGTGTAGCCGTACACCTCGCTGGAGTCCTTCACGCTGGGCAGGATGCAGCGGGGGATATCCAGCGCCTTGAGCAGAGTGTCGTCCCAGTCCAGCGTGCGGATGTTGTACAGCATGGTGCGGCTGGCGTTGGTGCGGTCGGTAACGTGCACCTTGCCGCCGGTCAGCTTCCAGACCAGCCATGTGTCCACCGTGCCGAACAAAAGCTCCCCGGCCTCGGCCTTTTCCCGCGCACCGGGGACGTTGTCCAAGATCCACTTGATCTTGGTGGCAGAGAAATAGGCGTCCGGCACAAGGCCGGTGTTTTCCCGGATATAGTCTGCCATGCCGGGGGTCTTGAGCAGTTCGTCCACAAGAGGCGCGGTGCGGCGGCACTGCCAGACGATGGCGTTATATACCGGGCGTCCGGTGTTCTTGTCCCACAGGATGGTGGTCTCGCGCTGGTTGGTGATACCGATGCCCGCAATGTCCTTGGGGTTCACGCCGCTCTGGGCGATGACCTCGTTCATCACGCCGTACTGGCTGGACCAGATCTCCATAGGGTTGTGCTCCACCCAGCCCTGATGGGGGTAGATCTGCTCAAATTCCCGCTGCTGGACGCAGACGATGTTCTGCTCGTTGTCAAACAGGATCGCCCGGCTGCTGGTAGTGCCCTGATCCAATGAGAGGATGTATTTGGTCTGGCTCATGATCTTCTCTCCTTGCTTACAAGCTGGGCGCAAAACAAAAAAGAGCGCACCAAACAAAGCTATCTGCTCTGTCTGTCGCTCTCCTGCTCTGCGCAAACATATTCTGTGCTTATTGTACACGCTCCGCAGGTAAAATACAAGCTTCAGCGCGATTTTTGGACGTTCTGCACAAGGGAACCGCCCCGCCGTTGAACACTCTGCCGAACAGGGATGCAATGCAGCTGCCGGGGATATAAAAAGCTTGCAAATTTGCGAAAAAGACGTGACGAAACGGCGCGGATGTGGTATCGTTAAGGGGTAGATTATTGTTCGGAAAGGATTTCTTTGCTATGACCCGGATCGCTTTCTGTGATGACGATGCCGCGCTGCTGCATCAGATGCAGGATTTTCTGGAGCAGTACCGCACCCTGCGGGGGGCGCAGCTGGAACTGACTCCCTATACAAAGCCCGTGGAGCTTCTGGCAGATATCGAGGCCGGGGTGCGCTTTGACGTGCTGTTTTTAGATGTGCTCATGCCCGGCATCAACGGCATCAACGCCGCCCGGGAGATCCGCCGGTACGACACGGCGGTGCAGATCATCTTTGTTACTTCCTCGTCGGAATTTGCTGTACAGTCCTATGTGGTAGGCGCCTACTACTACCAGCTCAAGCCCATCTGGAAGGACAGCTTTTTTCGCCTTACCGACGCCGTGCTGGCCGAGTGCCGCAAGCGTACCCAGCACAGCCTGATCCTGCGCTGCAAAAGCGGCGTGACCCGCATTACGCTGGACAGTCTGGAATACTGCGAGGTGCAGGGGCGCACGCTGGTGTTCCATCTGCTGGACGGCACCGTCATTGAGAGCAGCGGCAGCATGGACGAGCTGGCACGGCAGCTGGCAGATTACCCGGGCTTTCTGCGCCCGCACCGCTCCTATCTGGTCAATATGGAATACATCCAGAACATTACCGCCAAAAGCATCACCATGGAAAGCCTTGCCGAGGTGCCGCTGCCCCACGGGCGCTTTACCGCCGTGCGGGACCAGTATCTGGAGTACTCCTTTGCAGGAAAGAAGGTCGTCCTGTGACCGCCCCGGGGGTGTTGCTGGAGCTGCTGGACGGCGCAGCGGTGGGCATCTTCGGCATCCTGCTCAGTGCGGCGTTCTGTCCCATTCGCTGGACGGACAAAAAGCGATGGGCGCTGGCGGGCTGCTCCGCCGGGATGCTGGCATTGCAGGGCATCTTCTACTTCGGTGCCAGCCCTACGGCTGCCCAGTACCTTTACCCCCTCATCACCCACCTGCCGCTGTATGTCGTGCTGATGTTGCTCAGCGGGCAGAAGGTCTGGCCGCTGGTGGCAGTGCTCACGGCTTATTTGTGCTGTCAGGTGCGGCGCTGGGTGGCGCTGGCGGTAGCGCTGTTCTTTCCGCAGCACCCGCTGGTGCAGCCGGTGGCAGAGCTGCTGTTCACCCTGCCGCTGCTGCTGTTGTTCATCCGGTTCCTTGCACCCTCCATGCGGCAGCTTTCCCGCTACCCGGCTTCGGTGCAGTGCCAGTTCGGCATCGTACCGCTGGTGAGCTATCTTTTTGACTACATCACCCATGTCTACACCAGCCTTTTATCCGAGGCGAACCCGGCGGCGGTGGAGTTCATGTTCTTTGTGTGCTGCGCGGCCTTTCTGTGCTCCATTTTGCGCGCCTCCCGGGTGGAGCGGCAGCGCATCCAGATGGAACAGCTGCAGACCAGCCTGAACTTACAGGTCACACAGGCCATGCGCGAGATCGAAGCGCTGCGCCTTTCCCAGCAGCGCGCCAGCACCTACCGCCACGACCTGCGCCACCACATGCAGTTTCTGGCGGGCTGCATCGAGAACGGCCGCACCGAGCAGGCGCTGGGCTATATCCGCAGTGTGTGCAGCGAGATCGAAGCCGGTAAGGTGACCGCCTACTGCGAGAACGAAGCGGCGAACCTCATCTTTTCCGCTTTTGCCGACCGCGCCGCCAAGGCCGGGGTGCAGTTCACGGTGCAGGCGGGCATCTCGCAGGCGCTGCCGGTCTCGGAGAGCGATCTGTGTGTGCTGCTTTCCAACGCACTGGAAAACGCCCTGCACGCCGCCGTGCGCTGCCGCGAAGCAGGGCAGGGGGCTTTTATCGAGACCTCCGGGCACGAAAAGGGGAAAAAGCTGTTTTTGCAGATCACCAACAGCTGTCTGCCGGACGTGCAGTTCCGGGAGGGCATCCCGGTCACCGACCGCACCGGTCATGGGCTTGGGGTGCGCAGCATCTGTGCCATCTCGGAGCGGTACGGCGGCCTGACCAGCTTTGCCGCCAAGGATGGGCAGTTCACCCTGCGGGTAATGCTATAAGCTAGAAAGGTCTTGGAAGCGCCTGCGGCGTTTCCAAGACCCTTTTTACAATATAAATTTCTCTCTGTGAAAATGGGACACCGGAGCGTCCGCAGACGTTCCGGTGTCCCGAAATCAAAAATATTTTTTCCGCTGAACATGGCCAAAGCAAAGCGGAGGCCATGCAAAATCGTCCTGTTACAGCTGCTGCTTTGCCAGCACGTCAGAGGTAGGGGTCTGGAACACCGGGATGTCGGCATAGGGGTCGGCAGCGGTGTCGGCGGGCAGACTCTTCATATACTCGTCCATGGCGACGGCCACCTTCTTGGCAACGGCCACAGCCTCCACCACGGTGCGTGCGCCCATGACGGCGTCGCCGCCGGCAAATACGCCCTCGCGGGTGGTGCGGCCGTCCTCGCTGACGCTCAGCAGACCCTTCTGGTTGGTCTCAATGCCGGTCGTGGTCTTGACAAGGTTGCTCTCAGAGCCCTGACTGACCGACACGATGACGCCGGTGTGGGGGTACAAAGTCTCGCTGCCCTCCACCTGCGTGAACTTGCCGTCCTCGCCCTTGACGGTGTCGCGGCAGATCAGGCCGTTTTCCCGGATCTCCACCGGTGCCTTGCAGAAGCGGAAGCCTACGCCCTCCAGCCTGGCGTAGCTCACCTCGTACTCGGAGGCGCTGATGCAGTTCTCGTCCCGGCGGGCGTAGCAGGTAACGTGGCGGGCACCGTTGCGGATGGCGGTGCGGGCGCAGTCCATGGCGGAGTTGCCCACGCCGATAACGGCCACGTCGTCGCCCAGACGGAAGGCCTTGGAGTTAGCCAGATAGTCGATGCCAAAGGCCACGTTGCCAAGGCTCTCGCCCTTGATGTGCATGGCGTTGGCCTTCCACAGACCGGCGCCGATGAACACGCTCTTGTAGCCGTCGCGGAACAGATCGTCGATGGTGATGGTCTTGCCGATGGTGGTGTTGGGGCGCACCTTGATGCCCTTCAGCTCCAGATGGCGGTACTGGAAATCGTCCAGCACGCTGTCCGGCAGGCGGTAGTTGGGGATGCCGTAGCGCATCACGCCGCCGATCTTATCCCGGGCGTCAAAGATGGTCACATCGTAGCCCCAGCGTGCCAGCAGCACTGCGATGGTCAGGCCTGCCGGGCCGGAGCCCACCACAGCGGCCTTCATGCCGTTTTTGGGGGCGGGGCCTGCGGTCATCTTGTTGGCGTAGGTGGTGGAGATATAGTCCTCGATGATGGAAAAGTGCACCGGGTCGTGGCTGGGCATCCGGTTGCGGATGCAGTGGCCCTCGCACTGCTTTTCGTGGTTGCACACCAGACTGCACACAGTAGTCAGAGGGTTGTTTTCAAACAGCATCCGGCCTGCATCGTCCATCTGGTTTGCCTTGAGCAGACGGATGACCTCCGGGATATTGGTGTGGATGGGGCAGCCCTCCTGACACATCGGCTTTTTGCAGCCGAGGCAGCGGTTGGCTTCGTCCAGAACATGAAGTGCCATGGGTTCCTCCTTATGTTTCCCCTGTGGGGACAGTCGTTTTTTACAGGCTCGTTGTATCCAACATTGCATTGCTTTAATCATACACCCGAACCGCGCCGGATACAAGAGGGCACAATATAAAATTTTTTGCGTTATTTTTTGTCAATTCGTCAAAAAGATAATTTTTTGACGATATATCCCGCCCATCGGCTCCGGTTTAGCCCGGCATAGTGCGCCAAGGTCGCTGGCTCTGCTCTGGGCAGCAGCCATTTGGGCGCAGGTCTCGTTTTCCCGCGCAAGCCGCGCCAGCGAGTGGGACAGCGGCAGCGCCGTCTCCCCGGGCAGGGGAAGCGCCTCTCTGCGTGCGCCCAGCAGATGCAGGTAGGGCGGCAGCGCCGGGGTCTGGGCGGTGTAGCCCAGTGCCGCATCCATCGCCAGCCGCCGCATCCGCGCCCGGGGATAGCGCACGGTGGTCAGGGCGTCCAGCAGGGCGGGCAGACTTGCGGTCTCCCGCACGGCGTTTTCCAGCCGATGCTCCAACCCCTCGGATACCCCGCGCACCGCTGCAAAGGGGGTCTGGTCTGTGCAGGCTGCCCGCAGCAGTGCCAGCTCACAATGCCCCGTGACCGCAAAATCCGTATACTTTCCGTCATATTCTGCCCGTTTATACAATTCCAGCGCCTTTTCCGGCACATAAGGTGCCAGCGCTGCCGCGCCGCCCTCGGCCCAGAGCGCCCGCAGGGCGCTGGCGCTGGCAAAGGCGGCGTGAGCACTTTCGGTCAGTGCCTGCCCGTGGTCTGCCCCCTGCCGGGGCAGGGCAATGGGCTGCATTTCTACATTCTGTTCCAGAATGGCTTTACAATATTCTACGGCAAGATTGTTGTTGGGCTTGTCCAGCAGGGCGGCAACGTCCGACCCCGGGCACAGCGCCTGCACCGCCGCCTGCCGGGCGGCGGCAAAGCTGCGCGCCCCGGCGGCCAGCTGCTGCCTGAGCGCAGCGCGGTATTCCTCGCTGCACAGCACCCGGGCGGCCTTTTGCAGCAGGGCGGTGTCCGGGGTCTCTGCGCCAAAGACCAGCGCGTCGCACCCGGCAGCGGCCAGAATGCGCACGCCCGCCCGGGCAAAGGCCTCGGCACCGGCACAGGCGCAGGGCGCGGGCAGGGCAAACACAAGGTCTGCCCCGCAGGCCAGTGCCGCCTGCACCCGCACGGCCTCCGGCAAAAGCGGCAGCGCCCCCCGCTGGGTAAGCCCGCAGCTCATGGCAACAGCCACCCGCTGCGCCCCCAGTGCCCGCGCCTGTGCCAGCTGCCATGCGTGGCCGTTGTGGAAGGGGTCGTACTCCGCAATGATGCCTGCAAACTTCATGGAACTGCTCCTTTTCGCCAAAAGATTGTTAAATTTATATCGTATATACAGAAAACTCGTACCGATTCCGGGATTTGTGGGCAGGATGTACAAAAACCTTGTACACAAGTTTTACCGCTTTGCCCGGGTTGCGCCTTGAAAAGCCGCCAGCCCTATTATATAATAAACGTAGGAATCTGTAAAATTCTGTCCGCAGGTTTTTCAGGCTGCGGATGGTACAAAACTTTTCAGGAGGCAACACAGATGAAGGTTCTGGTTATTAACTGCGGTTCTTCTTCCCTGAAGTATCAGCTGATCGATATGGACGGCGAGAAGGTGCTGTGCAAAGGCCTGTGCGAGCGCATTGGCATGGAGAGCAGCATGATCACTCACGAGGCCAACGGCACCAAGGCTACCACCCCGGCGATCTTCCCCACCCACACCGAGGCTTTTGCCGAGGTCGTGAAGAAGATGACCACCGGCGCAGGCAAGTGCATTGATGACGTGAGCGAGATCGACGCCATCGGCCACCGCGTCGTGCACGGCGGCGAGAAGTTCAAGAGCAGCTGCCTGATCACCGATGAGGTCATCAGCACCCTGCGCGAGCTGAGCCCGCTGGCTCCCCTGCACAACCCCGCCGGTATTCTGGGTATCGAAGCCGCCCGCAAGGTGTTCGGCAACATTCCCATGGTGGCCGTGTTCGACACCGCTTTCCACAGCACCATGCCGCCGAAGGCTTATATGTACGCCATCCCCTACGAGTACTACGAGAAGTACGGCGTGCGCCGCTACGGCTTCCACGGCACCAGCCACAAGTACGTTGCCCACAAGGCAGCCGAGTATCTGGAGGAGCCCATTGAGCGCCTGAAGCTGATCACCTGCCATCTGGGCAACGGTTCTTCCATTGCCGCAGTCGATCAGGGCAAGGTCGTGGATACCTCCATGGGCATGACCCCGCTGGCCGGCCTGATGATGGGCACCCGCTGCGGCGACCTGGACCCCTCTGTGGTCAACTACCTGAAGTACACCCTGAACATCACCGGCCACGAGCTGGACGAGATCCTGAACAAGAAGTCCGGCCTGCTGGGCATCTCCGGTGTTTCCAGCGACAAGCGTGACGTGGAAGAGGCAGCTGCTGCCGGCAACAAGCGCGCACAGCTGGCTTCCGATATGCTGAACTATCAGATCAAAAAGACCATCGGCAGCTACATTGCAGCCATGGGCGGCGTGGATGCCATCGTCTTTACCGGCGGCATCGGCGAGCACGATGCCATTGCCCGTGCAAAGATCTGCCACCACATGGATTGGCTGGGCATCCGCATCGACACCGAGAAGAACAAGCACCCCATTGGCGATGTGTGCGAGATCACCGCTTGGGGCGCAAAGGTGCGCACGCTGGTCATTGCTACCGACGAGGAGCTGATGATCGCCCGCGACACCAAGGAAGTCATTGAGAAGTAAACTTTTCCCAAAGGGCTTTGCAGGGGCTGCTGCACAGGATGTGCGGCAGTCCCTTTTTGTTTGTGAACCACAAATCATAAATGATCTGCCGCTGCACAAAACCTGTGCGGCGCGCCGCTTTTCTATCTTCCGGCGGTGATTTTACCCAAATATATGCTGTCGGTTTGTGCCATGTGTACAAATAAAAGGGCGAACGGTTGTTTTTTGGTTGACAAATCTCAAAAATAACGGTACAATAGGAAAGTCCTCAATCCGAGGGCGTTTATCTATTCAAGCCCCTGGTAAGCTTACTGATCAGCGCGATGGTCCCAAAACCAAAGGTATGGTTACAATCCTTCCGTGGGCAAGAACTAACTAAAGAGGAGATACTACTATGTTTGAAGACAAGACTCTGGTCTGCAAGGACTGCGGTAAGGAATTTGTTTGGACTGCCGGTGAGCAGGAGTTCTACGCTTCTCGCGGCTTCGAGAACCAGCCCCAGCGCTGCAAGCCCTGCCGTGACGCCCGCAAGAACGGCGGCGCACGCAGCAACAGCGGTGAGCGTCAGATGTTCGATGCTGTCTGCGCAGCTTGCGGCAAGGCTTGCAAGGTTCCCTTCCAGCCCCGTGAGGACCGTCCGGTCTACTGCTCTGACTGCTTCGCTCGCATGAAGCAGAACTAAGCGCTGATTTCAATTTAAATCGGTAACAAATCCCCCCGCTGCCAAGTAGGCAGCGGGGGGATTTTTGCGTATCCGGTCTTTTTCGCGGTCACAGGCCACAGATAGCTTCGTAAGTGCGGGCACAGTTTTGGGCATCCCGCAGCGGGAAAAAGGCTGCCACCCGGGCTTTGTATTCCGGCGGCATCTGCATCCCGTTCTGCAAAGCCGCTTCCAGTGCCTGCAAAAGCGCGTCCTCGGTGGTGCATACCGGGCCAAAGCCGTCCCGTGCAAAATCGAAATACCCTTTTTGGTAGTGATACCGCTGATAATCTGCTTCGTCGAACTGATAGTACAGCTCCGGCTTTTCCAGATAGGCCACATCAAAAAAGACACTGGAATGATCTGTGATGAGCAGGGCACAGTCCAGCAGCAGCTGCTGCACGTCATACATGGCGCTATCTGCCAGCACCACCCGCTCTGACGGTGCATGGAACCGGCTCAGGTGCTTCTGCATCTCGATATGCGGGTAAAAGACCAGCGTATAGCCGTACTGATCCAGCAGCGCATCAAGGCGGGCGCTGTTCAGCAGGCTGTCAAAGGCCTTGTAGTACGGCGTATCCAGAAAAGCCTCGCCCTCCGGGTAGTGGGAACCCCGCCATGTGGGCATGAGCAGGATCATCTTCTGACAAGGGGCTTGCCCGGCCTGCAAAAGGTTATCCCAGCGTGCCAGCCCCAGATAGCGTGGCACCTCCGGCGCAAAGCCGTAGGTATCCCGGATATACTCGTATTCCGGCTTTGCACCACAGACAAAGAGATCCAGATACAGATTTTCCCGGTGCATCCACTGCATCTCGCTCATAATGACGCCATGTTGCAAGAACACCTGTTTGCCCCGGGCGCGGATGCCTTTCGCGGCAAGGTGGTAGTGCACCATCAAATCTGGCGCACAGGGCTGCACATGGGTACCAACCAGATAATCGGCGCAGTAGTACAGCAGATAATGCCGGAAACTGCCCCGCTGTACCGCACCGCCCAGTGCGGCGATCTTTGCAGCGTCCGGGCTGTCGGTTGTGATGATATAATAGGCGCGAAGCTCCGGGTGCTGCGTGCGCAGATACCGGTAGAACCAGTAGCCGTTGTCGCGGGCATCGGTGCCGCGCTCGCCCACCAGCCAGATGCCCCGGTATGCCGGAATAAAGGCACGGCACACCGCCCCCAGCAGCTTGCACAGCAGCATGGCCAGCAGCTCTTTCAGGTAGCACAGTGCCCGCAGAAGCTTATATTTCATTCGTGTTTTACCCTTTCAGTTTTTCTGGTTTGCACCCGAGAGCAACAGTATCGTGCGGTACAATCGCAGCTTGAGCAGCAGCAGCTTTACCCGGTCGTTACGGCTCTGCATGGTGTGCAGTGGGGTGGTGCGCACTGCTGTGCACACCCGGGGTTTTTGCAGAGTGCTGCGCAGCCATGCGGTCTGCTCGGCGAGGGAAAGCGGGCTGCTGCCAAGGTTCTTGATCCCCATCATCAGGTCGCGGAGGGTGCAGTAATTGGCCTTTGCGCGGTGCATGGGGCTGTCCTGCAAGCCCCATGCGGCAACGGTATCCCACACGGCATCGCTGAGATAAAAGTTATCCTCCAGCCGCTCCGGGTGGTAGCGGTTGGACAGGCTGCCCTGCCGGGCGATCGTGTAGTGGTACAGCGGCTTTTCCAGCATTACCAGACAGCCAGGGTTCTGGCGATAGAATGCTACGAAGAACAGCCCGTCCTCCCCAAGCTGATGGAAGGGAAAGCGCAGGTGGTGCTGCTCCAGAAACGCCCGGCGGAACAGCTTGTTGGTGACCAGATACGAGGACGCCATCTCGTTGAAATGCTCCTTGAAGGGTTCGCCCCGGTACACGCCGGAAAAGGTACAGTGCTTGGTCTCAGAGTGCAGCAGCTTTCCGTTTTCATCGCAGATGTCGTAAAACATCCCGAATTGCACACAATCTGCATCCGCATCCCGGGCGGCATGGTACAGCACCTCTGCGGCGTCCGGCTCTACCCAGTCGTCCGGATCCAGAAAGAAAATATATTCTCCCCGAGCGGCATCCAGACCCGCATTGCGGGCAGCGGCTACGCCGCCGTTGGGCTGGTCGATAAAGTGAAAGCGTGCATCCTCGGCAGCAGCCTGTGCGCACAGCGCAGCGCTGCCGTCCTTGGAGCCATCGTTGATGAGGATGGCCTCGAAGCCGGTCAGAGTCTGCGCCCGCAGTGAGCGCAGCGCCCGGGGCAGCAGGCGTTCCATATTATAAATAGGCAGGATAAACGAAATACAGGGCATGATCCCAACTCCTTGAAATGATTATCCCGGCAGGCCGAGCCGACGCAGCAGCGGACGCAGATGCAGCCAACCGGCTAGCCGATGGAACAGGTACGGCATCACCAGACTGGCCGCAAAGCAGGTGAGAACTGTCCCACCCGCAGAGACGCCCAGCTTTTCATACAGCACAAGCCCCGGCACTGCGCAGCAAAAGGGCTGATGATACAGATAGAACAGCATGGTGTTCTGCCCCAGCGGAACCAGCCGCCGCAGGGGCTTTTGCAGCAGCACACACGCCGCCCAGATGCCCACACAGAACCCGCAGACCGCAAAATAGTCCACCCATGTGCGCACAGCTTCGGCAAGCAGACCATCTGGCCAGACCACAGTGGGCGACAGCAGTCCCCACACCACCCACAGGCCGCACAAGGCGCCAAAAAGCACCAGCGGCTTTGCATGCTGTTCGGCCTTTTCACGCGGGAGCACACAGCCCAGAAAGAAAAACGCCCCCTGCTGGAAGTAGCTTTTCACTGCCCAGAACCAGCCTGTGAAAAGCAGCTGATAGCACACGGGCAGCGCCACCACCAGTGCCAGCTTTGCCGCTCGGGCTGCCGCAGGGGACAGGGCTTTGTCCAACAGCCATGCCGTGAGGACAAACCAGAACAGGGTGGGCAGATACCACAGATGAAAACCATAGGGGTTTTCGTTGCGCAGCACCAGCCAGAGGTATTCTGCGGGCTGCCGCAACTGGTATGTGCTGCTGGCCAACAGCGCCCGCACCGGCGGCAGCCGGTCTGCCAGATAAAACAGCAGATACAAAAAGGCTGAATACACGCCCCATGGCAGCAATAGGCTGTGCGCCTTTTTGTGCAAAAACTGCCGGGCGGAAAGGCTGCGGTTCTTCTGTGCGGTCAGGGTGCAGCCCATGCCGGAGAGAAAATACAGCAGCGGGACATGGAACCGGTAGACAAAGGTATACGAAAACGCGCACCACGGGTAGGCAGTACGCATGGACATCCGAAAGGTGTGGCCGTAGATCACCAGCAGCAGGCCAATGGCCTTGGCAATGTCGATGTGATCCAGACGTTTGGTGGTTTGTTGCATCCTGCCGCCTTACCTTTCGCCCAGCTGCAGATACTGCTGCTGTAAGCGGGCGGCGGCGATGTTGATATCGTAGCCCGCCTGCCGGATCAGCTCTGCACCGGCAGAGCGGTCACGGGGCTGTTGCAGCATCCGCTGCAAGCCTGCCGCCCAGTCTGCATCGCTGGCAGAAAGCGGGATCTGGATGGCATGGGGCGAAAGCAGCACCTCCTCCGGCACTGCGTCCGAAAATACGCATCCCAGCCCGGCAGCCTGCGCCTCGATGCCCACCACCGGCAGACCCTCGAAGCGGGAGGGCATGACGAAGAGATCCATCAGCTGGTACCAGTCTGCCACATTGCTTTGCAGCCCGGCAAACAGGATATGGTCTGTGATGCCCAGTTCCTGCGCCTGTGCGCGGACAGCGGGTTCCAGCCTGCCGGTGCCGATGAGCACCAGCACCGCCCGGGGCTCCAGCTGCAAAAAGGCAGCAAAGATCTCCAGCAGACGTTCATGGTTCTTGCGGACGTCAAAGCGCCCCACATGGCCCAGTACCACCCGATCCTCCAGCCCGTAACGCGCCCGCATTTCGGCGCGGACGGCGGGGTCGAATCGGAAGGTCTCCGGCTCGATGGCGTTGGGAATGATCTGTCCCCGGCGCTCCCAGTCCGCTTTGCCGAAGTAGTAGATGCCCGCATCCCGCCCGCAGGCCCACAGGTGGGTGGCGGCACCGGGCAGCAGCTGCTTGCAGAACATCTTCAGCGGCCACTTGTAGTCCCGGACGATCCAGATATTATGGGCGTGGGCAATGCGCACTTGCAGTCCCGCCTTCTCCGCGCCCTTCAGGGCGTACAGCCCCATGGCCTCGTTGTGGGCGTGCAGGATGCGGATGCGGGGGTC
>CAKSZE010000042.1 GCA_934525325.1 uncultured Faecalibacterium sp.
TCCACATTGGGGATGCCGATGCCCTTATCTGTAATGGTGATGTGCACCTCCCGGTCGGGATAGACCGCAATGGTCATGCACACCGGCCCGATACGCTCCGGGTAGGCGTGGACGATGCAATTGGTGACCGCCTCGGACACTGCCGTTTTCAGGTCGGCAAGCTGTGGCACGGTGGGGTCGTACCGTGCCAGAAAGGCCGCCGTGACGCCGCGGGCATAGGCCTCGTTGCTACTGAGGGAATCGAACTGGACACGGGTGCTGTTCTCTGCTTTCATTGCGCATTCTCCTTTTCTATATTCTCCGTACAGGGGATGCCTGCCAGCCGCAGGACTTTTTGCAACTGCACTGGGGCGTGCTGCAGCCGCAGGGTCGTGCCCAAAACGCGGGCGCAGCGCTGCCGCCCAAGGATGAGCCCGACGCCGGAGGAATCCATGAACCCCACCCCGCCAAGGTCTATAATTAAGGTGCGGGGGCTGCGGCTGACCAGTGCATCGTCCAGCTGCATTCGCAGGCTTTGGGCGGCATCGTGGTCGATCTCCCCCGCCAGATAGGCGTACAGGGTCTCCCCTGCCGCGCTGAAGGTCACCGTTGCCATTGCTTGTCCATCTCCTTTTTTGCAAAATAAAAGATCCCGTACACATAGCTTCAGTGTACGGGATCTTCGAGTTATTTTTTAGAAAAAGCTGTCGGCGGTTTATGCCTTTGCCAGCAGCTCGGCAGCTTCCAGTGCTGCTGCCTCGCTGCCGCAGACCAGCAATCCGCGGCGGGTGTTGGCGTGCGCCAGCTGCACTGCTTCGTCCAGACTGGTGCAAAGCTGGGCATCGAAGTGATATTTGGCCTTCTCGGTCAGACGCCGGGTCAGCTGCTCCTCCACACCGGCGGGCGTGACGAGATATACCTTATCAAAGGGGCTCTCGCTCATGCCGGGCATGGTGGATTTATCCTTTTTCTGCTCCTCAGGGCTCAGGCCGGTCTCCAGCGCGGAGAAGAAGGCTTCGGCGCCCTCCTCCTCGGTCAGGCCGATGATGGCGCTCATGTGGCGCACCTTAGCCATGTTCAGCACGCGCAGCAGCGCAGCAGCCTGCTGCGGGGTGCGGCAGGCATCCAGAATGACCAGCGGGCGCTGGGAAAGTACCCGGATGCTGCAGCGGTTATCCACGGCAGCAATGCCATCCAGAATGGCTTCATCGGAGATGTCTGCCCCCTTGCGGCAGAGCGCCAGCGCCAGCTCCACCGCCATGGCGGCGTTGCCTGCGGCATGACGTCCCAGAAAGGCCAGCGGCACTGTGTAGCCGCCGTAGTCCACCCGGCTGGCGAACTGTTCTGCTTCCAAAAAGGTGATATCCTCCGGGTCGGGCACTACCAGCTCGCAGCCGCACTTGCCCGCAGCAACAATCAGCTCACTAAGCACCGCCTTGGGCTGCTCCGGCGCAGTGACGCAAATGCTGTCCTTGCGCATCACGCCGCCCGCCAGCGCAGCCAGACGCTCCACCGAACGGCTCACGCCGTCCGGCCCCACCGCTGTGACGGCGCACACCGGCATTTGGGGCAGTGCCGCAGCAAGCCCTGCGTCCGGCAGCTCTACTACCGCCAGCGTGCAGCCGGCTTCTCCAAAGCAGTATGCGGCGGCGGCAAGCTCTGCCGCCTGCATGGGCAGCTCCTCATGAGCGGCAAGAGCATCGGCGGCGCGGCACAGCAGTGCCTCGTCCACCGGCTCACCTGCCACCCGGATGCGAGCCGCAAGGGGCTCGCACCCGGCATGATAGACACCGGCACGAATGCCCTGCGCGTGCAGGATGGCTGTCAGCAGGCGCGCCACCGCCGTTTTACCGGCAGTGCCCGCTATGCCCACGAACTGCACCTGCTGCACCGAGACGGGCAGCAGTGCGCCCAGCTGTGCCGGGTCGGCAAAGCCGTCCGGCAGGGCTGCAAAATACTGATTTGCCTGTTGGATGGTCATTCGTGTCTCCTTTTCATGTGATAATACAGCCCCTCGCAGGCCAGCAGCAGCACGATGGCGACAAGGATGCCTGCCAGAACACCGGCAGAATCCAGCCACACATCGGTGACCTGACTGCTGCGCCCCTCCGAGAAGAGCTGAATGGTCTCATCGGTCAGCGCTGTCAGCACACCGCCCAGCATGGGTACGGTGATATGCCGCAGCGGGTGACGGCTGTACACCCGCATACAGAGCATGAGCAGAAAGCCCTCCAGCATATACTCGCAAAAGTGTGCCAGCTTGCGCACGATGTGCATGGTCAGGCGGTCGGCCAGCCCCGGGTGACCCAGACGGCGCAGGATGATACGCATCCACGCCAGCACCCGGCCGCTGGAGCCAGAGGAGACCGTAGCCACCGCCATGGAGTTGGAAAAGATGAACCAGATGCAGGCGATGAGGGCAACGGTAAAGACTACCCGCCCCGCAATGACCCACAACGAGGTGCGCTCCGTATCGTTATAGCGTTCCACAGTCTCAACCCAGAGCCTTGATGCTCTGCTCGATATTGGCCAGCTTATCCTGACTCTTGGCGAACTTACTACGGATCTCCTCCACCAGAGCCGCCGGGGCACGCTCCACGAACTTGGGGTTGTTCAGCTGGTTGCCGAACATGGCCATTTCCTTTTCAGCCTTGGCCTTTTCCTTGTTCAGGCGTGCCAGCTCTTTCTCGCGGTCGATCAGCTCCATCATGGGGATAAAGCCGCGGGCGGCGTGGGTAGACACCTGCACCATGCCGTCGGTGCTGCCCTCGTACTTTTCGGTAAAGGTCACATCGGTAGCAAAGGCAAACTTTGCCAGATAGACCTGCGCGTTCTGGAAGGGTGCCGCATCGGCAGTTTCGATGATCATGCTGGTCTTTTTAGCGGGGTGCACGTTCATCTCGGTGCGCATGGTGCGCACAGCCTTGATATAATCCATCACCTTTTCAAAAGCTTCCTCCTCGGCGGCCCAGTTGTGGGCGGCATCAAAGGTGGGCCATGCCTGCGTCATGATGGTCTCGGCAGAGCCGGGCAGAGCCTGATACAGCTCCTCGGTGATGAAGGGCATGAAGGGATGCAGCAGCTTGAGGGCCTTATCCAGCACATACACCAGCACGCGGCGGGCAGTGTCGGCCTGCTGTGCGTCGCCGGAGTTCAGGCGGGGCTTTGCGATCTCGATGAACCAGTCGCAGTAGACGTCCCAGATGAAGCTGTTGATCTTCGCCGCAGCCAGACCCATCTCGTAGTGGTCGAGGTTGTCGCTCATGGCACCGGCCACCTGATTCAGCTTGGTCAGCACCCACTTGTCGCTCATGTCCAGCTTGTCCTCACTGGGCAGGCCGGGCTGGAAGTCCTCGGGCAGGTTCATCAGCACGAAGCGGGTGGCGTTCCACAGCTTGTTCGCAAAGTTGCGGGCAGCTTCCACCTTCTTCTCGCTGTAGCGCATATCGTTGCCCGGGGTAGAGCCGTCCACCAGCATGAAGCGCAGGGCGTCCGCGCCGTACTGGGCGATGACTTCCAGCGGGTCGATGCCGTTGCCAAGGCTCTTGGACATCTTGCGGCCCTGACTGTCGCGGACGATGCCGTGGATGCAGACGGTGTCGAAGGGGGCCTTGCCGGTGTAGGCAAGACCGGAGAAGATCATGCGGCTGACCCAGAAGCCGATGATGTCGTAGCCGGTGACGAGGGTGTTGGTGGGGTAGAAATACTTGAGGTCTTCGCTCTCTTCATTGGGCCAACCCAGCGTGCTGAAGGGCCACAGAGCGGAGGAGAACCAGGTATCCAGCGTATCGGGGTCCTGGGTCAGCTTTGTGCTGCCGCACTTGGGGCAGGCGCAGGGAGCAGACTTTGCCACCACGGTCTCGCCGCAGTCGTCGCAGTACCATGCCGGGATCTGATGGCCCCACCACAGCTGACGGCTGATGCACCAGTCGCGGGTGTTCTTCATCCAGTTCATATAGTTCTTGGTGAAGCGCTCGGGCACAAACTTGATCTCGCCCTTCTCCACGCTCTCGATGGCGGGCTTTGCCAGCGGCTCCATCTTGACGAACCACTGCTTGGACACCATGGGCTCGATGGTGGAGTGGCAGCGGTAGCAGGTGCCCACCTCGTGCTTGAGGGGCTCGATCTCCTTCAGGAAGCCGCCTGCTTCCAGATCGGCCAGAATGGCCTTGCGGGCCTCGAGGGTGGTCATGCCGGCGTACTTGCCGCAGTCCAGCACCTCAGGCTCATTGATGGTGTTCTTGCCGGCGGCGAACAGAGCATCGGCAGCAGCCTTGTCGGCAGCGCCGGTCATGTGACCGTCATAGGTGAACACACGCACGATGGGCAGGTTGTGGCGCAGGCCCACCTCAAAGTCGTTGGGGTCGTGGGCGGGGGTGATCTTGACCACACCGGTACCCTTGGTCATGTCGGCGTGCTCGTCGCAGACAATGGGGATCTCCTTGTTCAGCAGGGGCAGCACCACATGGCAGCCGTGCAGATGGGCATAGCGGGGGTCGTCACCGTTGATGGCAACAGCGGTATCGCCCAGCATGGTCTCGGGACGGGTGGTAGCCAGCTCCAGCATCTCGCCGGTCTCCTTGACCGGGTACAGCAGGTGCCAGAAGCTGCCGTCCTTCTCCTCGTACTCCACCTCGGCGTCAGAAATGGAGGTGTTGCAGTGGGGGCACCAGTTGACCATGCGGTTGCCGCGGTAGATCAGGCCCTTGTCGTACAGGCGCACGAACACTTCCTTGACGGCCTCAGAGCAGCCCTCGTCCATGGTAAAGCGCTCACGCTCCCAGTCGCAGCTGCTGCCCAGCTTCTTCAGCTGGCTGACGATGCGGTTGCCGTACTTGGTCTTCCATGCCCATGCACGGTCCAGAAAACCATCGCGGCCCACCATCTCCTTGGTCAGACCCTCGGCGCGCATAGCCTCCACCACCTTGGCCTCGGTGGCAATGGAGGCGTGGTCGGTGCCGGGCACCCACAGGGCGGCATAGCCCTGCATCCGCTTGGTGCGGATGAGGATATCCTGCATGGTGTTATCCACCGCATGACCCATGTGCAGCTGACCGGTAACGTTCGGCGGCGGCATCACGATGGTATAAGGTTTCTTGTCCGGATCGGCCTTCGTGTGGAAGTAGCCGCCATCCAGCCAGAACTGGTAGATACGATCCTCCACCTGACTGGGATCGTACTGCTTTGCAAGCTCTTTCATAGTGTCCTCCCAAAAATTTGATGAAGTGGGACGCAAAAAGCCGCCCCACGGAACGTTCCATGGGACGGCTGTAAATACATGACCGCGGTACCACCCAAATTGCGCGGAAACTTCCGCGCCCCTTGATGCCCCTGTAACGTAGGGCAGACCCGAAAGCGGCTTACCGGCAAGGCTCACCGCTTCTGCTCCAAAGTGACAGTGCCCCGCCGGTATCCCGCCGGGTTTTCAGCTGCCCCCGGCTCTCTGTGCGGTCCCAGACGATGCACACTCTTTTTCAACGCATTTATAAAAAGAATATAGCGTTTTTTGTGGGATTTGTCAATCAGTTTTTCAAACCTTTCACCCAACGCACCAGTTTCCATACCTTTGCACCAAGATGCGGGCAGTACAGCAGTGTGAACACGCGGACTTTTTCTGCCCGGTTGCGCACCGGCATGTGGGCATAGGCCCGCCGATGGTGCCGCGCCTTCTGGATGAGCTGTTTTTGCAGCTGCGGCTCAACCCGGGCATCATGCATCCGATAATAGATGCGGGCATAGGCGCTCAGCAGCAGCCCTTCGGCAGAGTTCCGGAAGGGTTCCGCCTGGTCTTGTACCAGTTCCCGGATCCGTTCCCACGCCAAGACTTCGCTGTACTGCCGCATGGAAAACGCCTGCTTATACGCGGAATCCTGCCGCTGCCGATACAGATACAGCTTTTCGGGCCGGTATGCAAAGCGTCCCGCCTTCAGAAAAGCCTGTAAAAAGAACACCGAGTCCTCTCCAACCGAAAGACCGGGGTCGAACCGTACCTGCTGCAGCACCTCCCGGCGGTAAAGCACACGCCAGCACTGACTACAGCTGCCAGTTTTACCATAGGCATAGTCTGCCGTGGTGATGGTGCAGACCGGTTCCTCCGGTACAGCCACAGAAAGTGCCTGCACCATCTGTGCACCCCAAACTTCCCGAAAACCGCACACCGCCATCGGGGTATCCTGCTGTGCAAGCGCTGCATACAGCCGTTCCAGATACTGCGGCAGCACTGCATCGTCCGGGTCTACAAATCCGATATAGGTACCTCTTGCGTATTCCAGCCCGAAGTTTCTGGCCAGTGCCACCCCGCCGTTTTCCTTATGAAAAACGCGCAGCCGGTCATCCTTTGCTGCATAGCACTGCAGGATCTCCAGACTTGCATCGGCGGAACCGTCATCCACCAGCAGCAGCTCAAAATCTCCGCAGGTCTGTGCCAGCATGCTGTCGAGAAATTCCGGCAGGTACCGCCCCACATTATAGACAGGAACGATCACCGAAATCAACGGTTGTTCCTTCGTGTTCATTCTGCTCTCCTTTTCAAGATCTTCAGCCCGCGCTGCTTCAGAGTGTCATACTCCGCATTGCCGCGGTAAACCACTATCACCATCCCCGCGAACACGGCCGTATAAAGCACGCCATCTAGGATAAAATGCCAAAGATTCCGTACCGGGAACCGCTGTACCCAGAGCACCGCTGCCGCAGAAACCGCTGCCGTGAGGAGCGTCCGCTTCAGATACTCCGCAAAATAATCCCGGAACTTTTCCCGCCATGCATCCCGGACACCATATTTGAAAAAGACATAGGGTTCCATCCAGGTACAGGTGCACATGGTGCTGATAATGGTGCCCCCGATAATGCCTGTCACACCGTACCGCTGCACCAGCAGGATGGAAACCACCAGATTGATGATGGATTCCACCACCGCCTTGTAGCGGTCGTTCCAGAACAGCCCCATCGCCTCCCGGAACAGCAGGTTTGTCTGCCGCATCCGTGTGATGTAAAACTCTGCCACGATGACCACCACGGTCGTCATCGGGAAACAGTATTCCCGGCCAAACAGCAGCACGATAAAGGGGTTGAACAGCATCATCAGCCCGCCGGTCAGGTAGGCGGACAGTACGAAGAACATAAAATCCATTTCCTTATAGATCTCATACAGCCGGTCTGAGTTTTCCAGCGCTGCAAAATTGCCGACACTGCCGGAAAAAGCCACAGCAACTTTGCCCATCAGGTTGTTCAGTGCATTGATCACCAACCGGTAATTGGAGTAAAGACCTACGGTCGTAAGGCCGATAAAGGAGGACATCAGCAGGCTGTCCGTGTTGCGCACAATGATGGTGGACAGCTTGTGCATGCTCATGGCACCAATGTTTTTCAGGATGCCGTTGCGCTCCTCCCGGTTCGGCAGTTCCCGGCATTCCTTCAGGTAGGGAAACTCCTTATCCACCATGCGGGAAACCATAATGTTGGGCAAAAACTGCACCACCTGCTGTACCGCCAGATACAGGATAAAGTTGCCGGTCAGCAGCAATACCGCGATCTGTAAAACAGTCTTGATGCACTCGCATACCATGTTCCATCCGGCCCGGATATACCCCTTCTGGTAAGCCTGATAGATAGAGCTCTTATAGTTCAGCAGATAGGAGCTTGCTGAACCAAGCACATACATCATGTAGATGAGGGTGATATGCTCAATGCCCTCGCCACCCTTGATAAGGTACGGCAGAAACGGCAGCAGCACCAGCCCGAACAGCAGCACCGAAACCGCCACCGCCCGGTACATCCACTTATACAGGTTCAGCAGCCGCACCAGCTTCTGCTCATCGTTCCGGGCGGCCGGCTCGTACATACTGAACACCATGGCCGTGCCGATGCCCAGCTCCGCGAAGTTAAGGATGCTGAGCACATCGGTAAACAGACCGTTCACCCCCAGATAGGCTGCCGAAAGGCAGCGGATGAACACCATCCGGTTGATGAAGGACAGCAGCATCGTCAAAAACTGCCCGCCGATGTTAAACAGTATATTGATGATCGAATAACGTGTTCTCATGCGATTTTTAATTCTCCCTAGCCTTTGATGTTCCGTAGCCAAATATATTCCTGCGGAAATAGCCGCAGCAGCAGGCTTTGCAGCCAGAGTCCCGCCGGAACGATACTATACTGTCGCGTCCGGTCCACCACATCAAACTGCATCCGCAGCATTTCCCGGCTGCGGGGTGCTTTGCGCAGCGCCGAGGGCAGCTGCCGGTATATCCGGCTCACACATCCCATGGTATACCGTGCGGCAACCGGCAGCGTCTCATACGCTTTGTTTTCCACAAGGCAGTTCCAGTAACGGCAGGCTGCCTCAGCAGCATCAAAATGGCGCAGTGTTTTCTTTCCACCCATAACACTGCTATTCCGCTGTACATAATAGTACAGCGTATCCGGCACTACAACTGCTTTTTGGATCTGCAGACAGATCTCCGGGATCACAAAAAGATCCTCATTCACTTTTCCCACCGGGTAGCGCAGCTGCGCAAAGATGGCGCGGCGATAAAGCTTATTCCACGCAAGCTGTACCATCAGACCAGATGCCTTTTGCAGCAGTTCCCGCCCGGTCAGCTCCGTCCCGGAAAGGCTGACGTGCATTTGGGGGCAGAGTGCACCCGTCTCGTCCACCTCAACGTAATCGCATAGGGCAAGGTCCGCCCCGGTGCTTTGCACGGCTTTGTACAGCATTTCATACATTTCCGGTGCAATATAGTCATCGGAATCCACAAAGCCGATCCAATCGCCCCTTGCCGCGTCCAGCCCGGCGTTGCGGGCGGCAGAAAGTCCCCCGTTTTTCTGGTGGATGACCCGGATGCGGGCATCTTTCGCGGCGGCGGCATCGCACAGCGCAGGGCAATTGTCCGGCGAACCGTCCTCCACAAGGATCAGCTCAAAGTCCGTAAAGGTCTGTGCCAGAATGGAATCCATACATTTTTGCAGATAGCGTTCCACATCGTACACTGGCACGATGATGCTGAGCAATGGTTTTTCGCAGGGCACAGCTCGTTCCCCCCTATTATTTTCAGTCCGTCACTTCGGTGCGCAGGCGGTCAATGAGCCGCTCCATCAGCGCCACACGGTTGAAGGGGGTCATCAGGTAAAAGCCGTCTGCATAAGGCGCAGCCGCCTTGGCAGCCTGCACCGAGACTTCCAAGCCCAGCTCCTCACCTGCGGCGCGATCCAGCCCTTCAAACTTCTGGATGATGGCATCATCCACATGGATGCCGTTGACCTCGTTTTCCATAAAAATGGCGTTGCGCTGGCTGACCACCGGCAGGATACCTGCCAGAATTTTTGCCCGCTCGCCCAGTGTTTCCCGGGTCTTTTTCAGGTTTTCCACCGCCTGTGCCGACAGCACCGGCTGGGTGAGGAAACCGCTCATGCCGTTTTCCAGCTTTTCTGCGGCGCGGCGCAGCTCCACCTCAAAATTGCGGGCGTTCAGGTTCAGCGCACCGAACACCGTGATGGGGCTGGGCATCTCCCGTCCTTCCCCGGCCAGCGACACGATATACTGCGCCAGCTTGCGGGAGTTGAACTGGTACACATTTTTCACCTCGTCCCGCTCTGCGGTGGGGATAGGGTCGCCGGTAATGGCCAGCACCTCCCGCACGCCCTCGGCGTACAGTCCCAGCAGCAGCGCCTTGGTGGCGTTCAGGTTGCGGTCCCGGCAGGTCATGTGGGGCAGCACGTTCATACCCAGCTCCCGGTGCACCCGGCAAGCCACCAGCGAGGAATCCATCCGCGCCCGGGCAATGGGGCAGTCCGCAACGGTCAGCAGGTCGGCACCGGCGGCCTGCAACCGGCGGGCACCTTCGAGATACGCAGTCAGGTCAGCATCCTTGGGGGAATCCAGCTCCACCGCAATGACCCGCTGCCCGGCGCGCAGCTTGCGCAAAAAGGCATCGTCTGTTTCCACCGCAGGCTTTGCCGCTGCTGCGGGCTTTGCCGCCGGGGCGGCGGGCAGTGTTTCCGGCAGAGCATCCAGTGCGGTGCGCAGGGCGGCAATATGCTGCGGCGTTGTGCCGCAGCAGCCGCCCAGAATGCGCACACCCTCGGCGGCAAGGCGGCTCAGTTCCCGGGCAAAATACTCCGGCTTGCCCTGATAGCGCACCTGTGCCCGCGCCACCACCGGGTAGCCCGCGTTGGGCATGACCGAAAGCGGCAGCCCCGCATCCCCCAGCTGCTGCACCAGTGCCCGCATTGCGCCCGGGGCAGACACGCAGTTCAGACCTACGGCATCCACCACGCCGCTCTGCGCCATGCGGCGCACAAGTTCTGCGCAGTATCGGCCCTCTCGGGTGTAGCCGTCCGGCAGCACCGCAAAGGAAACCAGCACAAAGGCCTCCGGCACAGTCTGCTTCAGCGCACGAATCGCTTCCAGCACGCCGTCCTCGGCGCTCAGGGTCTCAAACAGAAAATTTCGTGCGCCCAGCAGCGCAAAGCGCTTTGCCACGGCAAGATACACCTGCTCCGCCGGGAGGTTCTCGGTATCCGGTGCAGGGCCAAGGTCGGCAAACACTGCCGCGCCGGTCTCCCCGGCGGCCTTTGCTGCCAGCTGCCAGCCTGCATCCGCCAGCTGCTCCCAGCCCGGCTGCTGCGCCGCCGCCAGACGCGGCAGGCTGAAGGTATTGGTCTTGATGGCATCCGCTCCGGCAGCAAGATACGCCCGGTGCACTGCCAGAACGCCCTCGGGGTCGGTCAGGTTTGCCTGTTCGCACTCCTGCCCGGGCTTTGCTTTATAATAGGTACCCATGCCGCCATCGAACAGCAGCGGCCGCTGGGCTAACAGTTTGCGCACATCTAACATCGGTACTTTTCCTTCCCTATAAAAAGATTTCATCTTTCAGTTTATCGTAGTTCACCCATCCGGTCAAGCGGTTTTCCTGATTTATCTTGCGGCGCGCCCGTTTTTGTGCTATCTTAGGAATAAGTTTTTATAAAAGGGAGAGGATGGATCATGCGCCACACCGGCACACTTGAGCTGGAAACTGACCGTCTGCTGCTGCGCCGCCTGCTGCCGCAGGATGCCCCGCAGATGTACGCAAACTGGGCAAGCGACCCGGCTGTGACCCAGTTTTTGCGCTGGGAACCGCACAAAAGCCCCGCCGAGACCCGGGAGTTGCTTTCGGCGTGGGCAGAGCTGTATCCAAACCCGAATTATTACCAGTGGGCCATAGTGGAAAAGGCCACCGGGCAGGTGTTCGGCTCCCTCTCCGTGTACAACGCCCTGCTGGGTGAGCCGCAGCAAAAGGCCAAGTGGCCGGAGTTGGACCTCTCCGGCGGCATCTGGGAGCCGGGCTACTGCATCGGGAAAAAGTGGTGGGGCAAAGGCTTTACCACCGAAGCACTGCAAGCTGTGGTGGATTTCTGGTTTGGGCAGGTAGATGGGTCATTCCTCACCTGCTGCCATGCCGTGCAGAACCCCGCCAGCGGCCGGGTGATGGAAAAGGCCGGCTTTGTGTACCACCACAACGATGTTTACCACAAATTTGACGGCACACCGGTGGAATGCCGGTGCTATCTGCTGACAAGAGAACGCTATGATAACAGAAAGGACTTACTTTGAGCGAGCTTTATGATATTCTGACCGAGACCCCTCCCACAAAGGTGGTGCTGCTGGCACTGGATCAGGGGCTGTGGGACTGTGAGCGCAGTCTGGCAGAGCTTTCTGCCCTGTGCGAGGCCAACCACATGGAAGCCGTGGCACAGATCACCCAGAAACGCCAGACCCCGGAGACCGGCATCGTGCTGGGCAGCGGCAAGCTGGAAGAGGCCTCCCTTGCCGCCCAGACGCTGGGCGCGGAATGCGCCGTGTTTGACGGCGAGCTGACCGGCAGCCAGATCCGCAACATCTCCAACGCGCTGGGCGGGCTGGAGGTCATCGACCGCACCATGCTGATTTTGGAAATTTTCCGCAGCCGCGCCGTAACCAACGAGGGCAAGCTGCAGACCGAGCTGGCGCTGCTGCGCTACCGTCTGCCCCGCCTGCAGGGCATGGGCGAGGCGCTGAGCCGTCAGGGCGGCGGCGGTGGCGGCGGCGGTGGTGCCCGCCGCGGTGCTGGTGAGACCAAGCTGGAGCTGGATCGACGCCATGTGCACGCCCGCATCGATGCGCTGGCTGAAAAACTGGCTGAGATGGAAAAGCGCCGGGGCGAGAGCCGCAAGGCCCGCGCCAAGACCGGAATGCCGGTGGTAAGCCTTGTGGGCTACACCAATGTGGGCAAATCCAGCCTGATGAACGCCCTGTGCGGTCCCAGCGTAGCCGAAGCCGATATGCTGTTTGCCACACTGGACCCCACCAGCCGCAAGCTGGTGCTGCCCAGTGGCATGGCGGTGCTGCTGGTGGACACGGTCGGCTTTGTGTCCCGCCTGCCCCACAATCTGGTGGAAGCGTTCAAGTCCACCTTGGAAGAAGCCGCATGGTCGGATGTGATCATCCGGGTAGCAGACGCCGGGGACGACCAGCGCGAGGAGCAGCTGTCTGTGACCGATGAGGTACTGGACGGACTGGACTGCGCCGACATCCCCCGCCTGACCGTGTACAACAAGTGCGACAAGCCCAACACCCTGAGCTTTGACCCCGACATCCTGCTGACCAGCGCCAAGACCGGCTACGGGCTGGACAAGCTGCTGCAAAAGCTGGACGAGGTGCTCAGCGACCGGGTGCACACCATCCGGGTGCTGCTGCCCTACGACAAGCTGGGGCTTGCCGCCCCCATGCGGGAGCGCGGCAGCGT
>CAKSZE010000043.1 GCA_934525325.1 uncultured Faecalibacterium sp.
AAAACAGCGACTTCATCACGCTGCTGAATCAGGCATCCGGCGACCGCAAAATCCTTTCGGAACGGCTGAACCTCTCCACAGACCAACAGAAGTACATCGACAATTCCGAACCGGGTGAAGGACTGCTGATTTTTGAAAACGTGGTGCTGCCATTTTCCAATCCCATCCCGAAAAACACCCAGCTCTATAAAATCATGACCACCCGGCTCAGCGAGGTGGTGGAGCTATGAGCTTAACGCATTTCAGCTTGTTTTCCGGCATCGGCGGCATCGACCTTGCCGCAGAAGCAGCAGGTTTTACTTCGGTCTGCCAATGCGAGTGGGCAGCGTTTCCCGCCGCTGTACTGGCAAGCCACTGGCCGGACGTGCCCCGTTTTCAGGACATCACCACCGTAACAAAGGAGGCTTTCTTTGAAAAAACAGGACTTGAAACCGTCACCCTCATTTCAGGCGGCTTCCCGTGCCAGCCGTTCTCCACCGCAGGGCGGCAGCGCGGCTTCCACGATGAACGCTACCTGTGGCCCGAAATGCTGCGGGTCATCCGGGAATTGCAGCCCCGTTGGGTGCTTGGAGAAAATGTTGCTGGCTTCCTCCGTATGGGGCTCGACAAAACGCTCATTGACTTGGAGCAGGCAGGTTACGATGTTCGGGTTTTCGTATTACCTGCTGCTGCCGTTGGTGCGTGGCACGAACGGAAACGGGTATTCATCATCGGCTCCGCTGCTTCCCACGCCCCTTGCCAGCGACACCGGGAATGTGGGCAAGGGACTGGACATCCAAATCTCTGCGAATGGCAGCTACCGCAAGATGAACAAGGACGGCAAGGCGTGGACGGCGCGGTTATCCCATGTGGTCTACCGCATGACCCCCACCACACTGGAAAAGCCCTACCTCAACCCGGACTGGGTGGAGTGGCTGATGGGTTTCCCGCGCAAATGGACGGACATTCCCTTTGGGCCAAAGAGCCTGCCGACATCCCGCGCCTGACCGAAGATGTACCAAACCGCAGCAAACGGATGAAAACACTAGGCAACGCGGTTTCACCGCCGCAGGTGTTCCCGATTCTCAAATACATTGCGGACATTGAAACAGGCCGCTGCCCGATGGGAGGTGAAGAACCTTGAAAGAATTGCAGGCAAAAGCCAAAGTCACCCAGACCATGACCCGTGACGGTCTGGTAGTAGAAAATCAGGCTGACGGAACCGTGGAGAATGTTTCCAGCCGGGAGGCAGAACAGGACTACTCCACGGATGCCGAGGGCAAGGCCGAAAAAATTCTGGAACGGGCCGAGGACATCAAGGACGAGCATAAAAATAAAAAGAAAGCGAAAAAGGCAGCAGAAACCGCAACCACCGCCGAAAGCGAAGATGGCCTGCACCGTTCCGCTGCCCGTTTGGAATTGACCGAGGAAGAACGGGCAGACCCGGCGTTGCAGCCGTATATCCAAAAGGCGGGAGCGAAAGCCGACAAACTGGATGCGGCCCGCACCGCCCTGCCGAAAAAGCGTGTTCCGGTCAAGGGAAAAGTCTACGATGCTGTCAGCGGCAAGGCAAAATCCACCCTGCGCTTTGAGCAGCAGGACAAAGGCCCGCCCAGCCTGAAACCAAACCCGGCCAGCCGCCCGCTATCGGAAGCGTTGCTGTTCGCTCACGGAAAAATCCACGAGGTCGAACACGAAAATGTGGGCGTGGAGGGCGGCCACAAGGGTGAAGAACTGGTGGAGCGTCAGACCGCCAAAGCCATCCGCAGCGGCATCCGGCACCACAAGATGAAGCCCTACAAGGCCGTGGAAAAGGCAGAACGGGAACTGCGTTCGGCCAACGCCGAGTATTTCTATCAGAAGTCGTTGCGGGATAATCCGCAGATTGCGCAGTCTGCCAGCAATCCCATTTCCCGGATGTGGCAGAAACAGCGTATCAAACAGCAGTACGCCAAGGCTGCACGGCAGGCCGGACAAGCCGCTACGCAGGGTGCAGCCGCCACCGCAGAAAACGGTTTCCGTGTGACAAAGTTTGCAGCCGAGGGCGGCGAACGGGTGGCCGAATTTGCGGCCCAGAACTGGAAAACCATTCTGATCGTGGCGGTGTTCGGTCTGCTGGCTTTGCTCTTGATAACGGGTTTGCAGTCCTGCACGGTGATGGCGGGAACGGCCGGAACCGGCGTGACGGCATCCTCTTACTTTTCCAAGGACAAGGATATGCTGGGTGCAGAAAAAGCCTACGCCAAGCTGGAACAAAAGCTGCAACGGTATCTCGACACCTACGAGGCCACCCACAACTACGATGAATACCATTTTTATCTGGACGAAATCGAGCATGACCCCTATGTGCTGATCTCGATTTTGTCCGCGCTGCATGACGGTGTTTTTACATTGGCCGAGGTGCAGGGTGAACTTGAAATGCTCTTTGAAAAGCAGTACATCCTGACCGAGACCGTGACCATGCAGATACGTTACCGTACAAAAATGATGGTCATTATTGGCCCGTATGGTGTGCCGCAGGTTATCACCTACCAAGAACCGTATGAATACTACATCTGCACCGTCAAACTCAAAAATAAAGACCTGTCCCACTTACCCGTGGAAGTGCTGACCGAAGAACAGCTCAGTGCCTATTCGCTCTATATGCGTACACTGGGCAACCGGCCGGATTTGTTTGGCAAAGCGCAGTACCCCAATGCGTCCACCATCAAGCAGCCCACCTACTACGATATTCCCCCGGAAGCACTAAAGGACGATAGGTTTGCCGCCATGATGGAGGAAGCCACAAAGTACATCGGCTATCCGTATGTGTGGGGCGGCAGTTCACCCAGCACCAGCTTTGATTGTAGCGGCTACATTTCGTGGGTGCTGAATCACTCCGGCTGGAATGTTGGCCGCCAGACTGCACAAGGACTTTACAACCTCTGCACCCCTGTTTCTGCCGCGCAGGTCAAGCCGGGCGACCTTGTGTTTTTCAAGGGAACCTACGATACCCCCGGCGTGAGCCATTGCGGTATCTATGTAGGCAATTCCATCATGCTGCACTGCGGCGACCCGATCTCTTACACGAACCTCAACTCAAAATATTGGCAGGAACATTTTTACAGCTATGGGCGTTTACCGTAACGCCAGAAAGGATTTTGTATGGCAAAAAGACTTTCCCGCATTGAGCGCGACATTGAACGGCTCAAAGAAAAAATCTCCGAGTACCAGCAGCAGTTGAAAGAACTGGAAGCTGAAAAGACCGAACAGGAAAATTTGCAGATCATTCAGTTGGTGCGCAGCATGAATATGAAGCCGGACGAGTTCGCAGCCTTCCTGCGCAGCGGTGCGCTGAACGCTGCACCCACTGTCACCCCGTACCACAAACAGGAGGATTCCGCCGATGAAACCTGATTGGAACCGCCGTTTTGCCGCTGGGCTGCTGGCTATCCTGCTCTGCCTTTGTTCGTTCTCTATGCCCGCTTTTGCAAGCGGCACGGACCCTGCCCCGGAACCTCTGCCGGAAATTTTGGACGAGGAACCGACTACGGGCGGCATGGAGCCGGAGGGCGTGCCCATTACGCCCAAAGGCAACGCAACACTGGTGGATGATTTTTACGGGGACAAGCAGCTTATCACCGTGACCACCAAAGCCGGGAATTATTTTTACATCCTGATCGACCGCGCCAACGAGGACAAGGAAACCTCTGTCCACTTCCTGAACCAAGTGGATGATGCCGACTTGCTGGCCCTGCTGGATGAAGAACCGCAGGAAACCGAGTTCTGCACCTGCACGGTGAAATGTGAGGCCGGAAGCGTCAATGAAAACTGCCCCTTGTGTGAAAAGAGCCTGCGCAACTGCACGGCCCCGGAAGCAGTGAAAACCGACACCGAAACGCCGCAGGAAAAACCGAAGTCCAGCATGGGCAGTCTGATGATCCTGCTGGTGCTGGCTCTGACGGGCGGCGGTGCAGCACTCTACTATTTCAAGTTCCGCAAGCCCAAGGCCGACACCACCGGGCACGATGATCTGGACGAATACGATTTTGGCGAGGACGAAGATGCAGACGAGGAACCTGCTGAAATCGAGATTCATTCGGAGGATGGACAGGAGGACGAAACATGAGCGTTCAGCTGGTAATTGCCGAAAAGCCCAGTGTAGCCCGCAGCATCGCCGCCGTGATCGGGGCCACTGAAAAGCAAAACGGCTACTGGCAGGGCGGCGGGTATCTGGTCAGCTGGTGCATCGGGCATCTGGTGTCCTTTGCGGAAGCGGGCCAGTACGATGAAAAATACTGCAAGTGGAAGTATGAAGATTTGCCCATCCTGCCCCAGCCGTGGCAGTTCATTGTCCCGGACGAAAAGAAACAGCAGTTTGAAATTGTGCGCTCTCTGCTCAACCGCCCGGATGTGGACAGTGTGACCGCCGCGACCGATGCAGGCCGGGAGGGAGAACTGATTTTCCGTTTCGTCTACCAAATGGCCGGTTGCACAAAACCTGTGAAGCGGCTCTGGATTTCCAGCATGGAGGATGCTGCTATCCGGGAGGGCTTTGCAAACCTGCGCCCGGATTCGGATTATGATGCTCTGTATCAATCGGCCCTCTGCCGTGCAAAGGCGGATTGGCTGGTGGGCATCAATGCAACGCGACTGTTTTCGGTGCTGTATCACAAGACCCTGACGGTGGGCCGGGTGCAGACCCCGACACTGAAAATGCTGGTGGACCGGGATGCAAAAATCCTGCGCTTCCAGAAAGAAAAGTATTATACGGTCGGCATCCAGTCCGGCAGCCTGAAAGCGGACAGCGGGCGCATTGCCAGCATGGACGAGGCCAACACTTTGAAATCTACTTGTGCCGGAACATCTGCCATCTGTACTTCTATCAAACGGGAGAAAAAGACAGAACAGCCGCCCAAGCTCTATGACCTGACTACATTGCAGCGGGAAGCAAACCGTCTGTTCGGTTTTACCGCAAAACAGACCCTTGATTACGCCCAGCAGCTTTACGAAAAGAAATTGCTGACCTATCCCCGCACCGACAGCCAATATCTGACCGAGGATATGGGCCAGACAGCACAACATCTTGTGTCTGACCTACTGGGGCTGCTGCCCTTTGCCCAAGGGCTTGACTTGCCCCCGGATGTGGGGCGGGTGCTGAGCAGCAAAAAGGTATCGGACCACCACGCCATCATTCCTACCGCAGAATTTGCAAAGCAGGGATTCACCGGCCTTGCCGAGAGTGAATGCAAGCTGATGAACCTTGTCTGCTCCAAACTGCTCTGTGCGGTGGCTGCACCCTATGAATATGAAACCTTAACTGCGGTATTTTCCTGTGCAGGAAACGAGTTCACCGCCAAGGGAAAGGCCGTGCTTGTTTCCGGTTGGAAAGAAATCGACCAGCGGTTCCGTTCCACCCTGAAAGCCGACACCGAGGAAGAAGTGCTGAACACCCTGCCGGAACTGGCCGAGGGGCAGAGTTTTTTCGTGACAGCGGACGTTTCGGAACATTTCACGTCCCCACCGAAAGCCTACACCGAAGATACGCTCCTGTCAGCAATGGAGCGGGCCGGGGCCGAAGATATGCCGGAGGACAAGGTGAATTGCTCCGCAGGAGCAAGAGAGGGTGGCCTGGGCCATGCGGAACGCAAAGGACTGGGCACACCCGCCACCCGCGCCGCGATTCTGGAAAAGCTGGTGCAAATGGGCTTTGTGCAGCGCAAGGGCAAGCAACTGGTGCCCACCAAGGACGGCATCAATCTGGCGGTGGTTCTGCCGGAAAGTTTGACCTCTCCCGCTCTGACTGCTGAATGGGAAAATCGCCTGACCGAGATTGCCAAAGGCAGCGCAGACCCAGACGAGTTCATGGCTGAAATTGAAACGCAGGTGCGCCAGCTGGTCAGGGCCTATTCCTGCATCAGTGCAGATAAGCAAAACCTGTTCCAGTCGGAACGGGTTATTATCGGCAAGTGTCCCCGGTGCAGTGAAAACGTCTATGAGGGCAAGAAAAACTTCTACTGCGGGAATCGTAGCTGTCAGTTCGTGATGTGGAAGAATGACCGCTTCTTTGAGCAGCGCAAAAAGGCGTTCACACCGAAGATCGCCGCTGCTCTGCTCAAAAACGGTAAGGTAAAGGTCAAGGGCCTCTACTCCGAGAAAACAGGCAAAACCTATGATGCAACGGTGCTTTTGGCAGATACAGGAGGCAAGTACGTCAATTACCGGGTAGAGCGTAAAGAGTAAGGCAAAAATACGAGGGCCGGTTATGGTAAGGTGAAGTATTCATTTTGCCATAACCGGTTCTCTCTATCCGTAGGATATGGACAGTCCTTTGAAAGGAGCGTGCGATAATGAGCGAACTATTTTCCGTCCAGCTGCAAAATCGGCAGCAGCAAGGAGGGGACGGCATCTGGCTGAACCTGCCCACCACAACCGAACAGGTACAAGCGGCCCTGCGGCAAATCGGCATTTCGTCCGATAACCCGCAGGGCCTTTTCATTTCCGGCTACTTCGCCGAGGAAGAAAAACGCTTTGCGATTCCCTACAACATGGTGATGGCATCCAGTGTGGACGAGCTGAACTTTCTGGCCGCACGACTGGAAACACTCTCTGCCGGGGAACGTGCAGAACTGAACGCCGCTCTGCAAGCCCCGCAGAGTGAGCTTTCCAGCATCGGGAGAATTATCGACTTTCCCGAAAACGTGGACTATTATGTACATCTGCCGGATGTGCGTGGGCCTGCCCAGCTGGGTGACTACTATCTGAACCGCTCTGGCATGGTGGATATGCCGGAGGAATGGAAAGGCGGCATCGACACGGCGCAGTTTGGCCGGTATGTGGCCCAGCAGGAGCAGGGCGCGTTCACCCAATACGGCTATCTTGTCAAAAGTGGGGACGAGTGGCAGAAAGTCCACGAGGGCCAGCCCGTGCCGGAGGAATACCGGGTGCTGTCCTTTCCTGCGCCGGAAATCCTACGGGATGCGGCCAATATCCCGCCGCCTGTTCAAACCGAAACAGAACCGCAGAAAGTTATTCCCATTATCCTGAACGGCAAAGACAGCGCAGAGCGAATGAAAGAAATTACGGACCGGCTGGAAACAGGCATCCAACAGCTTTTCGACAGTGATCGCTACAAAGCCTACCTCACCACGATGGCGAAGTTTCACAATTACAGCTTCAACAACACCTTGCTGATCGCCATGCAGGGCGGGCAGCTGGTGGCGGGCTTCAACAAGTGGAAAGGTACGTTCCACCGCACTGTGAAAAAGGGCGAAAAAGGCATCAAGATTCTTGCTCCTGCGCCGTACAAGGTCAAGCAGAAGATGGAAAAGCTGGACGAACAGGGCAAGCCGATTCTGGACAAGGACGGCAAGCCGCTGACGGAAGAAAAGACGGTGCAGATTCCGGCTTTCAAGGTGGTGTCCGTGTTCGATGTCAGCCAGACCGAGGGCGAACCGCTTCCGTCCATTGCCGTGGATGAATTGTCCGGCAGTGTGCAGGATTACCAAGATTTTTTCAAGGCGTTGGAGCAGACTTCCCCAGTGCCCATCGGGTTTGAGGACATCGAGGGAGGGGCGCACGGTTACTTTCATCTGCTCGACAACCGCATTGCCATCCAAGAGGGCATGAGCCAGTTACAGACCATCAAGACGGCCATCCATGAGATCGCCCATGCCAAGCTCCACGCCATCGACCCGAATGAACCGGAACAAACCAACCGCCCGGACAGCCGCACCCGTGAGGTGCAGGCTGAAAGCGTGGCCTATGCTGTCTGCCAGCACTACGGACTGGACACGTCCGAGTATTCCTTTGGCTATGTGGCCGGGTGGAGTTCCGGCCGGAAACTTTCCGAACTGAAAGCCTCTCTGGAAGTTATCCGCAGCGCGGCCCATGAGCTGATCTCTGCGCTGGACGAACATCTGGCAGAGCTGCACCAGCATCGGGAGGCATACCTCTCCACTGCACAGGAGGCCGCATTTGCGCTGGATGATGGCAACACTTTGTTCATCCAGACGTGCGATTCCGGGTATGACTACACCCTGTACGGCCCGGACAAAAAGGCTCTGGATGGCGGCCAGCTGGACGCACCCGGCCTGACCCTGCCGGATGCCGGACAGGAAGCACTTGCTCTGCTGGGACAGACAGCCCCGGTGTCGGAAGTCCTGTTGGGTGATAAGCTGGCGGCGTTCCAAGAGGCGGCGGAAAAGGCTAACGAACTTCCCGCACCTGTCAAAATTCCAGACCCCGCCGCAGAGCCTACGGTCACGATTCTGTGGAGTGAAAGCGACAAGCTGCAGGACGGCGAAACAATGCCGCTGTCCGTGGCAAATCGTGTTTTTGAAGAACTGGACACCGCCCAGCACATGAACCGGGAAAAAGACGGTTACACGGGCGGCTGGTACGACAAGACAGCCTTCCGCATTGACTTTACCTTGAACGGCCAGCCCGACAACTACGAGGGACGGCAGGATTTTGGTGACGGCGAGGGTTCTTTGGTTCAACACATCCAGAACTACCACGAATACTACGCCAAAGATGAAAACTGGAAGAATTTTGTTCTGCACAACAAAGGCCCGGAAGCGTGGGAACAGGACAAGGCAGAGCGCGAAATGGTGCTGACCGAATTTATCCCGTACCTCAAACAGCATTGCAATCTTTCGGCTATGGAGCAGGCCGCCACCACCGCTTTGCAGGAGGGACAGAACATTTCACCGGAACAGACCGCCTACTATAACGCTGTCGTGACCTATGTGCAGGACTGCCGCCCGCTGCTCAACCAAGGCCAGTACAGCTTGCCGGAACCGCCCAGGCTGGCTAACTTTGACCAGAGCTTGCAGGATTACAAGGCACAGGTGCAGGCCGAGATCGCGCAGGAAGCGGCTGCTGCCGGAATGACCGTAGAGGAATACGCAACGGCAGACTTTGAAGCACCGCAGCAGGACAGCTTTTCCATCTACCAGCTGTGCAATGAAGATTCCACCCGCGATTACCGTTTTGAGCCTTACGACCGCCTGCAGGCCGCTGGTTTGTCTGTGGACAAGGCCAACTATACGGAGGTGTACGCCGCGCCGCTGGCTGCAGGCACCACGTTGGAGGACATCTACCGCACCTTCAATGTGGACCATCCGGCAGACTTCAAGGGACATTCGTTGTCTGTTTCGGATGTGGTGGTTCTGCATCAGAACGGGCAGGACACCGCCCACTACTGCGACAGTGTGGGCTTCCAGCAGGTGCCGGAGTTTTTGCGGGAAAATCCGCTGCGCACCGCAGAACTTTCCACGGAACAAAACGAAAATATGATTGATGGTGTGTTGAACAATGCGCCCTCTCTGGGCGAATTGGAGGCAAAAGCAAAAGCCGGGGAACAAATTTCTCTGACGGACCTTGCCGCCGCAGTCAAGGCCGAGGAAAAGGCACCGAAAACCAAGAAGTCCCGCGCCGCAAAACCGAAAAAGCCGTCCATCCGGGCACAGCTGGATGCCGCAAAAAAGGAGCAGAGCAAGCAAACGAAGCCACGGGAAAAGACAAAGGAATTGGAGGTATAAGCCGTGCAAAAATTTGAAAATATGGATGTGATCGCTGCGCTGGAAGCCATTATGCACCAGAACACCGCATACTATCAGAGCGATTTTGCCTTTGACATCAAGATGCTGCGGAAAGCAGCCCGCAGCGACCAGCCGGAAGATAAGCTGCTGTTGTGGCTGTCCCGGCCTTCTGGAACATTCTGCTTCCGGGAACGGGATGTGTTGCTCAAAGATACCCAAGCCTACAACACATGGAAATTCTGCGGCGAACAGACCCATGACAGGATTCTTGCCTATGCGGTGGAGCTGACCGGCGCGGCCAACGGAACTATGCAAGGCAATCTGTATGAACTGGACTATCAGCAGCACTTCCAGCATATCCGGGATGCAGCCCTGCCCGTGGGTGCCAATCGCCTGATCTACGAAAGCGGGATGCGGGAGATTGGCCCGAAAGAGCATTTCGACAGCCGCCCAGACAAATATTTTGGAGAGTTCGTGCGGTATGAAATGCAGCCCCGTGACCCGGAACTTCTGCAAGCGGCCATCCGACAGGAGCAGCGCAGTCGAGAACCGGCACGGCCCGGTGATTTCAAAGAACATCTTATCGCACTGCACACCGGGCTGATCGAGGCCGAGGCACAGCGCATTGTGGCCGGTATGAAGCGGCTGGTTGCTCCCAACAGCCCGGACAAGAATCATTTTATGGTGGAGGTATCGCCCTATTTCACCAAGCTGGCATCCAGCCGGGACACGGACCAGCTACTTGCCATGTTGCCGTACAAGTCCCTGCACCTGTCCAGCGTGAAAGACCGTTTTGGCATCTACGCGCTGGTTGGCAAAAACGAAAACCGGGACAAGGGCATCTGCAAGCCCCGCACTTCCGTCCGCAAGCAGCTTTCCGAAACAAAACAGGCCGCCAGCCCGAAAAAGGCAGCGGCCCGCAGCAAGCAACACGAAATGGAGGTCTGACGCATGAATTTCAGCGTAGAAGAAGAAAATTTGATTTGTATGTACCACACTTCTGACCGCCGTCGAACGATGGCGCGGATGCTCGCCGCCCTGCCGGATATGGACACGGAAATGCGGCGGCTGGCAAATAGCACCATTGCAAAGTTAGAGCGCATGACCGATGCCGACTTTGACGGGCAGAGGTTCAATTTTGCGGGTGAGTGATACCGTCAGCTCGACAACGACACATTATTTTCAACAAAAGTAATGTGCCATTGTCAACACAGAAATAGCCGGACACGGTGGCCTTGTGGCTGCTGTGTCCGGCTATTTTTCTGTCAATCACTTCCTGATAAAGCGAATGATATTTCCTCGTACCGAAATGTATTTTTCTTTTTCCAATGTTTTTATATCGTTGTCAAAACTCGCCGTTACGCCTTGAATTACGCCGGGCTGCTCAGGCGGGAGGTATCGTTGCTTTAATTTTTCATAAGAAATTTCCCCTGCCGCTGAAATAAGGGCTAAAAGTCCCAGATTATAGGGTTCAGTCATTTTCATATTAAATCCTCCAAATCTTATTATTTTTCTTTCTTTTCGGCAGACTGCTCCGGCAGTTCGGCGGCATCTTCTACAATGTCGGTCACAAGCTGCTGGAAGTCAAACGCATTCTTTTCTGTAATAACGGGCTTGCCAGTTTCTGCTTCAAGAGCCTGCCGTGCAATACCGGCTACCTTGCCGCCGCGTTTAGCAACCTGCTTGTTTTCTTCAAAGGTCTGCGGCTTTGCAGTCTTGGAAATATCCGTGGTAGATGCTTCCGCCAGCATGGTCAGCACAAGTTCCAAATCGGTCATGTTGTCCCGGAGATTTTCTTTTGTCAGACCTTTCAGCCGCTTGTACTGCCCCGTGGTCATGCCGGACCATGCGCGGGAGATTTCATCGGTCAGGATGGCGTACTCCTTGCCCTTTTGCACTCCGCGCTTCTTCCATTCGTCCGTTAGTTCGTTGCGGATGCGGATTGCCAAAAGCCGCTGGTGAATCCATTCTTCGGAGTAGCCTTTCTTCAAATAGGTATCAAGCGCACGGTCAATAGCTTGCTCCGGGTCGATGGTTTCTTCGATGCGTTCCTTGCCCACCATTGCCAGCCATGCCTTGAACGGTTCAGCTTTCGGGGACGGGATGGACTGGATGATACGCAAAAGCTGTTCGGTGTTGGCGACATCTGTCTTGTACCGTTTTCCATCAGAGGACAACATTTTCAGTTGTACGATTTTTTCGTACAACTCATTTGCCCCCTCAGCTTTCAGCTTACGCTTAAGGTCGCTCCAATAACGCCGTGGATTGGCTGTTCCAGTTAAAACAGAAATAACATCAATAATCGAAAAATACCATTCTTCCTTTTCTGCATCCCATGCAGTACGGATTTTCTGATCTTCAAAAAGCTGGATAGAGCCGTTATCGTTCACTTCTGCCATAGAGGGTTCCTCGCTTTCGTTGTCTAAGTCTATTTTACATGATTTCGGGCGGAAACGCCACCCGGTCTAAGCGTTTGGAATTCAAAAATCCGAACAATATTTTGTGCAGATTTACCGTTCCTGCATCTGCTCCTTTCCCGGTGTTGTCCGTAGGATGCCGTCCACATTCTGCTTGATGATGCCATACTCCTGCATCTGTCGTTTGACTTCGGCGTACTGCTGTTGCAGTTGCTTTTTCTGCTCGGCCAATAGCTTATACTCGGTTTTCAGCGCGTAAAGGTCGGGTGGCTTTTGAAAGCCCTGCTCTTTCAGGGCCTTGGCCGCCGCTTCATAGAGAATCAGGGTGCCCTCGTGCTTGTGCCGGAACTGCTTTTTGTCAGCAGCCTGCTGATATTCCTGCACCAGTGGGTGCAGTTCCTTACAGGTGGTGACATCCTTTATCAGCACGGCCATTTCAGCAAGTCGGCGCTCTGCTGCTTTCAATGCGGCGGCAGCTTCGGTGCTGGCGGCGGTGATCTCGGCCACCCGGCTTTCCAAATCCGGGTAGCTTTCGATTTCATGCTCGATCAGGAAGTTCAGCGTCCGGGCCGCCTGTTTCAGATTGTGGAGTTTTGCCCACTTCTCATACCCTGCGGACTGCTGG
>CAKSZE010000044.1 GCA_934525325.1 uncultured Faecalibacterium sp.
CTTTTGTCTCAGCGCTTGGCGCTCAAGTATAATACCACACCCCGGGGTTCTTGTCAACACTTTTGGACATCTTTTTTCTATTTTCTTTGCGGAGGGGTAAACGCCCTCTCCGGCGCTCCCGCGCCAGATTCCCCCTTTTGTCACCTACGGTGACATCTTCCCCCGGAGCGGGGGAAGTCTTCCCTCAAAGGGGGAGCCAAGGTCTAAGGCTCGTTGCTAAAGTATTAGGTACAAAGAGGAGGTTTCCGGCAGTGCTCTTGGCTCTCCCTTTGGGAGAGCTGTCACCGCAGGTGACTGAGAGGGCGCACGCCGTTAGCCTCGGCACTAAAGTATTAAGCGCTGTGAGAAAGCTATCAGGTGTGCTGGCGCGGGAGCGCCTGAAAGGGTTCAGCCCTATATTATTACATTATATAGGCAGAATAAATCCCAAACAGGTATAGACTGTGGCTTATATTACCCACCGGAAAAGGCACAGTGCTGTCAAGACTTTCCGTGCAAAATTTTGTCCCGAAAAATATCTACTATTTTTGGCGATTGCTACAAAACGCAAAATATAGTGGTATTTTGCTTGACTTGCCACTAGATAATGATAAAATAGAGCTACATTCAGTTTGTTGGATATCGTTGTGCGCAGACGGGTATCTCTTATGGTAAGAGGTACCCGTTCACAATGCGCCTATATAGAAGGAGGAGAACCGATGAAGATCATCAAACGAAACGGTGCAGAAGTTCCTTTTGATATTACCAAGATCATCACCGCCGTTACCAAAGCCAGCGATTCCGTGGGCGGTCAGGCTCGCCTGAGCCGGGAGCAGATCACCCAGATCGCTGCAGCCGTTACCGACCAGTGCCAGCAGCTCAACCGCGCAGTCAGCGTGGAAGAGGTACAGGATCTGGTGGAGAACCAGCTGATGGACATCCATGCACACGATGTGGCACGGCACTATATCACCTACCGCTACGTCCAGAGCCTGAAGCGCCAGACCAACACCACCGACGAGCGCATCCTGAGCCTGATCGAGTGCCAGAACGAAGAGGTCAAGCAGGAGAACGCCAACAAGAACCCCACCGTCAACAGCGTGCAGCGTGACTATATGGCCGGCGAGATCTCCAAGGATCTGACCGCCCGTCTGCTGCTGGACCCGGAGATCGTAAAGGCGCATCAGGAGGGTCTGATCCACTTCCACGATTCCGACTACTTCGCTCAGCACATGCACAACTGCGATCTGGTGAATCTGGAGGATATGCTGCAGAACGGCACCGTCATCTCCGGTACCTATATCGAGAAGCCGCACAGCTTCTCCACCGCCTGCAACATTGCCACCCAGATCATTGCACAGGTGGCCTCCAACCAGTACGGCGGTCAGAGCATCAGCCTGACCCATCTGGCTCCCTTTGTGGACGTCTCCCGTAAGAAGATCGCCGCCGAGGTGGAGCTGGAGATGGAAGGGCTGGACGTCTCTGCCGAGCGCAAGAAGGAGATCGTGGAGCGCCGTCTGCGCAATGAGATCAACCGCGGCGTGCAGACCATCCAGTATCAGGTGGTCACCCTGATGACCACCAACGGTCAGGCGCCCTTCATTACCGTATTCATGTATCTGGGCGAAGCCCGCAACCCGCAGGAAAAGGCCGACCTTGCCATCATCATCGAGGAGACCATCCGGCAGCGCTATCAGGGAGTGAAGAACGAAGCCGGTGTGTGGATCACCCCCGCCTTCCCCAAGCTGATCTATGTGCTGGAAGAGGACAACATCCGCCCCGGCACTCCCTACTACTACCTGACCGAGCTGGCCGCCAAGTGCACCGCCAAGCGCATGGTGCCGGACTATATCTCGGAAAAGAAGATGCTGGAGCTCAAGGTGGACAAGAACGGCGAGGGTCACTGCTACACCTGCATGGGCTGCCGCAGTTTCCTGACCCCCTATGTGGACCCCGAGACCGGCAAGCCCAAGTATTATGGCCGCTTCAATCAGGGTGTGGTCACCATCAATCTGGTGGACGTTGCCCTGAGCTCTGACGGCAACTTTGAAAAGTTCTGGAAGATCTTTGACGAGCGTCTGGCGCTGTGCCACCGCGCTTTGCAGGCACGCCATCAGCGGCTGATGGGCACCCCCAGCGATGCTGCCCCCATCCTGTGGCAGTACGGTGCGCTGGCTCGCCTGAAGAAGGGTGAAAAGATCGACAAGCTGCTGTTCGGCGGCTACTCCACCATCAGTCTGGGCTATGCCGGCCTGTACGAGTGTGTGAAGTATATGACCGGCAAGAGCCACACCGATGCCGGTGCCAAGCCCTTTGCTCTGAGCGTGATGCAGCACATGAACGACAAGTGCAACGAGTGGAAGAAGGCCGAGAACATGGACTACTCCCTCTACGGCACCCCGCTGGAATCCACCACCTACAAGTTCGCCAAGTGCCTGCAAAAGCGCTTTGGCATCGTGGAGGGCATCACGGACAAGAACTATATCACCAACAGCTACCATGTCCATGTCTCTGAGCCCATCGACGCCTTTACCAAGCTGAAGTTTGAGGCCGACTTCCAGCGCCTGTCCCCGGGCGGTGCCATCAGCTATGTGGAAGTGCCCAATATGCAGGACAATCTGGAAGCCGTCATGAGCGTGCTGCAGTTCATCTACGACAACATCATGTACGCCGAGTTGAACACCAAGTCCGACTACTGTCAGGTATGCGGCTACGATGGCGAGATCAAGATCGTGGAGGACGACGGCAAGCTGGTGTGGGAGTGCCCCAAGTGCGGCAACCGCGACCAGAACAAGCTGAACGTCGCCCGCCGCACCTGCGGTTATATCGGCACCCAGTTCTGGAACCAGGGCCGCACGCAGGAGATCAAGGATCGCGTGCTGCATCTGTAAAAACAGCAAAACTTTATTTTTGATTTGATGTTTGGAGCGGCCTTTCGGCCGCTCCAAATATCTTTTCAGCAAACGACAGGAACATGAGCATGAACTACGCAAACATCAAATATTACGATATCGCCAACGGTCCCGGGGTGCGCACCAGCGTTTTTGTATCCGGCTGCCGCCACCACTGCCCGGGCTGCTTCAACGCCGTAGCATGGGACTTTGCCTACGGGCAGCCCTTTGATAAAACCGTGCGCAACGAGGTATTCGCCTCCTGCCAGCCGGACTATATCGCCGGGCTCTCCCTGCTGGGCGGCGAACCCTTTGAGCCGGAAAACCAGCGGGAGCTGCTGCCCTTTGTGCGCAACTTTAAGGCGCTGTACCCCGCCAAGACGGTGTGGTGCTACTCCGGCTACACTTGGGAGCAGCTTGCCGGCAAAGAGCCCAGCCCCGCGCGGTGCGAGGTGACCGACGAGCTGCTGGCGCTGCTGGATGTGCTGGTGGACGGCAGATTCGTGCAGGCCGAGCACGACATCTCCCTGCGCTTCCGCGGCAGCCGCAACCAGCGCCTGCTGGATGTACCCAAGTCCCTTGCCGCCGGGCAGCCCGTGTGGTGGGAGGACGAAAAGGTATTCGCCACCCATACCATGGAACGGTAAACCGTATTAACCCCCTCTTGTGAAAATGCGTTTGTCGCGGCCCGCAGGCCGCGACAAACACTCTATTAAAAATAATTTTTCCGCTGAGTATGGCCAGAGCAACGCGGAGGCCATTCGAAATCGTCCCACACCAAAAGAAGCCGCTGCACAGACCGTGCAGCGGCTTCTTTCTTTTCTCACTCCCGGCTGCCCACGGCATCCTCGATGACGCGCAGGAAGGCGTTGCCGTAGCGGGCGGCTTTCTTTTCGCCCACACCGCTGATGTTCAGCAGCTCGTCGATGCTCATGGGCTTTTTCTCTGCCATCTCCCGCAGGGTGGCGTCGTTGAACACCATAAAGGCGGGCAGGTTCTGCTTGCCTGCCAAGCGCTTGCGCACCGCATACAGGGCGTTGAGCAGCTTTTCGTCCGCTTCGCTCAAGCTGCCCGCGGCAGGCTTTGCGCGGCGGGGCTTTTCCAGCCGGTCGGCGCTTTGGGCGGCACGGCGGCGGGCGTATTCCACCTGCAGCTGCGCTTCCTGCTCGGCGGCAAGGCAGCAGGAGCAGTTGCCGCACTTTTTGGGCGCGGCCTCCCCGAAGTATTGCAGCAAAAAGCCGCGCAGACAGTGCTGGGTGGTGGAATAGAAGGTCATATACTTGAGCCGCTCCTCTGCCTTGCGGGCAGCTTCGGCCTTTACATCTGCGGGCAGACCGTTGTCGGCCTCCCGCTCCTTGTCGATGAAAAAGCGGATGGTGCGCACATCCGTGCCGGAATACAGCAGGGTGCACCGGGCAGGCTGACCGTCGCGCCCGGCGCGTCCGGCTTCCTGATAATAGCTTTCCAGATCCTTGGGCATATTATAATGGATGACGAACCGCACGTTGGGCTTGTCGATGCCCATGCCAAAGGCGTTGGTGGCTACCATCACCTGTACCCGGTCGTAGAGAAAATCGTCCTGATTCTGCCGCCGGATGTCCGCATCCAGCTTGGCATGGTAAGCTGCCGCCCGGATGCTGCGGCTTTGCAGCAGCTGCACCGTCTCGTCCACCTGCCGGGTGGTGCTGCAATACACGATGCCCGCGTTATTGCCCTCCTTGAGCACCAGTTCCAGCAGCTCCTTGGGCTTCTGGCTGGGCAGCGCCCGCCGGGTCTCAAAGTACAGGTTGGGGCGGTCGAAGCTGGTGGTCACCTCGTAGGGCGCTTGCAGCGCCAGATGGGTGCGGATATCCTCCCGCACATGGGCGGTGGCGGTGGCGGTGAACGCGCCCATGACCGGGCGGCTGGGCAGGCTGTCCACAAATTCCTTGATGCGCAGATAGCTGGGGCGGAAATCCTGTCCCCACTGGCTGATGCAGTGCGCCTCGTCCACCGTGACCATGCTGATCTGCCGCTCCTGCGCGAACCGCTGGAAGCCCGGCATCTCCAGCCGCTCCGGGGCCACATAGATGATCTTGTACCAGCCCTCCCGGGCGCGGTGCAGCATCAGCGCCTTCTGGTTGTCAGTCAGGCTGTTGTTCAGAAAAGCCGCCGCCACGCCCGCCTGCACCAGCGCCCCCACCTGATCCTTCATCAGGCTGACCAGCGGGGATACCACGATGGTAATGCCCGGCAGCAGCAGTGCCGGTACCTGATAGCAGATGGATTTGCCCGCGCCGGTGGGCATGACCGCCAGCACATCCTGCCCGGCCAGCAGGCGGCTGACGATCTGCTCCTGCCCGGGGCGGAAGCTGTCGTAGCCGAAAACTTTTTTCAGGATACTGTGCGGGTTTTCCATGGTCTCCTCCGTTATATAAGTAGGTGCGCTGACGCGCCAGTCGCTCAAAACCTTATCAGTATACCACAAAACCGATACTTTTGGCAGAAAAAAGCGTCACTTTGCGCAAAAATGTGCGATATCCGCTCTTTCTGCCCGGGAAGGATAGCTTTTCAGGCGCGAAAATGCTATAATGAGAACACATATCTCCATGCCACCCCCCGCAGACTGCCCGGCATGGATCATGCAATGTAAAAAGGAGCATTTATAATATGCAGCAGAAACTTATTACCTTTGCCGTGCCCTGCTACAATTCGGCAGCCTATATGCGTCACTGCATCGAAACGCTGCTGAGCGCAGGTGAACAGGCCGAGATCATTCTGGTGGACGATGGTTCCGTCAAGGATGACACCCCCGCCATCTGCGACGAGTACGCCGCAAAGTACCCCACCATCGTCAAGGCCATCCATCAGGAGAACGGCGGCCACGGCGAGGGCGTCAATCAGGGCATCCGCAACGCCACCGGCCTGTACTACAAGGTAGTGGACAGCGACGACTGGCTGGACACCGACGCCCTGAAAAAGGTGCTGGAGCGTCTGACCACGCTGGTGGATCGCGGCACCGCGCCGGATCTGATGATCTGCAACTATGTGTACGAGCATGTGGAGGACGGCACCACCCTGACCGTGCGCTACACCAACGTGTTCCCGCAGAATCGTCTGTTCGACTGGGTGCACGTCCGGCACTTCCGCCCGGATCAGAACCTGCTGATGCACTCGGTCATGTACCGCACCGAGGTTCTGCGCCAGTGCGGCATGGTGCTGCCCAAGCACACCTTCTATGTGGACAATATCTTTGTGTACCAGCCCCTGCCCTACGTCAAGAGCATGTATTATATGGATCTGGATCTGTACCGCTACTTCATCGGCCGCGCAGACCAGAGCGTGAACGAGAGCGTGATGATCGGCCGCGTGGATCAGCAGCTGCGGGTCACAAAGCACATGATCGACTGTCAGGATCTGGACGCGCTCAAAGGTCAGAAGCGTCTGCGCGCCTACATGGTGCACTACCTGTCCGTCATGATGGCAGTCAGCGACATCTTTCTGCTGCTGGACGGCAGCGCCGAGGCACACGCCAAAAAGGCAGAGCTGTGGCAGTACCTCAAGGATCACGTTACCCCCGGCGTTTACCGCGCCGTGCGCGTGAACCTTGGCGGCATGACCGACCTGCACTTCCCCGGCGGCGACAAGGTGGTTCTTTTCACCTACCGCCAGCTGCGTAAGATCTTCAAGTTTAACTAAGAGCATATTTTAAATTTCGGGATAGCGGAACATCTGTGGGTGTTCCGCTATCCCTTTTTACGGCTGGGGCGCAAAGGGAAATGGCAGCCGAACCACCTGTATCCCGTCCTTTACCGTTCCGTTTCTGTCTTTTCGTTTCAAAATCTGCACAAAACGCGCAGGATGGTTGCTTTTCCTCCATTGTTCCGGTATACTGGATACGTTTTCCCATTTTGACCCTGTAATGGATTTCAAACAGGAGTTCGATACTTTTTTGACAAGGAGGAACCGAGTGCTGCGGCCGCTGGCTGCGCACCCAATACAAACCACATTATGGAACAAATGTTGATCTGTCTGTCCCTTGCCCTGATCGTCGGCCTGCTCATGTCACGCGCTGCCAAGGCCGTGCGTCTGCCCGCCGTCACCGCTTACCTGCTTACCGGCCTGCTGCTGGGGCCCTTCTTTCTGGGTCGGCTGGGGCTGAGCCGTTTCGGCTTCGGCTTTGGCAGCCTTGCCGCCGTGGAGGGCTACGGCATCCTCACACAGGTGGCGCTGGGCTTCATCGCCTTCGTCATCGGCAACGAGTTCCGGCTCAGCGCCCTGAAGCACATGGGTCGCCGCGCCGTGACCGTGGGCATCGCGCAGGCGGTGATCACCACCGCGCTGGTGGATATCGCCCTTGTTGCCCTGCACTTTGCCCGCCCGGACGTCATCTCGCTGGCTTCTGCCATCACACTGGGCTCTATCGCCGCCGCTACCGCACCCGCTGCTACCCTGATGGTGGTCAAACAGTATAAGGCCGACGGCCCGCTGACCAAGCTTCTGCTGATGGTGGTCGCCATTGACGACGCCGTGGGTCTGGTGCTGTTCTCGGCCTCCTACGGCGTGGCAAACGCGCTGGAGCAGGGCCGTATCGACCCCGTGAGCGTGGTGCTGGAGCCGCTGCTGGAGATCGCGCTCTCGCTGGCGCTGGGCGCTGCCGCCGGTTACCTGCTGAACCTGCTGGAGGTCTACTTCCACTCCCGCTCCAAGCGCATGAGCCTGTCGGTGGCCTTTGTGCTGCTGACGGTGGGTCTGTCCATGACCGAGTTCGAGATCAATGGCACCCGCTGCGGCTTCTCGCTGCTGCTGGTGTGCATGATGACCGGCACCGTGTTCTGCAACGTCTGCCCCACCTCGGACGAGCTGATGGACCGTCTGGACCGCTGGGTGTCCCCCATCAACATCCTGTTCTTCGTGCTGTCCGGCGCAGAGCTGGATCTGACCATCCTCACCAACCCCATGGTGCTGCTCATCGGCGTAGTGTACATCGTGGCGCGCTCTGCCGGTAAGATCAGCGGCTCTTACCTGAGCTGCCGCGCCACCAGCTGCAGCCCCGCCATCCAGAAGTATCTGGGCATCACCCTGCTGCCGCAGGCAGGCGTGGCGCTGGGCATGGCTGCCACCGCCGCCGAGCTGTCGGACGGCCACATGGTGCGCAACGTGGTGCTGTTCTCGGTGCTGGTGTACGAGCTGGTAGGCCCCACTCTGACCAAGCTCTCGCTGACCGCTGCCGGAGAGATCCGTCCCGAGGGTCGCACCAGCGCCCGCGTGGAGAACCAGCCCGAAGCCCCTGTGGAGCTGAGCTGAGACGGTAAGAAAGAATTATTTGTAATTTTGGGGCTCAGGAAAGTCTGCGAACCTTCCTGAGCCCCTTTTTCACAGAAAAGTTTTCTTCCCCACCTTTACGCGCAAAAGGTTGTTTTTTGTCGAAATAGCACGCAATCATTGACGAAAGCTGTTATTTTTTGTATACTAAGTTTATCAGCGCTGGCACAATTTTCCTGTTGTGTCAGTGGTTGCTAAGAAGGAATAAGTGAAGGAGAATGACACATTATGAAAAGCACTGGCATCGTTCGCGGCATTGACTCGCTGGGACGGATCGTTCTGCCGAAGGAGCTGCGCACCAGTATGCACCTGGACACCGACACCAAATTGGAGATCTTTGTGGATGGGGACGCCATCGTCCTGAAAAAGCACCGCCCCGCCGGCAGCTGCGATTTCTGCGGCGAGGTAGACGAGCAGGCCATCCAGTTCGGCGGCTACTGCATCTGCACCGCCTGCCGCCGCAAGCTCAGCGCACTGTAACTCAGAAAGGAGGCCCCTTCCATGAGTCAGTTCATCGACTTTACCCTTCCCTCCACCGTGCCGGGACGCACCCTGCACGGTTTTCGCTGCGTCCCGGAGGGACAGGTGCGGGCGGTGCTGCAGCTGTCCCACGGCATGGTAGAGTTCATCGACCGCTACCGCCCCTTGGCAGAATATCTGGCCGACCGGGGCATTCTGGTCACCGGGCACGACCATCTGGGACACGGTGCATCCATCCGCACCAAAGAGGATTACGGCTATTTTGCTGAGCCGGACGGCAACCGCGCTGTGCTGGCCGACCTGCACGCCGTGACCGTGCTGACCAAGGAGCTGTACCCAGATCTGCCCTACTTTTTGCTGGGGCACAGCATGGGCTCCTTTTACGCCCGGCAGTACCTGTGCGAGTATGGCCGGGAGCTGGACGGCGCCATCATCATGGGCACCGGCTTCCAGCCCAAGGCGCTGGTTAAGACAGCCAAGACCCTTTGCCGGGTGCTGGCAATCTTTCACGGCTGGCACTACCGCAGCAACTTTGTGGCCAACCTTTCCTTTATGGGCTACAACAAGGGGCTGGAAGGCCGCACCACCCACGACTGGCTCAACCGCGATCAGGCCGAGGTGGACAAGTATCTGGCAGAGGAGCGCTGCACCTTTACCTTTACGCTGAACGCCTATTACAGTATGTTCAGCGGCATCCTGCGCCTGCACGACCCGGCTTTTCTGGCACGGATGCCCAAGGAGCTGCCGCTGCTCTTCCTCTCCGGCGATGCCGACCCGGTGGGCGAGCAGGGCAAGGGCGTGCGCCGCGCCATCCAGAGCCTGAAGGACGCCGGTGTGCAGAACATTGAAAGCATCTTCTACCCCGGTGCCCGCCACGAGCTGCTGGTGGAAACCAACAAGCTGGAGGTTTTTGCGGATATCGCCGCATGGCTGGATAAACAGCTGGCAAAACAGTAAAACGACCAAAGGGCTGCTGCACAAAACGTGCGGCAGCCCTTTCGCGTGGAATAAGCATTTTGATTAGGGGTTCCAAAACGCCTGCGGGCGTTTTGGAATCCTTTTTCGTCATCACTCTACATTCCGTTTATACCGCAGCGGGGTCTGCACCTCGGCGCGGATCTTGCCAAGATAGGTGCGAGTCTGCTCTGCGCCCTGCAGAATAGACTCCACCTGCGCTTTCTGCTCTGCGGTCAGGCCGTCATCCTCTGCCAGCAGTTCCGCGTTGCCCTCGATGATGGTCAGCGGCGTTTTCAGCTTGTGGGACAGCTGAATGATCTGCTCCCGCTGCCGCTGCTCCATGGCCCACTGCTTCTGTAAGCTGCCGGTCAGTGCATCGCCCATGGTTTGCAGCGCCTGCAAAGTGCTCTCGTACTCCCGCACCTTCGCGCCGGAAAATACCGCGCTGTCCAGCTCCTTCCGTGCTACCGCCTGTGCTGCGGCGGTCAGCTTTTCGGTCTCCCGGGTCAGGAAGCGCCCGGTCCTGTGGGTGCTCCACACCACTGCCCCTATCAGCAGCAGAATGCCCAGAATGCAGTGCACGGTCTGCATATCCGGCAGCACGCCCCGCAGCGCAGGGTCGGCGTAGGGCACGGCATAGTCAAATTGCAGCAGACAGACCGTTCCGTCCTGCAATTTCGACGTCATATAATACTGCGTGTAGCCAAAATGCCAGCGGGTTTTCCCCTGCTGGTTCTCCATTGCCCGCTGCAAGTGCCCGGCATCCATGTTGGTGGCCAGCACCTCGCTGCTGTCGGGTGCGGCAAACAGGGCGTAGCGGCACAGGGAGTCCAGCTGCGTCTCGTCAAAGGTAGCGGCGGTCATGCCCGGCAAAACGTCCTGTGCGGCTTTCTGGCAGGCCTGTGCGGCCTGATTGGCGGGCAGGAACAGCCCGCTGTTCTGGATCCACAGCAGCAACGCCAGCAGCCACCCCACCACGACCAGCAGGCAGGCCAGCGCCGTGCACACCAGATATTGCAGCAGCACGCTGCGCAGAGAGGTCAGTCTTTGCTTTTCCATCGGTATCCCACGCCCCATACGGTATTGAGCAGCTTTTCCGGCTCCGGCACGCCCGCCGCCCGCAGCTTTGCCCGGATATTTTTGATGTGCTGGGTCACGGCGGTGTCATCTGCCGTGCCGTCAATGCCAAAAACAGCTTCGTAAATTTGTTCCTTGGTAAAGGTCTGCCCGGCGTGCAGCGCCAAATACTCACAGATGGCATATTCCGAGCGGGTCAAGGGCAACACCGCCCCCTCCACCGCCGCGCTCCGGGCGGTCAGGTCAAAGGCTACACCGCTGCGCACCATCCGGTGTGCCGGAGTGCGGCTCTGCCGCCGCAGATGTGCCGCTACCCGCGCCCGCAGCTCTGCCACCCGGAAGGGCTTGGACAAAAAGTCGTCTGCCCCGATGCCCAAGCCTTCCAGCACAGCCGCCTCGTCGGTGCGGGCACTCAGAAAGAGGATGGGCACATCGGTCAAGCTGCGGATGCGACGGCACACCGCAAAGCCATCCTCTCCGGGCATCATCACGTCCAGCAGGATGCAGTCTGCCCAGCGGCAAAGCACTTCGGTCAGTTCCCCGCCCGCCTGCCGCGTTTCTACCCGGTGTCCGTCCCGCTCCAAGGCGGTGCGGATCAGCTTGCAGAGCTCCAGATTGTCATCCAGCGCCAGAATATTCGCCACAAAATCACCTCAACACGTTATAAAGCAGGCAGGAAGCGCCGTAAAGCAGATACACATGGGCCGGGTAGAACCAATAGAACCACTGTTTGTGTCCGCTGCCGCGCTGACCATTGTACAACAGCATCAGCACAGCTGCACCCACACCGAACCACTCGTAGTAGTCGGTGAACATCTGCGTCCAGACAAAACCCGCCTGCCGGCAAGCCATCCCGAAGATCAGCGCAAAGTCACACAGGAAAACAGTCAGCACCCATACCGTCAGCTGCACTTTGCGCCGTCCACGCAGGGCATACAGCAGCACGCCGCCCAGCAAAAAGCTCCAGCCGCCGTCCGTGATGGCTGTCCACATGGGCAGCGGGCTGGTGATGACAAATGCCACGACTGTCGAAGCGATGGGCATCTCCTGCACCTGCGGGAAGAGCAGCAGAAATACTATCACCACAAACGGCCAGAACAAAACGGCGGCAATCGCGCCAATGCCCTTTGCGAATTTTTTCTCCCGCAGCCAGTCGATGCCCTGCCAGACGATGCACAGCAGCATAAAATCCTGAAAGATCGCATTCTGCGGATAAAAGTCATCCCCGCGCCGGAACATATGGCCATAGATCATGAAAAATTCCAGGGCCGCCATGGCAGTACCAATGGCCCAGATGCGGATAAAATACCGTTTGCGGTCATGGGTGTGGGCAAAGCCCTCCACCGTGCAGAACAGAAACAGCGGCGCACTGAGCCGCCCCAGCATACTGAACACCGTCGGGATGCAGCCGGTGAATTCAAAGAAATAATGAATGTGGTCCAGCACCATCAGCACCAGTGCGATGGTCTTGAGCTGGGTACCGTCCAGCCCCTTTTTCGTTAATTTGTCCATACAGACTCTCCTTTCTTTGTGCATCCAGTGTAACAGGAAAATCTGTAGAAAGTATAAGGTTCTGCCTTTATGATACTATTTTCTGCCCCGAAACGCAACAAAAAAGCCCTAAGACTTTCATCTCAGAGCTTTCAGTTAAGTCGGCGACTACCTATTTTCACAAGCCGTTTCCAGCTAACTATCTTCGGCACAAGTAAGCTTAACTTCTGTG
>CAKSZE010000045.1 GCA_934525325.1 uncultured Faecalibacterium sp.
GGTGGGTGGAGTCCAGAGGTAGGGAGGGGGGAGTCGGAACACCCCTCCCTGCCTCTGGCCCAGCGGAGCGTCCCTGCCCGCTGAAAGCAAGTAGGAGCTTTCCGGCTAAAGTGCAAAGCTTCCGGGCGCGCCAGAGGCTCCCTCCCAGAGGGAGCTGGCAAAGCCGTAGGCTTTGACTGAGGGAGTTCACACCCCCTTTATGACAGAATTATGAATCTTTATAAACATTTTTGCAAAGGGCTTGACAGCAGGGCAAAAACGGCTATAATGGTCTTAGCACTCAGGAACAAGGAGTGCTAAACAAACAAAAGCGATACAAAAAGGAGGCAGGCGCTATGACGATGGATGCACGCAAGCAACGGGTCTTGCAGGCGATCGTGGCGCTGTATGGCCTTGAGGGCGAGCCGGTGGGCAGCAGCGTGCTGGCAAACTACTTTGACATGGCAGTGTCCAGTGCAACGCTGCGCAACGAGATGGCGGCGCTGACAAAGCTGGGCCTGCTGGAGCAGCCCCACACCAGCGCGGGGCGCGTGCCCAGCGCCAAGGGCTACCGGTATTATCTGGACAATCTGCTTACCGATGATCAGCCGCTGGACCGCGTTACCCGCGCCCGGGTGGATGCGGTGTTCGCCAGCCTTGACCACGAGCCGGAAAAGCTGGCACAGGGCGCTGCCAAGGCGCTGGCCGCTATCAGCGGCTGCACCGCCGCCGTCAGCACCCCCTGCGCCGAGGATCTGTGCATCGCCCATTACGAGGTGGTGCAGGTGGGCCGCAGCGCAGCCGCTGTGCTGGCTGTGACCACTGCCGGTTACGTCCGCACCCGGGTGGCGCGGGTACGCACCGGGCTTTCCCGGGAAAATGCAGCTGCCCTTGCGGCGCTGCTCAACCGCAACCTTACCTTTGTGGCACCGGTGGATCTTTCCACCCGGATGCTCAGCGAACTATGCAGCCAGATCGCACCGGAACTTGTGCCGGTGGTCAGCGCCGCAGCCGCAATTTTGCAGGACAGCGTAAAGCCCCATGTATTTCTGGGCGGCGAGCAGTACCTGCTGGACTGGCCGCAGCTGGACGGCCGGGTGGGCGATATCCTTACCCTGCTGAACGATGAGGAACAGGCCGCAAGCCTGATCGCACCCCCGGAAAACCGCAGCGAAAGCGTGCTGCTGGGCGAGGATCTGGAGCCGCAGATCCCCGGGCTGTGCATCGTGAGCGACCGGTATCTGGTAGGCGGCGGGCTGTGGGGCTCCATTGCCCTGATCGGCCCCACCCGGATGCCCTTCCAGAAGCTGATGCCCCTGCTGCACGAGTTTGCAGACCAGCTGGGCGAGGGCATGAGCGGCAAACGAAAAGACACCCCGCAGGCTGCCGTACCACGGCGGACTGTGATCTATAAGGAGGATCTGGAATGAGCGAAGAAGCAAAGAACACGGTGCCCGAGACCGAGCAGCCGGAGACTGCCCCCGAGGAAAAGACCGCTGCCGCAGCGCCCGAACAGGCTGCTGCCGAAGCTGCCGCCGAAGAGGACAAGAAGAAGGACGGCGGCTGGTTCAACAAGAAGGCTCGGGAGATGGAGGCCGTTAAGGCTAAGCTGGATGCAGCGGAAAAGAACGCCGCACAGGCCAAGGATCAGCTGCTGCGCATGGCTGCCGAGTACGACAACTACCGCAAGCGCTCCACCCGCGAGGCCGACCAGAAGTTCAGCGACGGTGTTTCCCACGCAGTGGAAAAGATCATCCCCATTCTGGATACGCTGGATATGGCAGCCAACGCCCCCACCACCGATGAGAACTACAAAAAGGGCGTGGTCATGACGCTGGATAAGGCGGCAAAGGCACTGGAAGCCCTCCATGTGGAGGAGATCGAGGTGCTGGGCAAGCCCTTTGACCCCAACTTTATGAATGCTGTGCAGCAGATCCCCGCCCCGGACGGGCAGGAGAGCGGCACGGTGGTCACCGTTTTCCAGAAGGGTTACAAGCTGGGTGACAAGATCATCCGCCATGCAACCGTTGTGGTGGCCGAATAAACAAGCCGAACCTCCCGCAAGGGAGTTTGCAATAACATCCGCTTGACATCATCATAAGCATCATATAAACAAGATTTGTTCTTTCGAGAGGAGACTTCATTATGAGTAAGATTATTGGTATCGACCTTGGTACTACCAACAGCTGCGTGGCTGTTATGGAGGGCGGCGAGCCTGTTGTCATCGCCAACTCTGAGGGCGCCCGCACCACCCCGTCCGTTGTCGGCTTCACCAAGACCGGCGACCGTCTGGTAGGTCAGGTGGCAAAGCGTCAGGCTATCACCAACCCCGACAACACCGTTTCTTCCATCAAGCGTCAGATGGGCACCGACCACAAGGTGACCCTGAACGGCAAGGAGTACACTCCCCAGCAGGTCAGCGCTATGATCCTGCAGAAGCTGAAGGCTGACGCCGAGGCTTATCTGGGCGAGTCCGTCACCGAGGCCGTCATCACCGTTCCTGCCTACTTCAACGACAGCCAGCGTCAGGCCACCAAGGACGCAGGCACCATTGCAGGCCTGAACGTCAAGCGTATCATCAACGAGCCCACTGCCGCTTCTCTGGCATACGGCATCGATAAGGAAGAGGACCAGAAGATCATGGTCTACGACCTGGGCGGCGGCACCTTCGATGTGTCCATCATCGAGATGGGCGACGGCGTCACCGAAGTTCTGGCCACCAACGGCGATACTCATCTGGGCGGCGATGACTTCGATGAGCGTGTCATCAACTGGATGGCAGACGCTTTCCAGACCGAGAACGGCATCGACCTGCGCAAGGACAAGATGGCCGCTCAGCGTCTGAAGGAAGCTGCCGAGAAGGCAAAGATCGAGCTGTCCAGCGCAATGAGCAGCCAGATCAACCTGCCCTTCATCACTGCCGACGCTACCGGCCCGAAGCACTTGGATATGACCCTGACCCGCGCAAAGTTCAATGAGCTGACCGCTGATCTGGTGGACCGCACCATGGGCCCCGTCCGCAAGGCTCTGCAGGATGCAGGCCTGCGTCCCTCTGACCTGAAGAAGGTCCTGATGGTCGGTGGCTCCACCCGTATCCCCGCTGTCTACGATGCAGTCAAGAAGGAACTGAACTGCGAGCCCTTCAAGGGCATCAACCCCGATGAGTGCGTGGCTGTGGGCGCTGCCATTCAGGGCGGCGTGCTGCAGGGCGACGTCAAGGGCCTGCTGCTGCTGGATGTCACCCCGCTGAGCCTGGGCATTGAAACTCTGGGCGGCGTGTGCACCAAGATCATCGACCGCAACACCACCATCCCCACCCACAAGAGTCAGGTGTTCTCCACCGCAGCCGACAACCAGCCCTCTGTTGAGGTCAACGTGCTGCAGGGCGAGCGTGAGTTTGCCCGCGACAACAAGAGCCTGGGCGTGTTCCATCTGGACGGCATTGCTCCGGCTCCCCGTGGCGTGCCTCAGATCGAAGTCACCTTCGATATCGATGCCAACGGCATCGTGAAGGTCAGCGCCAAGGATCTGGGCACCGGCAAGGAGCAGAACATCACCATCACCGCTTCCACCAATATGTCCAAGGAGGACATCGACAAGGCTGTGAAGGAAGCTGAGCAGTTTGCTGCCGACGATAAGAAGAAGCGTGAAGAGGTCGATATCCGCAACGGTGCCGACCAGATGGTGTTCCAGACCGAGAAGATGCTGAAGGAGAACGGCGACAAGCTGCCCGCCGACGTCAAGACCGAGGCCGAGAGCAAGCTGGCCGACCTGAAGACCGCTGTTCAGTCCGGCAACGTGGACGACATCAAGGCAAAGCAGGAAGCCCTGAGCCAGGTGTTCGAGAAGATGTATCAGGCAGCCGCTGCCGCACAGCAGGCCGCCGGTGCACAGCCCGGTGCTGACGCAGGCGCAACCAACGAAAAGCCCAACGATGACGGCGTTGTGGATGCCGACTTCAAGGAAGTCTAAGTCTGACACAAAGCGCTGTGTCCGGCCAAACCGGCGGGCACACGCGCAATAAAGCAAAAGCCGCTCCGGTTTAGGCCGGGGCGGCTCTTGCTGGTTTATAGAGTGAGGAACCGACCGGGGCGTTACCCGGGGAGGGCGTTCCCGGAGAGGTGAGTGGATATGGCACAGGAAAAGCGTGATTATTACGAAGTGCTGGGGGTATCCAAGGGCGCAAGCGATGCCGAGATCAAAAAGGCATACCGCAAGCTTGCTATGAAATACCACCCGGACTATAACCCCGGCGATAAGGACGCCGAGGCAAAGTTCAAGGAGATCAACGAGGCAAACGAGGTGCTTTCGGACCCGAAAAAGCGCCAGCTGTACGACCAGTACGGCTTTGCCGGTGTTGACCCCACCTACGCAGCACAGAACGGCGGCGGCCCCGGCGGCTTTGGCGGTTTTGGCGGCGACGGTGTGGACTTGGGCGACATCTTTGGCGATATCTTCGGCGGCGGCTTTGGCGGTTTCGGCGGCTCGTCCCGTCAGGCAAACCCCAACGCCCCCCGCAAGGGTCAGGACATCCGGGTGCGCATCACCCTGAGCTTTGACGAGGCCGTGCACGGCTGCAAGAAGAACATTACCATCACCCGTCAGCAGGAGTGCACCGAGTGCCACGGCAGCGGCTGTGCCGCCGGCAGCAGCCCCGAGACCTGCCCGGACTGCGGCGGACGCGGCTTTGTCATCCGCCAGCAGCGCACCCCCTTTGGCGTGATGCAGACCCAGCAGCCCTGCTCCCGCTGCGGCGGCAAGGGCAAGCTGGTCAAGAACCCCTGCAAGGTCTGCCACGGCGCGGGCAAGGTAGCTGCCAAAAAGACGCTGGAGGTGTCCATCCCCATGGGCATCGACGACGACCAGAGCTTTGCACTGCGCGGCATGGGCGATGCCGGTACCAACGGCGGCCCCGCCGGTGATGTGATCGTCATGGTCACCGTGCGCCCCAGCGAGGTGTTCCAGCGCGACGGCTACGATGTGTGGGTCACCGTGCCCATCACTTACAGTCAGGCCGTGCTGGGCGACAGCGTCACCGTGCCCTCCATTGACGGCAAGGTGGAGTACACCGTGCCCGAGGGCACCCAGAGCGGCACCACCTTCCGCCTGCGCGGCAAGGGCATCCAGTACCTGAACGGCCGCGGCCGCGGCGATATGTACGTCAAGTGCGAGGTGGAGATCCCCAAAAAGCTGAACAAGGCGCAGCGCGATGCCCTGAAAAAATTTGAGGGCACTTTGAAAGAAGAAAACTACGAAAAGCGTAAGGGCTTCTTCAAAAAGCTGAAGGATATGTTCAACGCATAAAAGCCAAACGGCGGCGCGTTCCATCGGAGCGTGCCGCCGTTTTTGCGTGTGTGTAAGGCCGATTCGTCTCACACACTTGCGCTTTCGTCTAAAATAGGGTATTATTGAGACGAAAGATGGGTATCATGAGACGAAAGAACCGCCGGAAGAAGGAGGAGACACAGCATGAGAAGCTTTGACTACGGACAACTGGCAGACCGGATGTGGGATATGGAAACGCTCTCGTATGTGGCAAAGATCCATGAATGCAAAGGTCGACAGGAACTTTATGTGCGCCAGAAACCGGCAGAACTGGATCGTTTGGTGGAGATTGCCAGAATACAGAGCACAGAGGCTTCCAATAAGATCGAGGGTATCGTAACGACCGATGCCCGCATGAAGCAGCTGCTGGCTGATAAAACTACACCGCGCAACCGGGACGAAAGCGAGATTATGGGGTACCGCGAGGTGCTGAATACCATCCATGAAAACCATGATCTGATCCCGGTCAACCCCAATTATATCCTTCAGCTGCATCGGGATATGATGCAGTATGCAGGTGTTTCGTACGGAGGTCATTTTAAGAACGTACAAAACTATATCAATGAGACCAGACCGGACGGCACACAGGTGACCCGTTTTCAGCCGGTGGCACCTTATGAAACGCCTGCGGCGATACAGGCCATCTGCGAGAGCTATAACCAGACGCTTTTACAGGAAAAGGTAGACCCGCTGCTGGTGATCCCGGCGTTTGTATGCGATTTTTTGTGCATCCACCCCTTTAACGATGGCAATGGCCGGATGAGCCGTCTGCTGACGCTGCTTCTGCTCTACCGCAATGGGTACGAGGTGGGAAAGTATATCAGCATTGAAAAGCAGATCGAAAAAACAAAGGATACCTACTACGAGGTGTTGCAGCAGATCGATCAGGGCTGGTATGAGGGAACGAATGACCCGGTGCCGTTTATCCGCTATATGCTGAAGATCATTTTGGCTTGCTATACTGAGTTTGAACAGCGCGTAGGGCTGGTGAACGCAGAGGGAACGCGGAGCACGGCACAACAGATCGTGGAGCATTATGTCAACGGAAAAATCGGGCGTTTTACAAGTGCAGAGGTGGTGGCAGCCTGCCCGATGATTGCAAGATCCACAGTGCTGCGGGAACTGAAGGAGCTGACCCGGAAAGGCGTTCTGCAAAGGCTTGGCACAGGCAAAAACACCTGCTATGTCCGCAGGGATGCGCTGGAGCAGTAAGGCCGATTCGTCTCACACACTTGCACTTTCGTCTAAAATGCATCCTGCTTTAGACGAAAGCTGGGATACATGAGACGAAAGCTAAAAGAAAACCCCATAAAAACAGCGGAGGCGCTGCCCTTTCGGGCAGCGCCTCCGCCTGCTTTGTTCTTTGGTCTACTCCGAGCCAGTCTTATAAGATAAGATGGGTCAGAGCAAAACGATCGCTGCGTTGATGATCAGGCCGACACCGGTAGCGGAAACGCCGATCACATAAGCGGTGCAGGCGATGTCACGGAGTGCGTTGGCTGTGCTCTTCTCCATATCGGCAGCCAGAGCATCCAGACCCTTCTCGGTCCAGGTGGTGGGGTTCTTACGACGGTAATCGCGCATAGCGGTCACGCCTTTGAACCAGCCATACGGAGGGATCAGCCAGCACAACAATGCCTCAGACATCGTAGCAGTGGCGCCGCCTTCGGTGTAGGTCATCTCTTCAGTGGACAGGACGTTGTAATACGCGGGCATCATCATTTTTTCCATAATAACACTCCTTTTAAAACAAAGCTATCCAAAACGGTGTATCCAAACGCACCGTTTTTTCTGAATAAAGGGCTCAGCGCACGATCAGCAGAATGGCGCTCAGGGGAGCCAGTGCCACTACCATAGTGGTGGAAACGGCATCCCGCACAAAGTTGCTGGCAGATTTGCCCATATCGGCGGCAAGGGCATCGGTAGCGCGGCCCATCACGGTAAAGAAGTTGCCGTCCTTGTTGCCGTCCTGCTGCAGCCAGGTGCGTGCCTGCTTGATGCCCCAGATGTAGCTGGAAGCCAGCACCACAGCACCTACGACCGTTGCGGCAGTAGTGGCGAGGCCGGTAGCATCATCTACCGAGCCGCCGCCGGTGGTATAGGTCATTTCTTCGTTGGAAAGCACCGCATAATCTGCGGGATAATTCATCTTGTTCATCTTCAATACTCCTTTGTCAAAGGGAAATGCCGCATTGCATTCCGATTCCCCGGCGTCCAAACCAAGAGCCGATAGAGCATTGTCCTCTATGTGTCCATTCTACAACAGCAGTTGGATTTTATCAAGAGCTTTTGGCACATCTGTGCAAAAACTGGCGGGACGCATGAAATTATCTCAATAAATTTGTGAAAATAGACTGCAATAATTTCGGTATTCGGTTATTTTACCCCGTCACCCCGGCGCGGTAGAGGTAGGGGTCGCTCTTGAAGCTGTCAAAATTGTACAGCACAAGGATCTGGTCGTAGCCGTTATCGGCGATCAGTTTGTCCAAACCGTAGTTATAGTTGCGGAAGTCCACCACGTCAATGTCGGCGTAGTTGGCGGTCAGGTAGGGCACAAAGCAGTTGGCGTAGCTGTCCTTGATGACAAGGATGCGCCCGCTGCCATTGCCCTGCACCCGGCTTAAACCGTTGTTGCCGTGCAGGAACATGGCGTACTTGTCGTAGACGGAAAGCTTCTCCGTGTCGTACAGACCGGTGGTCTGCCCTTCGGTGGGCTGGCCTGCCGCCGTCACGTTCCATACCGTCAGGGTGTTAGCAAGGTCGTAGTAGGTGATTACGTCCGGCACGGCGTTCCATGTGCGCGCCTTGGCGTAGTGGGTGCCGTAAAAGCCGTCGGCAGTCAGCGCAGTGTGGGCGGCGGTATCAAAGGGGGTAAGGCCAAGGGTATTGCACAGCTGGCTGTAAGCGTAGTAGGCGCCAAGGCTCGTCCAGTGGTGGTCGGTGCGGTAGTAGATATATTCGCTCTTGTGGGCGGCAAGGGTCTGGCGCACGTCCACAAAGCTGCCGCCCGCCGCCTGCACCGCAGCGGAAAGCTGGTCAAGGTAGCCGTCCTCGTCCAGCAGGGGGGCGTTTGCGGGCACGTTCTCCTTGTAGATATCGCTGGCGGCGGGGGCCAGCAGCACATTCACCTTGCCCGGGTAGCGCTGGCACAGGCTGGTGAGCGCTGCCGTATTCTTGGGCAGGGTGCGCTCCTCGCTGGAAAGCAGCCCGTAGGTGCGGGGGAACATCATGTGCTCCTTGCCCAGCAGAATGCCGCCGTTCTGCTGCTTTTGCAGCAGGGTGGTCTCCACCACGCTCTGCAGGCTGATCCACTGGTCGCGCCCCGCCACCTGATCCTTGACGTATTTGGTGTAGGCGGTAAAGTAGCTGTTCAGCCCCTTGGCGGTGAACTGGGTCAGCGCCGGGCGCTGGCTCAGGGTGGTGTTTTCCAGCTCGCTGTAACTGCGGTCCGGGGTGACCATATCCAGCGCGAACAGCCCGATGAAGAACAGGCTGAACACCACCAGCACCGGATAGTGCAAAAGGGAGGAGGTCTTTTTATCGTGTTTAGACATCTTGCCGCCTCCTTAAAAGTTAAAGTACAGGAACGGGCTGTTGGTGCTGCCCACCACATAGGCGGTGGAGACCACCAGCAGCGTCAGGATGGCGGCGCAGCGGGTGACTACGTTCTTGCGCAGCAGGTCCCACAGCTTTTCGATCAGCGGGGTGCAGCACACCACGCTTACCGCCAGCAGCACGCCGTAGTTCCGCAGGAAATACAGCGGCGACACCCCGCCGGAGGGGATAAAGAGCTTTTGGAACAGCAGCCCGAAGGACACGCCGGTGTCGTTGCCCACGAACATCGCCCAGCCCACCACTACAAGGAACAGGGTGTAGAAATGCGGCCACACTCTGCCTTTTTTCAGGTAGGGCAGCAAAAACAGCTTTTCAGCCGCCAGCAGCACAAAGTAGTAAAGACCCCAGCAGATAAAGTTCCAGTTCGCGCCGTGCCAGATGCCGGTGAGCAGCTCCACGATGAACAGGTTTAAAATCTGCCGCCGGAGCCCCTTGCGGTTGCCGCCCAGCGGGATATACACATACTCGCGGAACCAGCCGGACAGGGTCATGTGCCAGCGCCGCCAGAACTCGGTGATGGAAGCGGAGATATAGGGGTAGTTGAAGTTTGCGGGGAAGTCGAAGCCCAGCATCTTGCCCATGCCGATGCCCATCAGGGAGTAGCCGGAGAAATCGAAGTACAGCTGCAAGCTGTATGCGATGATGCCCAGCCACACCAGCGGGGTGGAAGCGTTTGCCAGACCCACAAAGGTGGTGGAGGGGCTGTCGGCTACTCCGATGATGTCCGTCCACAGTGCGCCCACGGCGTCCGCCAGCAGCACCTTTTTGGCAAGACCGAAGGTGAACAGGGTCATGCCCTCTTCGATCTGCTTTAAGTTATAGCGGTGCTTGTAGACGTGCAGCTGGTCGGAGACGTCCCGGTACTTGACGATGGGCCCCGCGATGAGCTGCGGGAACATGACCACATAAGCGCCGAAATCAATGATGTTGCGCTCGGCCTTTACATCCCGGCGGTAGACGTCGATGGAGTAGGAAAGGGTCTGGAAGGTGTAGAAGCTGATGCCCAGCGGCAGCGTGCCGATGCCCTGTATTTCGGCAAAGGCGGTGCCCAGCAGGGCGTTTGCGCTGCGCAGCACAAAGTTTGCGTACTTGAAGTAGAACAGCATCCCTAAGCTGCCGACAAGCGCCACCAGCAGAAAGAAGCGGCGCAGCGTGGGCTTTGCATCGAAATGCTCGATGGCAAGGCCGCTGAGGTAGTTGATGAGGATAAGCGCCACCATGACCGGGAAAAAGCGCACCTCGCCCCAGCAGTAGAACACCAGACTGCACAAAAACAGCACGGTGTTCTTGAGTTTTGCGGGAGCAAGATAGTACAGCGCCAGCGTGATGGGCAGAAAACGGAACAGGAAGATGATGGTGCTGAAAACCAAGGGGTCAGCCTCCTTTTTTACAAGTTTTGCGGGCAATAACAGTTTTCCCATCCCGGGTGCGGGAGGGCTTTCTACTGAAAAAAGCCGATGCCGCAGATGGCACCGGCTCAGAAGGTCAGATTCAGCTGTTCAGGGCGCTGTCCACAGCACTGTTCAGGTCTGCGGTGCACTCGTTGGAGGCGATCACCATGACCACACGGTCGCCCTTGGAGGAGATGATGGCGTTTTCCACGTTGCTCTGTGCCTGTGCAAACTCGGCGTAGTTGCCGTAGAAAGCCACCTGATCCTGCTTGTAGCTTTCCAGCGCGGTCGCCACGTCCTGTGCCTTGCCGGAAGCGGCTTCCACCACCAGCACAAGGCCGGCATCGCCGTTGTCGTTGCTCTTCACGCCCTTGTAGGTGGCCACGTCCTCAGCCTTCAGGCCGAAGTCGTACTCGATGTTCATGGCAGTGATCTCGAACTGGTTGGAGATGGGGTCCGCAGCCAGCAGGGTCTCCACGGCGCTGTCCAGTTCAGCGGTGCCGTTTTCAGCGGTATCCGCTGCCGGAGAAGCTGCATCGGTTACCGGCGCAGAGGCAGAGGCGCTGGACACGGAGGACGGCGCGGAAGAAGCGCTGCCGCCGCAGCCGGTCAGGGCAACAGCCAGCACGGCGCTGACGGCGATCACAGAGAGTTTTGTGCGGTTTATCATAAAATATTCCTTCTTTTGTTGAAATCATTTGTCACAGTCCGGGGTGGTATCGCACGCCGGGGCAGACTGTACTTATCTTACCATAATGGCAGGTAAATTGCAACGCACCCCACAGGGTTTTCCGGCAGTTTTCATGGGATTTTAACCGGTCACGGTCTCCCCGGCGGCAATGCGCTGCAAAACGGTGACTGCGTCCTCCAGACACAGACCGCTCTGGTTGAGCAGGGCGGCGTTTTCCGCGCCCACATAGCGCCAGTGCCACGGCTCGTAGGTGATGCCGGTCACGCTTTCGGCTTCCTTGGGGTAGCGCAGGATAAAGCCGTACTGCTCCGCGTTCTCGCACAGCCAGCGGAAGGCGGCGGTGTCGGCAAAGCCGGTGTCAAGGGTGGTGTGCTCCGGGCTGTTCAGGTCGGCGGCAAGGCCGCAGTTGTGCTCCGAGCAGCCCGGCGGGTTGACGATGGTAGCCGCCTTTTCCCGGGCGGCGGCTTCGCTCAAGCCCTTATTGCGGTAGTACTGGGTCTTATTGTCGTACAGCTTTTTCTGGTAGCTGACGCTGCGGTAGCCGCTCTGCATCCGCACGTCCACCCCGTCCTTGGCGGCAGCGGCCTGCATGGCAAGAAAGGCATCGGCGGCTTCGGTCTGCAAAGTCTTGTTGATGGCGGTAGCCGAGCCGCACTCTTTAGTCTCGATGGGGTAGTCCTCCGGCATCTTGTGGGTGCGGCTGACAAGGACCATGCGGGGGTCATCCAAAATAGCCTGCGCCTGTGCGGCGGTAAGGGTGCTCTGCTGCGCGCCGTTCTCGGCGGGCTGCTGCACCGGGGTGTCGGGCAGGGCGCTTGCGGCCTGCACAAGGCTTTCAGCGGGCTGTTCAAGGCTTTCGGCGGGCAGCTCCGGCAGCTGCGGCACGGCGGCCTTGCGGGTGCAGGCGTAGGCGGTGCCGCCCGCCGCAAAGCAGAGCAGCGCCGTCAGGCAGAGCAGACGCCGAGCGTGATGCTTATGGTGGTGGGAAGAATACATAGTATCTACCTTCTTTCACAAAAAAGGATAAGTACCCGCCGCCCCGGGCAGACTATCCGCAAAAGGGGGCGCGGGAAGATGAAGATGACAGCGCAGGAATACGCACGCCGGGTGCAGAAGGCCGGGCCGCACTCGCCGCTTTGGGCAGATTGCCTTTGGGCGTTCTGCGTGGGCGGCGGCATCTGCCTGCTGGGCGAAGGGCTGCGGCAGCTGTTTTTGCGGCAGGGCGCGGACGCCGAAGCGGCGGGCACCCTGACCAGCTGCACTTTGATTTTGCTCTCGGCGGTGCTGACCACACTGGGCTGGTACCAGAAGCTGGCGGCAAAGGCCGGGGCGGGGTCGCTGGTGCCCATCACCGGCTTTGCCAACGCGGTGGTCAG
>CAKSZE010000046.1 GCA_934525325.1 uncultured Faecalibacterium sp.
CAGATCGGCGTTCCGTCCGTATCGACTGCATCTTTTTTGTAGAGACGCACATAGACGGGAGAGCCATCTGCTGTAAGGATCTGGCCTTCTCCTTCGCCCTGAATCTGACGAAAGCGCGCATTGTCGAGGAACGTGGCATCCTTTTTATAGAAAAGGTTCTTCAGCGAGCCCTTTGTCTGCTCCATCAGGGATTCATAGCTGTGGTTCAGGTTATGCAGCACCAGATCACTGACCGACAGAATCGACAATTCCGCATCATAGTACCCGGTAATGGTCCCGACGCCGCCGTTATGACGGATCGTTTCCTGCATAACCTGAAACGCATTTTCTCCCAACTTTACCGTGTCGGAAGTATAGATTCCATCCGTAAGTTTATTGTTAAATTTCATTTTCATCCTCGCACGTTTTCCATTCCGCTGGTTCCTTCCATTCCAGCGCTTCCGTTGTATCTCACAAGGTACACTGCAACATTTTATATTATACCCCCCCCCGCACTGTCATTTCAAGTCCTACCAGACATTGGCTGTGTAAAAAAGAGAGTCCCATCCGCGTAAAATTTTACGCAAGTTGACCTCTGTTTTCATTTAACTGTGTTTTCTTCTTCCGCAACGACCTGTTCCGCACATTTCGTTGCACTGGCATAGGCAAAATACCGCACCCTGCGGTTGTACCTCCGGGCAAGTTCGATAATGTTGTATGCAGAAAAAAGACATTCATAGCAGGAATACAGCGATAATTAGTAGTTCACAAAAACGGTCAAGAACTGCTGCCCTATATACAAAAAAGCCGCCGAGGCCCCCTCCCCAACGGGAAGAATCCTCGGCGGTATTCGTTTATCGTGTCTGTGTTTTCTCGGTGGTGTCCTTTTCATCCGCAAAAAATCGTTCTATATTTTTCTGCGCCCGAACCAGTTCCTGCATCTCATTCCTTGCCTTGCGGTAGTCCGGGTAGCGTGCTTTCTTTTCTGTCAGCAGCTTGGAATATTCCGCGTCTAACTCCTTGACCTTGGGGAGCGTTTTCAAATTAGCTTCATCAAACGCCGCTTTCGCCGCCTTCTGCAGGGTGATTTCCTCCCGGTGGGCTTCCAGAAACTTTTTACTGTACCCTGACTTGCGGTAGGCATCATAGACCGGGCGGGTCTTGGCATAGTTGATGATGTGCGCTTTCAGCGCAGCAATTTCCGTCAACCTCGCTTCTGCCGCCTTGATGGAATCGCCCATAGCATGATAGCGTTCCGTTGCCGCCGCTGCACGTTCCCGCAGTTCTTCGGCGCTGTTGATCTTCTGCTCCTGCAAAAACAGCAGCGTCTTGGACATCTCCTTCAGGTTAAACTTGGTTGCCCACCTTTTGTAGCCGGCGCTTTTGCCCTCTGCCATTTTCCCCTGAATATCCACCAGCAACCGGAAGGGCTGTTCTTTGGAGAGCTTCTTCTGATAGGGCTTGTGCTCAACCTTTCCCGCCAGCACCGCCTTGATTTCTTCTTCACTGTACCCGGTGCCCAGCGTGCGGAACCGGATAAAGCGTTTCTGCCCCTTGCCCTTCACCGCTGTACTGCCAACGCTGAAAAGAAAAAATCTCGGAATTTTCGCGTTCCATCCAGCGCAGTGGAGTTATAAATAATGTGGTTGTGTTCCCTGTCCGTGTGAGTGGCAACGATAAACGCATATTTACCTTTGGTAAAGCGCATTGCCAGTTCATAGCCCACCTTGTTGGCTTCCTCGGCGGTGATCTCACCGGGGCGGAAAGATTGCCGAATCTGATAAGCGATCACATCATTTTTCTGCCTGCGTCCTGTGGCAAGTTCGTATTGCCGCTTGGACAGCATAAATTCTTCGTCTGCGGTCAATGGGCTGCACTGGTAGCTGCTGACCAACTCGCCCTGTTCGGTCTTGTCCGGGTTCTGGATATAGCTGGTATGGTTGTGCAGACAAGCCCCGATGGACTTGCCTTTGTTCTTCCGCATAGGAATCAACCGTGTTGCTACCAGTGCCACCACCCCCTACAAAAAGAAAATGCCGCACATCGGTGGCATCAAGATAAAAAATCTCACAATCCGGCAATCCAGCCACTAAAGCGCTCCGCTGCCTCTACGATCAAAGCACCCATAAAAATCAACACAAAGCATCCAAACTCTGCCACCAGCAAAATCAAAAACTGCAGCCACTCCCGGCAGTACAGAGTATAAAGACCGCAACCGAAAATATACAGCATGGGCAGAGCCAGCACAAACGCCGACAGGTTCAGCGTCCATTTCAGCATCAGCGCAAGGAAAGCAGTAATCAGCCAAAGCGGAAAAACGATCATCTTAAAAACGAACTTCATATCTAGCACCTGCCTTTCTTTCGTCCCTATTATAAAGGTGTCAACCACTGCATTGCAAGGATGTCAACCCTATGTACCCCCGCAGCACTCCAACTGCGGGGAAAAATTTTAAAGTTCTGCCAGCCGGGAAAGAATCTGCTTGCCGATGCTGATGAGTTCATCCAGCCGGGCGCGCAGGTCCTCCATATCGGCAGCATAGACCCGGCCATTTTCATTGGCCACCTTGGCATACTGGTTCAGATTGTTGCTGCACATCTGCAAGAGATACGCCATGCGGCGCAGCTGCGGCAGATCCAGATACAGGCAATATCCGTCCAGCGCCATCTTGCGCAGATAGGAACCAATGCTCAGAATGCCGCTGGCTTCCATTTTGTTCCGAATCCGTTCCAACTCCGGCTTGCTGACCCGGAAATGGAGCTGCTGGTCGCGGCGGTCGCTCACCGGGCATCACCGTCCTTGTCGTAATAACTGCGGAAGGGCTTCACCGGCTCCGGTTTGTCCGATTTTTCCTCCAACGCCGCCAGCACCGAGGGGCGGCGAGGTGCATCCTCGTCCGGCTGTTCTTCCTCCGGGTCATGGCTCTTTTCGTCCACATCCAACTGAGCATTCAGTTCTGCAAGGCGAGCCGACTTCTCTGCCAGTTCTTCCTCCTGCGGGAAAGGCTTTTCCACCTCGATCTGCGCCGCCGCCTGCTGCTGATGCAGAGTGGCTAGTTCATTCTCAGCAGAGTTAATGCGCTCCGGGAAATTGTTCAAGGAGTTGTCCAGACGGATAATGAAGATAGGCCGGACTTCGTTCGCCCGGTTCATGTCTACATCGGCACCGAGATACGTCTGGATCGGGTCGATAATGACCAGTCGGGCGTTGTTCTCGATAATGGCTTTTTCAATTCGTTCATCGGAGAGTGTCAGCTGCACATCGCTGTCATCAATGACCAGCACCCGGTCAAGGTCTGCACTCGCTTCGATCAGGCGGGGCTTAACCGTATCGCCCAGACCGTCCTCGGCGGTCTGGTAGATCACGTTGAAGTGTTCCATGCGTTCCATGTTGGGCAGCAGCTTTCCATTGGTGCAGGCAGCGGCAAGGTGCATGGCAAAGTAAGTCTTGCCCTCGCCCGGATTGCCTTGCAGCACACTGAGCTTTCCAAAGGGAATATACGGCTTCCAGAGCCATTCCACCGGGGCCAGCTCCACATCGCTCATGCGGATGATCTTCACCGTTTCCGGTTTTGTCGGCTCCTTCAGCACGATGCTTTTGAAATAATTGCGGTTCGGAACCTCTGCCCGGTGCACCAGAACTTCGTTCCAGTCCTTCATGCAGGGCTGGTGGACCCCCTGCTGGCGGTGCGCGCTTTGCTGGTCTATCTTGCGGTGCAGTTCATCGAGAACCAGTTCATCTACCCCCGGGTGGTGGGCAAATCGGTGGGGCTTTCGCCCCTGTACACCCTTGTGGCAGCCATGATCGGCGGCAAGCTCTTCGGCATCCTCGGCATCCTCTTCTTCATCCCGCTGACGGCGGTGGTGCTGGAGCTGGTGAAGGAAGACGCCTGCCGCCGCCTGCGCACCAAGGAGACGCTGCAATAACTAAACAAACAGCGGCCCCGCAGACCTTTTTCAAAGTCTGCGGGGCCTTGTGCTGTGGGGCTATTTTACCTGCACGGTCATGGTTCGGTCACTGCCCGGTAGCCGCGGATGACGCGCCACTTGGCGACGCCCTTGTCCGGCTTAAAGCTGCCGTCGGCGCGGGCTTTCAGGTAGCCCTGCTCGATGGCCCACTGGGCGGCTTGGGCCAGCTCCGGGTCGGCTACGTCCGCAAAGGTGGGCAGAGTGGCCGGGGCCGGGCGGCCTGCGGTGTTCCAGAGGAGCATTGCCAGCTCGGCGCGGGTATGGGGCACGGCCACCCCTGCAGGCAGGAGCTGGTCAAGGATGAGCTCCGTGCCCACCTGATAAGCCACGACGCCCGCCACGCCCACGACTGCGCCGACCGCCAGAAGGGTGCCGAAGCCGTCTCCACCGCCCTCGCCGCTCTCGCCGCTCTCGGCGGTGCGCCAATGGCCATAGAAGGTCACGTCCCGGTCGAGGTTGCCCACATGGTCCGCGCCCGGGCCCATGTAGTAGGGGCTATCCTCCAAGCGGGTGCCGTCTTCGAGGAACCAGCCCTCAAAGAGGCGGGCTTCCTCCTCGTTCTCGACGATCGCACCGGGGATCTGCATTCCTCCATTCACCGGTTCGTCCCCCGGATGGACGACCCAGTAGACCTTAAAGTCCGTGGGGACCTGCTCCGGCTGGGCAATCTTCACCGTTTTGCTCTCGTTTACTTTGCCTGCCACCAGAGCGAGGCCATCGTTCAGGGTCAGAGAGGTTTCATTGTCCAGTTCGAGGGCATAATACTCCTCCTCGTCCGTCGAATCCGTTTCCGCCAGAACGATCGTATCTGCGCCAGAAACTTCCATGGTGTCTGCCGCAATGGCCGAGCCGTAGGCTTTCACATCCAGCGTGCTGTTTGCCACGGTGAGCTTGCCGCACCGAATGCCAAAGTGGAAGAAGCTGCCCTCCGAGTTCGTGCCTGCAATGGTCACCTTGCTGTTTTGGATGGTGATGTCTTCGTCAGAGCGGCCTGCCCGGATTGCTTCCTCGCCGCCGTCCTCGTTATTTCCCGTAAGGGTGAGGTCTGCATTTTTCAGCGTCAGCGGGCCATCCGTAAGGATTCCATCGGCGTTGGAAAGGGTGGCTGTGCCGGTAATGGTCAGCTCTTCCGTCAATTCGGAATCGATCCAGTAGGTAAAATTCGCATCCCCGTCCGGCGTGAGGTTTGCATTATTCAGGGTCAGCGTGTTGGTCGCCGGGTCAAACTTCACGGAGCCGCCATCGCCCAGCACGTCGTTCTGGTTGGTTTCCGTTACCTGCTTGCCTGCCACCCAGAGGTTGTAGGTCACGGCATCCGGGTCAATGGTGGTCAGCTCGTAATAGGTATAGCTCTTGTCAAGTTGAAACTCTTTCTTGGTTCCTTTGGTAAACTCGTCATCCGGCGAAGTACGATACCAGTAATTTTCCGCATCGACCGTACATTTTTTATCTCCGCCGATGACGACGGATTTTGCTCCTTGCAGCCGCAGGGTGCTGTTCTCCTTCACCTTAACACCCCATGGACAAAGTGCATGTTCTCCCGTTTCGCTTGCGATGGTAACGTTGCTTCCGTCAATGATGAGCTCGGAGCTGGCTTCAATGCCATACTTCGACCAGTCATTGACCGTTACGGTGGAGTTTATGATTTCTGCACCATCATCCAGGTCCAGTCCACCCGTGAAGGTAAGATTCGACTTTTCGATTCTCACTTTAGCATCCGTGGAATACTCGTTTTCTCTATTGAACTCAGCAAGGAGAGATTTTTTTCCGCCCTTTATGGTGCCTGTTCCAATTATCGTCAATTGTTCCACCATCGTTTGGATAGCCGTGTCAGCCGATTCTAAGTTTGCATCCTCCAGATACAATGTACAGTGCATTCCACCGAACAAATCGTCCACTTTTTCCTCAAGAAGTACGGTACCGTTGTCAAACACATCATAGCTTTCCCTCTCATTGAGCTCCGGCATCCGTTTGTCATTGATCCAAAGGAAGATTCCGTTCGGTTCGTTGGGATTATACTTGCTTTCAATGAGTTCAAAGTAGTCTGCATTCCCAATGGCAACTGTCCCATTGGACTTTACATAGGTTCCATTGGCGGTGGTACGATACCAATAATCGTCATCATGCACCACAATACTCTGCGCAGAAATGGCAGGCGTGCCTTTCACGATAATGTGCGAAGACCTGAGAACAAGTTCTCCTGTGGTTTTGATGCCCGGGCCGCTGGTGTTTTCAATCACATCATTGCCACGGCCCGCAACAACCAGACTATCCAACGTCGAGTCGATGGCTGCCGTGGTAGCATCGTTATAGCTCACATTCGCGCTATTCAGTATCAAATAGTTTGAATCGGGTACAAATTCCACTTTTTTATCGCCCAGCATATCCGCATAATTGGCTTCGTTTGCCTTTATGCCGCGAACACTGATTCCATATTCCGTAAGCGGCACTGCAAACTCGACCGTCACGTTTGCCGGGATTTTTTCTTTTGCCGGGCAGTTTGCCCAATCGGTGAGTTTGCCGTTGTAGATGATTTTTTTCAGGTTGGTACAGCCTGCAAACACATTGTCGCCAAACTCTCTGATGTCTTTCGGCAGTGTGATTTCTTCCAGATTGGTGCAGTCCTCAAACACATTGTTGCCCATTTTTTCGAGATATTTGGGCAGTGTGACACTTGTCAAATTCGTGCAGCCCTTGAATGCTGTATCTTCGATATATACCATTGTTCCCGTTATCTGGATACTTTTCAAACTGGTACAGCCCTCAAAGGCAGACCCATAAATGTGCGCTGAGTGGCTTCCCAGCGCAAGAGATTTCAGTGCCCTACAGCCCTGAAACGCTCTTTCTCCTACATCTCCCAGTGTCGTCGGAGCATCCACTGTTTCCAGATTGGTGCAGCCTGCAAAGGCTTCGTCTCCAATCTCGTAGAAGTAATCGTTGGTCGGGAGGGTCACACTCTTCAAAGTCTGGTTGTTTTTGAAAAGCGAATCACCCGCATAACCATAAATGCGGTTAACAGGCAGCCCACCGATACTATTTTCCAACGTCAGATGGGTTGCACTGCCTGTATAAGTTCCTGTTATCCACAAGACCTGATAATTATTTACTTGAACATACTTAAGACCATCTATCTCCTTCCTGGTTACATTTGCCGCAAATGCGGTTACGGGCAGCAGGGTCAACAGCATGGCAAAGGCCAAAAGGGCGCTGAGGATGCGCAATTTTGGCGGACAGCGTGTACTTCGTTCTTTCATTGCAAAAGCCTCCCTTTTTCTACCAATTTTGTTGCAGGAAAAAAGCTCCACGGTTCACTTTTAGGATACCGTGGAGCTTTGGTTTTTGCTATTAACCCGGGGTTAGTTTTTGGTTAATTCCGGGGGGCGTTTTTCTGGTACCACTCGGCCAGCCGGGCGCGGCGGGTGCGGGGGTCGCCGCCCATATCCAGCTTTGCGTACAGCTGGTTGATGTACTGCTTCACCGTGCCTTCGGAGAGGTAGAGGGCGGCGGCGATCTCCTTGTTGGTGCACCGCCCGGCCACCAGACGGGCCAGCTCCCGGTCGCGGTCGGTCAGGGGCAGCTCCGGCGCAGGCGCGGGGGCAGGCAGGCCCAGCCGGGCGGCAAAGGCCCGGCCTGCGGGCAGGATGCGGGCCAAAAAAGGCCCCAGACGCGGCTCGCAGGCGGCCCAGTCCTCCCCTTCCAGCAGGGGGGCCAGAGCGGAATACTGCTCCACAAAGAGCACCCAGAAATCGTCCTGCGAAGCGTCCAGCAAAGCCGCTGCCAGCGCGGCCCGGGCGTCGGCCCGCTGGCCGAAGCGCAGCTGCGCCGCCGCCAGCTGGATGCGGGCCTGCAGGCCCACCAGACCGTAGTGCATGGCCTCGCACCGGCGCAGCAGGCCCTCGCTGTGGGCGATCACCTTCACGTACTCTCCCTGCGCCAGCCAGACCTGCTGCTCGATGAGGGACATCATGGGGCGGCAGGGCCCAAAGAAGTTCACCTCGGCCAGCTTGTGCTCCCGGAACAGCTCCGGGGCCTGCTCCGGCCTGCCCTGCAAAGCGTAGAAATAAGCGGCGATGCTTTCCAGCAGATGCACCTGCACCCCGTCGTGCTTTTGCAGCAGGGCGGCGCGCTTGGCGGCAAAGTCATACCCCTCTTTGCCCTTGCCGCAGAGGGCCAGCCGCAGGGCCAAAAAGTCGCAGCAGAGGGTCATGTTCTCCTGCCCGGCGGCGTCAGCCCGGGCCCGCTCCAGCAGCACGGCGGCTTTCTCCCACGCCCCCTGCAAGTAAGCGGCCTCCGCGTCCATCAAAAGCTCCGCCCCCCGGCCGTGGCCGTTGGTGATTTTATAGTAATGGGGCATACACTCGTACATTTCGGCCAACTCTTTGCCCAGCTCCCCGGGGGCGCGGTAGTACATCATCAGCACCGAGGGGGAGCCGAAGGTCCAGCTGCCGCTGTTGCGCAGGGTGACGGCGGGGCGGCTCATCTGCTGGCTGGCGCTGCGGTGGAGGCGGCTCATCTGGGTGATGTCGTTGTAGAACAAGAAGCTCTGGATGAGGTCGCACTCGCCCAGCAGGTTGCCCCGCTCGGCGGCGGGCCACTCGGGGTGCTGGGCCACGGCGGCTTCCAGCAGGGCTTTCAGCTCCATCATTTTGGGGATCTGCTGCCAGGTGAACATCCGGCGCATCAGCACCAGAATGGCCAGCGGGTGGCGCTGCAGCGCTTCCACCGGGCAGCGGCCCAGCCGCTGCAGCAGCTCGGCGGGGCTGAGGGCGGCCAGCAGGTCCCCCGCGTCCGCCTCGATGACGGCAAGGGCCGCATCGTGGTCGCCGCAGTGCTCAAAGGCCTGCAACGCGTGGAGGTACTGGGCTTTTTGGGCATACCAGCGGCCATACCTCTGCCAGACCTCCTTCTGCCGGGCGGCGGGCAGCTGGGCAAAGAGCCGCTCGGCGCACTCCTTCATCATGTGGTGGAAGCGGAAGCTCACCCCGTCCGGCAGGCGGGTGACAAAGGCGTTTTGCTGGGTGAGGGCCCGCAGCACCTCCTCCGCGTCGGGCAGGGCGGTGACAGCCCGGGCCATCTCCACCGTGAACTCATCGGCCAGCCCCATCACGGCAAGGAAACCCCGGGTCTTCTCGGGCAGGGACTCCAGCATGGCGGCGGTGAACATGGCGTAGATGTCCGACCCCGGCTGCAGCAGGCTCCCCCGCTCGGCCAGGGCATGGAGGTTCAGGTAGACGGCGGAGAACCACCCCTCGCAGGAGCGCAGCAGGCTCTCGGCCTGGGCGGCGGTGATCTCCACGCCGCAGCGGTGGGTGTAGGCCAGCAGCTCCTCCCGGTTCAGGCGGAGGCCGTCGGCCTCGATGCGGTGGAGCCGCCGCCCCAGCCGCACCACCTGCTCCCCGGGCAGAAAGCGGTTGCGGCTGGCCACGATGAGGTGGACGTTCTCGGGCAGGCGGTAGGCCAGCCGACACAAAAACTGCGCCACCCGCTCGTCCCCCAGCAGGTGGAAATCGTCCAGAAAAAGATAGTAGGGCGTTTTGCCGCCCAGCGCGGCGCACAGGTCCTCCAGCAGCAAAGCCGCGCCGCTGGCGTCGGCGGGGCAGTCGTAGCCCTCCAGCACCGTCAGCCCGGCGGCGGCAAAGGCCTTCTGCACGCTTTTCCAGAAGATGGAGCGGTTATCCGAGTAGATGCTGGCTTGCAGCACCACGGCCCCCGCCTTGGCCTGCTCTGCCAAGAACCAGCGCACCGCCGTCGTTTTACCGTAGCCCATGGGGGCCACCACCACCGTGAGCGCACAGGACGCTATGGGCCGCAGCGTCTCCCGCATTCGGTCCGAGATATAGATGATGTTCAGGTTCTGCCTGTTTCTGGCCATGCGCGTTCCCCTTTTCCTTATGCTAAGGCTATTGTAGCACATTTGCGGCGAAGAGAAAAGTGCGGCAGGGGTGCAAAAAAGCAGGCAGAGCCTTCGCCTTTGCGAAAAGTTCTGCCTGCGTTCTTTTTATAAATTGGGATTCTTGGGAGCGGCGGTTTTGGCTTAGTACATGCCGCCCCTGCTCTGGCTGTGCCGGAACCATTTGTTTCCGCAGACGGTCAGGCTGTCGTGGGTTTTCCAGCGATACTCCTTTCCACTGCGCACCAGCGTTTCGCCCTGCGCCCGGAGAAAATCTTCCAGATTGGCGGCGTTTGCACGGTCGATCTGGGTTTGCGTGTAGGTCATATTTCTTTCTCCTTAAAGTTCCGGTGTGTTCTTCTGCTGCTCCGGTCTCTTCGGGGCGGCGGTGGCTTTGGCTTTGTGCAGCCTCTTCAGTACAGACTCCTTTTCCGATGCCTTGCCGCCCGTTGCGGAAAGCTGCTGCTTATTCAGCACCATGTCGATATACTTGCGGATATTTTTCAGAGCAGAGATGTCCGGCTGCATGGTTTCCAGTTGGGTGCGCAGTTCTGCGCTGCCGGATTGCAGCGCAGAAAATTCGGCATCCAATGCCGAAAAATCCACCGTTGTGCTGCCGTTCAGCTTCATCAGGGTGCGGACGGCTTTGTTGAAGGTGTCCAGTTTCTCCTTGTGCTGGGCGGCATAAGCGTCCTTGGTCAGCTTGAAGTTCTTCTTCATAAAAGTGTCATGGATGGGCTTCAGCTTGGCATGGACGGTGGCAGCGTCCTTGATCTGGGCGATTGCCCGCATACGGTTTTCGTTCTGCTTCAACTGCCTGCGGAGAGGAGCAGCGGTCTGGTTTAAGCTGTCAATGGCTTGGTTCAAATTCTCAACGGTGTTCAGAGAATGAGCTTTCAGATAATCAACAGCCCGCTTGACTTCCTCAAAGTCCCGGACAGTGCATTTCAGTTTTGCCTTGCCAGACCAATCGCTCCGCTGCTCGTTGCGAAGGTTGAAGTAGTCCACCAGCAGGTCGGACAGCGTGGGTTCCTTCGCCTTTTCCAGAGCGTCCAGAAGAAGCAGTTTCTTTTCGTTCAGGTCTGCGATCCAGCGTTGCAGCCCACGAATTGCACTGCGGATGGACTGCATCAGGCTGTTGGCGGCTCGAATGTCCCGGTTCAGATTGCCAAGAACGGTTTCCACTCCACGCTTTTCCATCTGGTGTGCAGCGGGGCCGAGATGCACGGTCTGCATATCCGGGCGGCGCATGGGACGGCAGCATGATCTCTGCGTGGACAAGCTCTTTCTTCTTGTTGTAGAATTTCGTTTTCTGGTCGTACTCGCTGAACAGCCGTTCGCCGCTCTGATAAGCGGCCCCGGCAACAGCGGATTGTCCTTGGCTGCGCTTGACGATGGTGATTTTGAAATGCGGACACGGAATAGGCATCACCCCCGTTGATGACATCTGGAACGTTCTCTTGTAAAAATCACGAACTTATGGTACTATTAGCTTGAACAAGCAAGCAGGAAGTTGGTGAGCCAATGCCGGAAAGAAAATCACAACAAGAATTGGATTTTGAACGGAAACACGAAGAAGATTTGCAGCGACTGCGTGGATTGCGTTTGATCGATGACGATTTCATGGCCGCAGTTTTTGAAGATCGCACCTGTGCCGAGTTCCTTTTGCAGATCATCTTGAAACGTGATGATTTGACTGTCAAAGAGGTTCACGGACAGTACAGCATTAAGAATCTTCAGGGACGTTCGATTCGTCTGGATATTCTGGCAGTGGATCGGGAAAACCGTGCATATAATATTGAGGTGCAGCGCAGTGACCGTGGTGCTAGTGAAAAGCGCGCACGGTACAACAGTAGTCTGTTGGATGCAAACCTGACTGATGCGGGCGATGATTACGATGCGCTGAACGAAACATACGTTATCTTTATCACTGAAAATGACGTATTAAAGGCCGGCCTTCCAATTTATCATGTTGACCGTACAGTTCGGGAAACGGGAACGTTTTTCAACGATCAGGCGCACATCGTCTATGTGAACTCGCAAATCAAAGATGAAACTGCATTGGGAAAGCTGATGCATGATTTCTTCTGCACCAACTCAAAGGATATGTACTATCCCGTTCTTGCAAATAGAGTGTGGTATTTCAAAGAAAATGAGAAGGGAGTGGCAACTATGTGCAGAGCTATGGAACAGATGCGGGATGAAACCGCAGCGGAACAGAACATCAAAACACTTTTGGTTTCTGTCAAGAACCTGATGAAGAACATGAATCTTAGCCCGGAGCAGGCAATGAACGCAATGGGCATTTCGGAAGCAGATCGCCAAGCGTTGCTGCAACTGTTGTGACGCTTTCGTGCGAAACATTCACATATTGAAAATGTAAAACGCCGATTGGAAGGTATCTTCCAGTCGGCGTTTGTTACGTTATGATGTTTTAGCAAAAGGATAGCTGCAAAGCAGCGCAAGGAAAATGCAGTTTTCCTTGGGATGGAATCGGGCTGGCGCACAAACGC
>CAKSZE010000047.1 GCA_934525325.1 uncultured Faecalibacterium sp.
AAGCTTGCTATACTTCCTCTCAGCCCGCTGCACGAGCTCCCCTGTGTTTGATTGTGACTGTATTCTACACCTCTTTCACCAAAAATGCAAGAGGGGAGGGGACGATTTAGAATGGCCTCCGCTTGCGCTCTGGCCATCTTCAGCGGAAAGATTATTTTTATTTTGCGTTTGTCGCGGCCTGCGGGCCGCTCCAAACGCTATTTTCACGGGAGGGGCTGCAATGGTTAAAGGGCGGTCTGAATTACAAATGCAGTTGACCGCTACGACCCCACTGGTGAAAAGGGGATTCAGAAAAGCCCGCGTTTGCGCAGCAATGAAAGCCCCAGTGGGGCTTTTAAGTGGCGGAGCGGTCTGCGTTAGCAGATGGAGGGGCTTTGCCCCGACAAGCTCCGCAGGCTTTTCTGAATCCTGAATAAAAAACGATTCCGCTATCTATGCGCAGAGCAACGCGGAGCGCATTTTTGATCGTTGTGCTGTCAGATAAGCTATAAAACCAAAGCCGCCGTGCAGAGTGCTGCGCGGCGGCTTTGGTCACAGAAAGGAGAATAATATGAAAAAGCAGAGAAAATCGGGTTAACCCATGGTCACCTGCACCGTTACCTCAGTCCCGGCGGCAGCCAGCGGCAGAACGTTGCCGGAGATGGCCTTGCCGTCCACGGTAACGGCCTTGATGCCGTGCTGCACCCCGGCGGCGTTATCCACCGTGATGTGGTATACAGCACCGCGGAAGCGGCGGGTCACGGTGAAGCCGGACAGGGTGTGGGGGATGCAGGGGTCTACCTTCAGGCCGTCCAAGGTGGGCTGGATGCCCAGAATGTACTGGCTGATGTTGAAGAAGGTCCATGCCGCCGTGCCGGTCAGCCAGCTGTTTTTGGCTTCGCCAAAGGTGGGAGCGTCCTTACCGGCTACCATCTGGCTGTAAACGTAGGGCTCGGTGCGGTGGATCTCGGAGATGTCCTCGATATAGGCGGGGCAGGTCTTGCGGTACACCGCAAAGGCGCGGTCGCCGTGACCAAGCGTTGCCTCGGCGCAGCTGATCCACGGGTTGTTGTGGCAGAAGATACCGGCGTTCTCCTTGTATCCCGGAGGATAGCTGGAGATCTCGCCCAGATTCAGCTGATAGCTGGTGTAGGCGGGCTGCAGCAGCACCACACCGTATTTGGTGTCCAGCCGCTCCTCCACGCTGGCAAGCGCCTGCGCGGCCTGTCCGCTCTCCTTGCCGATGCCGGCCATAACGCACATACCTTGCGGCTCAATGAAGATCTGACCCTCGGTGCACTCCTTGCTGCCGATGGGCTTACCAAAAGCATCGTAGGCACGGCGGAACCATGCGCCGTCCCAACCGGCGGTCAGGGTGGCCTGCTCCACGGCATCAATGTGCTTGCGGGCGGCAGCGGCTTCCTCGGTCAGGTTCAAATGGTCGCACAGCTGGGCGTATTCATGGCCGTACTTGACGAACATACCGGCAATAAAAACGCTTTCGGCCACGGGACCCTCGCTGGGGCCGGTGATCTGGAAGCTCTCGCCCGGGTGCTCGGAGAAGCAGTTCAGGTTCAGGCAGTCGTTCCAGTCGGCGCGGCCGATCAGCGGCAGGCCGTGGGGACCCAGATGGGTGCAGGTATAGTTGAAGCTGCGGCGCAGGTGCTCCATCAGCGGCAGCGCCTTGGTGGCGTCATTATCAAAGGGCACCTGCTCTTCCAGAATAGACCAGTCGCCGGTCTCCCGCAGGTAGGCGGCGGTACCGGCAATGAGCCACAGCGGGTCATCGTTGAAGCCGGTGCCGATATCCCGGTTGCCCTTTTTGGTCAGGGGCTGGTACTGGTGGTAGGCGCTGCCATCCTCAAACTGGGTGGCGGCGATATCCAGAATGCGCTCCCGGGCACGGGAGGGGATGATGTGCACAAAGCCCAGCAGATCCTGACAGCTGTCCCGGAAGCCCATGCCGCGTCCGGTGCCGCTTTCAAAGTAGCTGGCAGAGCGGCTCATGTTGAAGGTGACCATGCACTGGTACTGGTGCCAGATGTTGACCATGCGGTTCAGCTTTTCCTCGCCGGAGTCCAGATGGTAAGTGGACAGCAGCTGCTCCCAGTGGGTGCGCAGGGCGGCGCGGGCGGCATCGATCTGTGCATCGGTGGCGTAGCGCTCCATCATGGCGTGGGCGCGTGTCTTGTTGATAACGCCCGGCGCAATAAACTTTTCCTGCTGCGGATTCTCGATGTAGCCCAGACCGAACAGGATGCTGCGGCTCTCGCCGGGGGCAAGGGTCAGGTGGATGTGCAGTGCACCCACCGGTGCCCAGCCGTGGGCAATGCTGCCGGAGCAGTGCCCGGCGCGGACGGCCTGCGGGTCTGCCGGGCCGCCGTACACGCCGCAGAAGGCATCCCGGGTGGTATCAAAGCTGTCCACCGGGCAGTTTGCCCAGAACACGGCGTAGTGGTCGCGGCGCTCGCGGTACTCGGTCTTGTGGTAGATGACGCTGCCCTCTACCTCTACCTCACCGGTGGAGAAGTTGCGCTGGAAGTTGGAGCCGTCGTCCACGGCATCCCACAGGCAGAACTCCACATAGCTGAACAGATCCAGCTCCTTGACAATGGTGCTGCCGTTGCACACCGTCACCCGATCCAGCTCACAGGCATCGCCCTTGGGGACGAACAGCTCCTGCCGGGCGGTCACGCCGTCCTTTTTGCCCTCCAAAATGGTGTAGCCCAAGCCGTGGCGGCAGCTGTAGCTGTCCAGCGGGGTCTTGGTGGGCTGCCAGCCCGGGTTCCACACGGTGTCGCCGTCCTTGATGTAGATCCGGTGGCCGTCCATGTCCAGCGGGGAATTGTTGTAGCGGTAGCGGGTCAGGCGGCGCATCCGGGCGTCCCGGTAAAAGCTGTAACCGCCCGCCGTGTTGGAGACCAGACTGAAGAAGTCCTCGCTGCCAAGGTAGTTGATCCAGGGCAGGGGCGTCTGCGGGGTGGTGATGACGTATTCCTTATTCTGGTCATCAAAATATCCGAACTTCATAATGCTTCCTCCTTAAAACTGCGCCTTGTGGGGCGGGCAGTGCGTCAATTGCGAAAACGATTAAGGCACTGCGAAAGAAGCAATCTCATCACGCTAAGCATACCGTATCCCACCGAAAAATGCAAGAGCTTTTTGCAAAAATCTCAGCGGAAATTTTAAAATAATCTGCGCAGCCCCGGCGGTTTTCGGCTGCTTTCGGCACGGCGTACACCAGCGAAACGAGGAACGAAGACCCGAAACCCCATTTTAAAAGTAATATATACATACGGCTTTTGACACCGAAAATCGTAACGAAACTGCAACGAAAATTTTTCCGTTTTAATCGAAATGTAACGAAAGTGAATCGAGGTGCACAATTTTTACAGGTCAAATTGAAACGAAACGCCAAAAGTGATGCGGCTGGGCTAAAACTTTTACGTTTTCGCTTGATTTTTGGTGCAGAATGCGATATATTGAGATTGCGAAAACGATTAAGGAACTTGCGAGAAACATCCCGCAGCTCCTTTCCTTGGAAGGAGGCTATAAGATGCCGTCCCTGAAGGATCTGGCGAAAGAATGCGGCGTATCCGTCGCAACCGTCAGCAAGGCTTTAAACGACCAGCCGGATATCGCACCGGCCACGCGGGAGCGCATCCGTGCAGCGGCCCGCCGCGTGGGGTACCTGCCCAACGCAGCAGCCCGGGCGCTGAAAACCAACCGTACTTATAATCTTGGCGTTCTGTTCGTAGATGAAAAACAGAGCGGCCTGACCCACGAGTATTTCTCCGCAGTGCTGGACAGCTTCAAGGTAGAAGCAGAAAAGCGCGGCTATGATATCACCTTCATCAACCACAACATCAGCGGCAAGTCCATGAGCTATCTGGAGCACTGCCACTACCGGGGTGTGGACGGCGTGGTGATCGCCTGTGTGAACTTTTACGATCCGCAGGTGGTGGAACTGGTCAACGGCGATGTGCCGGTGGTGACCATCGACCATGTGTTCAACAACCGGATGGCGATCCTTTCAGACAACGTGGTGGGCACAAAGGCTCTGGTACAGCAGGCATGGGCCTGCGGACACCGGCGCATCGCCTTTATCCACGGCGAAAAGACCGCTGTTACCGAGAACCGTCTGGCAGGCTTCTATCAGGCCTGTGAGGAACTGGGGCTGAAGGTGCCGGAGGAGTACGTCCGCTGCGGTGTGTACCACGATGTGGATCGCTGCGCAGAGGAGACCCGGGCGCTGCTGGCACTGCCGCAGCGGCCTACCTGCATCATCTTCCCGGATGACTTTTCCGCACTGGGCGGCTACAACGCCCTGAGCGAAGCGGGCTTGAGCATCCCGGAGGACATCTCGGTGATGGGATACGATGGCATCTATCTCTCCCGGGTGGTCAAACCCCCGCTGGTGACCTACCAGCAGAACACCAAATCCCTTGGCAGGCTGGCAGCGGATAAGCTGATCGAGCTGATCGAGCATCCGCGTGTGACCCTGCCGGAGCAGATCCGGGTGTCCGGCAAACTGCTGGACGGCGGCTCCGTCCGCATCCTTTAACAAAGGCCCACAACTCCCGGCGCGGAGTTTTTGAGAATGAATTTTTTAATTGGAAAACCATGAAGGAGGTTTACCCTTATGAAAAAGATCTCTCGTCGTAATTTCCTGCTCGCTTCCGGTGTCGTGACGATTGGTGCTGCTCTGGCAGCCTGCGGCGGCAGCTCTTCCAGCAGCACTGCTGCTTCCTCTGCTGCTCCTGCATCCTCCGCTGCTGCTTCTGCTCCGGCTGCTGCCGAGGGCAAGGTGCTGAACATCTGGTGCTGGAATGATGAGTTCCAGAGCCGCTTCAACGACTACTATCCCGAAGTCAAGGAGATCGCAGCCGACAAGTCCACCACCACCCTGAAGGACGGCACCACCGTGAAGTGGACCATCAACGCCAACGAGAACAACAACTACCAGAACAAGCTGGACGAGGCTCTGCTGAATCAGGATGCCGCTGCCGATGACGACAAGATCGACATCTTCCTGATCGAGGCTGACTACGCTCTGAAGTATGTGGACTCCGACTACGTTCTGGATGTCAAGAAGGATATCGGCCTGACCGATTCTGATCTGGCCGGCCAGTACCAGTACACCAAGGATATCGTTTCTGTGGACGGCAGCCAGCGCGGCACCACTTGGCAGGCTACCCCGGGTCTGTTCGCATACCGCCGCAGCATTGCCAAGGAGGTGCTGGGTACCGATGACCCCGCCGAAGTGCAGACCTACCTGTCCGACTGGGATAAGTTCAACGATGTAGCTGCCAAGGCTGCTACCAAGGGCTACAAGATGCTGTCCGGCTTTGACGATGCATACCGCACCTTCTCCAACAACGTCTCCGCACCTTGGGTCACCGGCACCACCGTTACCGTGGACGAGAACCTGATGAAGTGGGTGGACCAGACCAAGGAGTACACCGACAAGGGCTACAACAACAAGTCCAGCCTGTGGGACAGCCAGTGGGCTTCCGATCAGGGCCCCACCGGTAAGGTGTTCGGCTTCTTCTACTCCACTTGGGGCATCAACTTCACCCTGCTGGGCAACTCTCTGGCAACTCCTACCGCTGAGGGCGGCAAGGAAGAGGTTGGCAACGGCATCTACGGCGACTACGCTGTGTGCGAAGGCCCTCAGCCCTACTACTGGGGCGGCACCTGGATCTGCGGCGCAGCCGGCAGCGACAACCTTGAGACCATCAAGGACGTTATGCTGAAGCTGACCTGCGATGAAGCCATTATGAAGCAGATCACCATGGATACGCAGGATTACACTAACAACGAGAAGGCCATGGAAGAAATCGCCAAGAGCGATTACAAGTCCGACTTCCTCGGCGGCCAGAACCACATCGCTCTGTTTGCAGAGGCTGCAACCAAGATCGATATGTCCAACGCTGGCCCGTACGATCAGGGCCTGAACGAGAGCTTCCAGAACGCTTTCAAGGATTACTTCACCGGCAACGTGGAGGAGGATGCCGCCAAGGCAAACTTCGAGACCGCCATCAAGGAGAAGTACCCCGAGCTGACCGACGTGGTATGGCCCGCATAAGCGGTTTTACTCCGAACTGAAAATTGAAGCAAAGGGGCGGGCGGCGTATCTCGCCCGCCCCTTTGGTTTTGCTGTGACCCGGCAGGAGGGAGATCTCATGGGAGAAAAAACAAAGAAGAAAGGGTCGATCAGCTACGCGAAATGGGGTTATATCTTCATTGCACCGTTCTTTATCATCTTCGCGGTATTCCAGCTGATCCCTCTGGCATCCACCATCTATTACAGCTTTTTTGAGTATTACCGCAGCGGGCTGAAGATCATCGGACCCAACTTTGTGGGTCTGAAAAACTACATCACCCTGTTCGCGACCGATCTGCCCAAGTATTTCAGCAACACGCTGATCCTGTGGATCATCGGTTTTATCCCGCAGATCATCGTCTCGCTGCTGCTGGCGGCATGGTTCACCGACCTGCGGCTGAAGCTGAAGGGACAGACCTTCTTCAAGACGGTCATCTATATGCCCAACCTGATCATGGCTTCGGCCTTCGCAATGCTGTTCTTCGCCCTGTTCTCGGATAACGGCCCGGTGAACGCAGTGCTGCTGAGCATGGGCTGGATCAAGACCCCCATCAGCTTTTTGAATACCGTGTGGGGCAACCGTGGCCTTGTGGGCCTGATGAACTTCCTGATGTGGTTCGGCAACACCACCATCATGCTGATGGCAGCCATTATGGGCGTGGACCCCACCCTGTACGAGGCTGCAGAGCTGGACGGCTGCACCCCGAACCAGATGTTCTGGAAGATCACCCTGCCCCTGATCCGTCCCATTCTGGTCTATGTGATGATCACCTCCATGATCGGCGGCCTGCAGATGTTCGATGTGCCGCAGATTTTGACCAACGGCAAGGGCGGCCCCGACCGTACCTCCACCACCATGATCATGTACCTGAACAACCACCTGTTCAGCAAGAACTACGGCATGGCCGGTGCAGTATCTGTGGTGCTGTTCCTTGTGTGTGCAGTGCTGTGCGTCGTCGTGTACTTCTCGCTGACCAAGGAAGATGACGGCCTGACCAAGGCTCAGCGCAAGGAACTGAAAGCGGCCAAAAAGGCTGCTGCCAAAGGAGGGAAATAAGTATGGCACATACGCCTAAAAACCAGTCCGAAAAGGCGATTCTGACCGCCCGCCGTGCGTGGTGCTATCTGGTGCTGGTGCTGATCAGCTTTCTGTGCCTGTTCTTCTTCTATGTGCTGATCATCAACTCCACCCGCACCCACTTCGAGATCCAAAAGGGCTTCTCGCTGATGCCGGGTAAGTCCATCATCACAAACTTCCGCAACGTGCTTACGGACGCCAATATCCCTGTGGTAAGCGGCATCCGCAACAGCCTGCTGGTGTCTGCCTGCTCGGCAGCGCTCAGCGTCTATTTCTCGGCGCTGACGGCCTACGGCATCTACGCCTATAACTTCAAGTTCAAAAAGGCCGCCTTTGCCCTGATCCTGCTCATCATGACCATGCCCACACAGGTGTCCGCACTGGGTTTCCTGCAGTTGATCTCCAAGATGGGCCTGAAAAACAGCTTCATCCCCCTGATCATCCCCAGCATTGCAGCACCTACCGTGTTCTTCTTCATGAAGCAGTATCTGGACGCTTCCCTTCCCATGGAGATCGTGGAAGCCGCCCGCATTGACGGCGCAGGCGAGTTTTATACCTTTAATAAGATCGTGCTGCCCATCATGAAGCCGGCGTTGGCTGTGCAGGCCATCTTCTCCTTCGTGGCCAGCTGGAACAACTACTTCATCCCGGCTCTGGTATTGGACACTGCCGACAAAAAGACCCTGCCGATCCTGATTGCCCAGCTGCGCAGCGCGGACTTCCTGAAGTTCGATATGGGCAAGGTGTACATGATGGTGGCTATCGCCATTCTGCCGGTCATCATCGTCTACCTGCTGCTGTCCAAGTTCATCGTCCGCGGCGTTGCTCTGGGCGGTGTTAAAGGCTAAAATTCCGACCGCGGCCTGCGGCCGAAACAGGGAGGAATTTTTGGCGCAGCGGTCTGCAAGACGCGAGACCCGCCCAAGGGTCGAAGCGGATGCAGGGCACCGCAAGAGGTTTTAAGCGAACAATAACACCTTCATTTCTCTGTTACAGCATAGCAAAGCCCCCGGGGGTACACACCCTCGGGGGCTTTGTGCATTAAATCAAAATCCCATCGCAATGGTCGATCTCGTGCTGGATGATCTGTGCCGTCCAGCCGGTAAAGGTCTTGATACGGGTCTTGCCGTCCATTGTCTCATACTGTACCTTAATGCTCTGGTAGCGCTTTGTTTTCCGCACACCTTCCAGCGAAAGACAGCCCTCTTCGGCTTCGTACTGGCCGGTTTTTTTCAGGATGACCGGGTTGAACAGCACTAAATACCCGTCCTCGGCTTCCACCGCGATGATGCGCTTGCGCACGCCGATCATGTTGGCAGCCATGCCCACACAGCCGTCGGCGTGGGCGGTCAGGGTATCCAGTAAGTCCCGCGCAATGGGGGCATCCTCCGGGGTGGCAGGGGCAGACTTCTGCGCCAGAAACAGCGGGTCGTGCATGATGGGCTGGATCATAGTAAAATCTCCTATTATTTTTCAGTTCTGCTTAAAAGGATGCCTGACAGCAGTCCGACAACAGCCGGGAGCACCCAGCCAAAGCCCAGTGCCGCCAGCGGCAGGGCGTTGGCAAGGGCAGAAAGTGCGCCAAGCGGCAGCGCGGCGGCAATGCTCTGCACGGCGGTGCAGCCGATGCACAGCAGGTAGACCCGGCGGTGCTGTTCCAGCCCGGGCACGAAGGAAAGTGCGATCAGCACAATGGCCACCGGATACAGGGCATTGAGCACCGGGACGGATAAGCGCAGGATCTCTGCCAGCCCTAAATTGGCGATCAGCATACTGGCGGCAGCAAAAAAGGCAGCAAGGGCGGGGTAGGGGATGCGGGGCAGCAGGGTGTGGAAATACTCGCCCACACAGGCGATCAGCCCCACACAGGTGTTGAAGCACGCCAGCATAAAGATGGCTGCAAGCAACACCAGCCCCGCCTTGCCAAACAGCCGCTCCGCCAGCACGGTCAGTACCTCGGCACCGGTGGCAAGGCCGGGCACGGCGGCACCGGTCAGTGCTCCGGCGTGCCCCAGCATGGCATAGACCGCCAGCAGCAGCCCGCCTGCCACAAGACCGGCACGGATGGCACTGCGCTGCACGTCCTGCTCCCGGGCAACGCCCTGCGCCCGGATGTTCATGGCGATGACCGCGCCAAAGTTCAGCGCCGCAAGGGCGTCCATGGTCTGGTAACCGTACAATACACCCTGTAAAACGACTGTGGAACGATACGCATCGGTGGGCGCACCGTACTGCGCCGCCAGTGGGTGCAGCAAACAGCCGCCGAACAGGATCAGAATCAGAACCAGCAGGCAGGGGCAGAGCAGTCTGCCCAGCCAGCGGGTGAGCCTGTCCGGGCGCAGCGCCACCAGAAAGGCCGCGCTAAAGAACAGCACGGAGTACCCCAGCTGCAGCCCGGCGCTGCTGCCCAGCAGCGGGGTGAGCATGGCAAAGGAGGTGCTTGCAGTGCGCGGAATGGCCAGACACGGCCCGATGGACAGGTAGATCAAGATCATGAACACCTGCGCGAATACCGGATGCACCCGCCCGGCCAGCTTGTCCAGACCGTCGGCGCGTGCCACCGCGATGACTCCGGCAACCGGCAGACCCACGGCACTGAGGGCAAGCCCCAGAAAGGCAGGCCAGAAATTCAATCCCGCCTTTGCACCCAGATCGGGCGGAAAGATCAGGTTTCCTGCTCCGAAAAACATGGAAAATAACGTAAAGCCGACAAGCAGCAGCTTGCGGCCCTTGAGCGCTTGTGTCAATACCGTCCCCTCTTTCCTGCGCTGGTGCAAAGATGCACCGTGTACTGTATCCAGTTTACACTGGATGCAAATTCATGTCAAGCATACGACGATTGAAGAAAAGTATATACAGCGTGAGCCGACCCGCCGCAGGTGGTGCACAGGTCATTCCCCTTTGCGGGACGGTATGGTATACTATACCTTATAATAGGCAGGGGAAGAGGGCAGTTTATGAAGCAGAATAAGCAGTTTTTCCGCCGTCTGCTGGCGGTGGCGTTCTGGCTGGCGGTCTGGCAGGCCGCAGCCATGGCCATCGGGCAGGAGGTGTTTCTGGTATCGCCGGTGCAGGCGCTGCACACTTTGGTGCAATTGCTGCCAAGGGCAGATTTCTGGCAGCGGATGGGCTTCAGCTCCGGGCGCATTTTGCTGGGCTTTGTGCTGGGCGCAGTGGTCAGCGTGGTGCTGGCGGTGTGCGCCGCCCGGTGGAGCGCCGCCGATGCACTGCTGGCTCCGGTGATGCAGCTGGTCAAGGCTACGCCGGTGGCAAGCTTTATCATTCTGGCGCTGGTCTGGGTGCGGGGCAGTGCGCTTTCGGTGCTCATCAGCTTTCTGATGGTGCTGCCGGTGCTGTACGGCGCGGTGCGCACCGGCATTGCCGGGGCAGATGTGCAGCTGCTGGAAATGGCAGCGGTGTTCCGTCTGCCGCCGGGGCGCCGCCTGCGGGCGATCTGGCTGCCGGCGGTGCTGCCGGCCTTCCGGCAGGGATGCAGCGTGGCGCTGGGCATCTGCTGGAAAAGCGGTGTGGCAGCCGAGGTCATCGGCCTGCCCAATGGCAGCATCGGCGATGCGCTCTACCGCGCTAAGATCACCCTTTCCACAGGAGAGCTGTTTGCGTGGACCTTTGTCATCATCCTGCTGAGCGCGGGCTTTGAAAAGCTGTTTCTGCTTGCGCTGGATAAAGCCGTGGGTGCAGTGCTGGGAGAGGAGGGGACAAAATGCTGAAGCTTCAACACCTGACAAAACAGTTCGGCGCAGCGCCGCTCTTCACCGACCTGTGCATGGAGGTGGACGTCCCCGTGGTGCTCTGGGCACCCAGCGGCTGGGGCAAGACCACCCTGCTGCGCATCCTGATGGGGCTGGAACGTCCCACCGCCGGTAGCGTGGAGGGCGTGGGACGGGTGGCGGCAGTCTTTCAGGAGGACCGCCTTTGCCCTCAGCTGAATGCGGTGCAGAATGTCACTTTGGTGCTGCCGGGCGCGGAAAACCAGTACAAAGAGCAAATTGTAAGTGGTTTTCAACAGCTTGGAATGGATGTTGCAGCCTTGCAGCTGCCTGCCCGCAGGCTTTCCGGCGGGCAAAAGCGGCGGGTGGCGCTGCTGCGGGCGCTGTGGGCACCCAGCGACACCCTGCTATTGGACGAGCCCTTTACCGGCATGGACCCGGACACCTTGCAGCGGGCGGCGGCGCTGCTGCGGCAGCGCTGCGCGGGCAAGCCGGTGCTGCTGGCTACCCACGATGAAAGCGCCATCCGCGCCCTTGGCTGGCCGGTGGTGGAGATGGAAAAGCTGGAAAGATAAAAACACAAGGACGTGCAGCCCGCGGGCTGCACGTCCTTGTGTTATAGAATATTCTTTACCCGAACAGGCTCTTGGTGTTATGAGAGTATACGGACAGTACTAAACCAACGCAGATATACAGCATAAGCACCGAACTGCCGCCGGCGGAGTAGAAGGGCAGGGTGACGCCGATGACCGGCAGCACCCGCAGGTTCATGCCCACGTTCACTGCGATCTGCGCCATCAGGGCACCGCCGATACCAGCGCAGATGTAGCTGCCCAGCAGATCTTCGCTGCGGGCACCGGTAGCAAAGGTCTTGATCACCAGCGCCAGCAGAACGCCCAGCACCACGCAGCAGCCCACAAAGCCCGCCACGTTGCCGATCCAGCTGAGGATAAAGTCGTTGTGGGCGTTGGGCACGCTGTAATACCGGCCGGTGAATAGGCCGTTGCCAAAGATGCCGCCGGAGCCCAGCGCGATCTCGCCGCGCTGCTGCTGGTAGATGATGTTCTTCCACACCGTTTCGCTGGGTGCCCAGCCGGTGGTGTTTTCCGGGTCCAGCACCGCCAGAATGCGGTACCACTGGTATCCTTTGCCGATCTTATCGCTGAAAAAGGCAAAGGCCACCGCCACGGCAGCGCCCGCCGCCGCAAAGGCTGCAAAGATATACTTCCAGCTCAACCCCGCCGCAAACATCATGCAGCAGCCGATGATGCCGTAGATGATGGCGGTGCCGTCATCGCCCTGCACATGGATGA
>CAKSZE010000048.1 GCA_934525325.1 uncultured Faecalibacterium sp.
TATAACCCGGTCAATCAGCTGGTGGGCTACATTTTGTCCGAAGACCCTACCTACATTACGACCTATAAGAATGCCCGCGCCATGATCCGCAAGGTGGATCGTGACGATCTGCTGCAGGCTATGCTGCGCAGCTACCTTAACGTGTAATACAGTCCTTTTCAGCCCCGCTGTCTTGCAAGACGGCGGGCTTTTTTGTTGCGGAATCATTTTAATTGTTTTCCACCAGCGGCAGGGTGAAGATCTGATTCACCACCACCTCGTACTCCCACGGCTCCCGCAGCTTTTTGAGCTGCTTTTCCAGCTTTTCCGCCCCGGCAAAGCAGTGGATGAGGTAGAACCAGTGCCCCTTCATCCGGCTGATGGCGCAGCCTGCGCTGCCGAACAATTCGGTGTAGCCGTGGTACAGATCTGTCAGGTAGCCCCGCAGCTCCTCCTTGGCGGCGGGCGCACCGCCCCGCGCCCTGCGGAAAAGTGCCGGGTCGGCGATGAGCCCGCGCCCCACCATGATGCCGGACAGGACGGGGAACTCCTCTTCCAGCGCGTGAAGCTGGGCGGCGGTGATCACATCGCCGTTGTAGCACACCGGCATGGTGCACCGGGGCAGCGCAGCCGCAAAGGCGGCGCGGTCGGCCTGCCCGCGGTACTGCTGCCGCATCACCCGGGGGTGAATGGTCAGCTCCGAGATGGGGTAGCGGCTATAAATTTCCAGAATGGCGGCAAACTCCTCCGGCTTTTCCACGCCCAGCCGGGTCTTGACCGAGACAGGCCCCTCGGCATGGGAGAATACTCCGTCCAGAAAGGCGTCTACCTTGGCCGGGTCCCGCAGCATCCCGGAGCCTTTGCCCTTGGCGGTCACTGTCCCGGCGGGACAGCCCAGATTCAGGTTCACCTCAGTATAACCCAGCGCCCGCAGCTGCTCGATCATCCACGCGGCCAGCTCGCCGTCCTTCGCCAGCAATTGCGGGATGACCGGTGCACCGGGGTTTGCCGCCGGGGCAAGCTCTGCCATCTTCTTTTTAATGAGCACCCGGTTCTCCGGCGGGGAGATAAAAGGCGCATAATAGCGGTCGGCAGCGCCTTTTGCGCCGAACCATTTTTGATGGGTCTGCCGCCAGACCCGGTCTGTAAAGCCCTCCATGGGGGCAGCATAATAAAGCATGGGCGTTTCTCCAAACGTTTTTGTTACCGGTATTGTAGCATAAAATCCGGCGTGGGGAAAGGGGAGAGGACGGGGGATGTTCTCTTTTGACACCAAAAGAGAACCAGAAAAGTGCCAGCGATTTCGACGCGCTGGAGCCACGAAAAAGGGGCTACTCGCCCCTTTTAACCCCAAAGAAGTGGGCTGCACCGGAAAAAACTGAAGATTCACGCCTGTTCGGCGTGAAGATCTTTTAACCGTTTTTTCCGGCTCCGCCGATTTGAAACCCTCTCAGGCGCTCCCGCGCCAGCTCCCCCAAAGGGGGAGCCAAGCCGTAAAGTTTATCGCTAAAGTATTAGGTTCAATGAGAAGGTTTCCGGCAGTGCTCTTGCCTCTCCCTTTGGGAGAGGTGGCATCGCGCAGCGATGACGGAGAGGGCGTACGCCGTCAGCCCCATTTTAAAGTATCGAATGCAATGAAAAACCTTCCCTCCATGCCAAAGGCTCCCTCCCCGAGGGAGCTGGCAAAGCCGTCAGGTTTTGACTGAGGGAGTTCGTTCCAAGCCCCTCCTGTGAAAAGGGGATTCTGAAAAGCCCGCAGGCTTTTCAGAATCCCGAATTAAAAATAATTCTTCCGCTGACTATGCGCAGAGCAACGCGGAGCGCATTCAAATGGTCTTGTCCCCAAACAAAAACTCCCGCCCTGCGGGGTGCAGAGCGGGAGAGGAGAGTTTTTGGAGATTATTCAGCAAACAGCGGGGTGGACAGGTAGCGGTCGCCGGTATCGGGCAGCAGAACAACGATGTTCTTGCCTGCGTTCTCCGGGCGCTTTGCCAGCTGGATGGCAGCCCAGACGGCAGCACCGGAGGAGATGCCCACCAGCACGCCTTCCTTGTGGCCGATCAGACGGCCGGTGGCAAAGGCATCGTCGTTCTCCACGGCGATGATCTCGTCATAGACGGTGGTGTCCAGCACGTCCGGCACAAAGCCTGCGCCGATGCCCTGGATCTTGTGTGCACCGGCAGTGCCCTTGCTCAGCACAGGGGAGGAAGCGGGCTCAACGGCCACCACCTTGACGGCGGGATTCTTGCTCTTGAGGTACTTGCCAACGCCGGTCACGGTGCCGCCGGTGCCAACACCGGCTACGAAGATATCGACCTTGCCATCGGTATCCTCCCAGATCTCGGGACCGGTGGTCTCGATGTGTGCCTGCGGGTTGGCGGGGTTCACGAACTGGCCGGGGATGAAGGAGTTGGGGATCTCCTTTGCCAGCTCGTCGGCCTTGGCAATGGCACCCTTCATGCCCTTGGCACCCTCGCTGAGCACCAGCTCGGCACCGTAGGCCTTCATCAGCTGGCGGCGCTCCACGCTCATGGTTTCGGGCATTACGATGATGATGCGGTAGCCCTTGGCAGCTGCCACAGCAGCCAGACCGATGCCGGTGTTGCCGGAGGTGGGCTCGATGATGACGGAGCCTTCCTTCAGCAGACCCTTGGCCTCGGCGTCGTCGATCATCTTTTTCGCAATGCGGTCCTTCACAGAACCGGCGGGGTTGAAGTACTCCAGCTTGGCAATAACATGGGCGGGCAGCTGCTCTTCCTTCTCAATATGGCTGAGCTCCAGCAGCGGGGTGTGACCGATCAACTGATCTGCGGCGGTATAGATCTTGCTCATAATACTTGTCCCTCTTTCTGATATCGTTACGGGGTATGTAGCCCTGTCTTGTGCCGGTGTGCCCGGCTGTGATTCCCTCTAAACCTTTCAACCAACATTGTTTGTGGGTTTGATGGCATTATAGCCCTGTTTTCCCTGCTTGTCAAGGGTTTTTTGAAAAAATGTGGGATTGAAAAGTGATTTACCCTGTTGTATAATGGGTTATATTAAAATTTGACCGGAAGGAAGTACGGATTATGATCGTTTCGACCAAAGGACGCTATGCGCTGCGGGTGATGATCGACCTCGCGGAGCATCAGTCTGAAAAATATGTTCCCTTAAAGGAAGTAGCCACCCGGCAGGAGATCTCGGAAAAGTATCTGGAGAACATCCTCAAGGTGCTGGTGCAGAACGGCTTTCTGGAGGGGCTGCGCGGCAAGGGCGGCGGCTACCGGCTGACCCGCAGCCCGGATCAGTACACCGTAAGCGAGATCCTGATGCTCACCGAGGGCAGTCTTGCCCCGGTAAGCTGCCTGACCCCCGGCGCCTCCACCTGTGCCCGGATGGCCAACTGCCGCACCTACGAGATGTGGAAGGGGCTCAACGACCTGATCTCGGACTACTTCGGCAAGATCACACTGGCAGACCTTGCCCTGCCGGATCAGGCCGGCAACGATTATGTGATCTGAACCTTGCGCACCGGAACTGCACCGGTGCGCTTTTTTGTACAGTTCTGCGCAAAAGGTGCAGAACTTCTTGGCAAGATTTACGATTGATGGGGCGGGCAGTCCGCGGTATACTTTTACTTTGTGTGAGACAGAAAATTCCGGGCAAAAAGCCCGTTGTCTGTACGTTTATAAGACCAGAAAGGGGAGTTCTGACACGAAGTATATTTTTCAGTTCGGGCGCATTCTCGCGTTCTGTTTTCTGGGCGAGGTGCTGCACGCGGTGCTGCCGCTGCCGGTGCCTGCCAGTGTGTACGGCTTGGTGCTGCTGCTGGCAGCCCTGACCGCCGGGGTCGTAAAACTGGAGCAGGTCAAGGAGACCGGCACCTACCTGACCGGTATTTTTCCGCTGCTGTTCGTGCCCGCCGCTGCGGGCATCATGGAACTGTGGGCAGAGATGGGACAGCTGCTGCTGCCCATCCTGATCGCCATTCTGCCGGTGACGGTGCTGGTGATGGTGGCCGCAGGCCGCACCACGCAGGCGCTGACTGCCCGCAACAAAAAGGAGGAGGCCGACCATGACTGAGCTGCTGAACGACTTTCTGACCGGCTCGGTGGCGTGGGGCGTGCTGCTTACGCTGGCAGCCTTTGGGCTGGGGGTGCTCATCAATAAGGTGACCGGCAAGGCCATCTTTAACCCGCTGCTGCTGGGCAGTATTTTCGTCATCGTTTTTCTGTCGGTGTGCAATATCCCCTATGGGGACTACAAAACCAGCGCTGCGCCGGTAAGCTATCTGCTGCTGCCCGCCACGGTGGCGCTGGCTATCCCGCTGTATGAAAAGCTGGACCTGCTCAAAGAGAACGCGCCCGCCATCATCGCTGGCATCTCGGTGGGCACGCTGGTCAGTCTGGGCAGCGCCTTTGCATTGGCACTGGCAATGGACCTGACCCAGGAGCAGTACGCCACCCTGCTGCCGAAGTCTGTGACCACCGCCATCAGCATGGACGTGGCCGCAGAGCTGGGCGGCATCGCCGCCCTGACCGGTGCCATCGTCATCGTCACCGGCATCGTGGGCGCACTGCTGGCTGAGACGGTGTGCAAGCTGTTCCACATCACCGACCCCATCGCCAAGGGCGTGGGCATCGGCACGGCAGCCCATGCCGTGGGCACCAGCAAGGCGCTGCAGATGGGCGAGGTGGAAGGTGCCATGAGCGGCCTTTCCATCGCCGTAGCCGGTGTGCTGACCGCCGTGCTCTGCCCGGTGTTCGTGGGCTTTGTCCACTGAGCCGAGTGCAAATCTAAAGATACAGAAACACCCCCGGCGGCCATTGCGGCTGCCGGGGGTGTTTCTCTGTGGGTGGAAAACAAAAAAGAGGTGAAAAGAAGAATGGTTGGTAAATATCGGTTTTATGCGGCCTTTGCCGGGGCAAAGACCACGGCCTTCTTCTGCCGCGCCTGCATGGAGCGGACGATGCAGCTGAGGGTGAAGTTGATGACAAAATAGATGACGCAGGCGGTGCCGAACAGCACCATGACATCCGAAACATTCACCGTGCCAAGGCCGTTGTAGGTACCGGCGGCGCTCAGCAGCTGCCGGATGCGTGCCATCAGCTCAATGGTGGCCACGTTGGCAAGGTAGGAGGAATCCTTGATGGTGGTGATCACCTGACTGAGCAGGGTAGGGATGATGTTGCGGTAAGCCTGCGGCAGAATGATGTACAGCAGCACCTCGGCGGTGTTGAAACCCTGCGCATAGCCTGCCTCAAACTGCCCCTTGGCTACGCCGTTCAGGCCGCCGCGGACGATCTCGGCAATGACCGAGGAATTGAACAAAATCAGTGCCAGCGCTGCTTTGAACAGCAGCTTCATCTCCACACTGGTCAGGCCGAACATTTTGTGGGCAAAAAAGGCCGGGCAGGGGCAGAACACCACGCACACGAAAATCCACAAAAGGTAGGGCGTGTTGCGGAACAGCTCGATGTAGGCGGCGGACAGCCAGCCAAGGATGCGCGCCGGGCCCTTTTTACAGTAGGTGCGGGCCAGCGCCAGCAGCGAGCCTAAGATCAAGCCCAGAATGACGCCCAGCACCGAGATGATGCAGGTAAAGGCCACGCCCCGCAGCAGGTACACGAATACGCCCGGCTGCGCGAGGATGGAAAAACTGGAAGCGAGAGTGCTCATTTATGCCGCCTCCTTTAAGGCCGCAGCCTTTGCGGCGCGCAGGGCGGGGTCTGCCTTGCCCTTGCGCTCCTTGAGGGAAGCCTCCCAGCGGGTAGCCAGCGTGGACAGCGGGAAGCAGACCACAAAGAAGATGGCACCGCAGACGATATAGGCCGGTGCGTAGGCACCGCCGGTGGAGGCACCGGTCACGAAGCTGTAGGTTACGCTGATGAGGTCTGCGCCGCCTACGATATACAGGCAGGAGGTGTTCTTGAACAGGTTGACCACCTGATTGACCATGGGCGGCAACATGACCGGGATGCTCTGGGGCAGAATGATATAGGCCATCCGCTGCAAGTAGCCAAAGCCCTGCGCCTGTGCGGCCTCAAACTGCCCTTTCGGCACAGACTCAATGGCGGCACGGACGACCTCGCCCATATAGGCACCGGTGTAAACGCCCAGTGCAATGATGCCGGTGCGGATGACGCCCATGCTCAGCCCTGCAAAGGCCAGCGCGTAGTACAAAAAGCACAGCTGCAAAAGCAGCGGCGTATTCTGGATGAACTCCACATACACCCGGGCGATGAATTGCAGCGGCTTTTTACCGCTGGTTGCCATCAGGCCCAGCACAACGCCCAGCACAAAGGCCAGTGCCAGCGCAAAAAACGCCGTCATCAGGGTATTGCCCAGCCCCAGCAGAAAGCTTTCCCGGTGGTTCCACACCGTTGCCCATGCGTCCATTGAAAACAGACCGGACATAACGAACACTCCTCTCTCCTAAACCGCAACGGCGCTGGTGTTATGCCAGACCGTTCTCCTTGATCAGACCGTCAATGGTGCCATCGGACAGCCAGCCGGTGACCAGCTCATCGCACACAGCGGAGAAGCCGCTGCCCTTCTTGGTAGCCACGCCGTACTCCTGCGGGCTGAACTCGGCATCAATGTAGCTGCGGCCCTCGGTCTTGTAAATAGCCAGAATGGACTTATCCACGCAGAAACCATTCACTTCGCCTGCACTCAGCGCGGTGCTGATGGCGGGATAATCATCGTACTGACGGAAGGAAATGCCGTCCTTCCAAGTATCTGCGTTGAAGGTGTCGGCATTGAAGCCTTCGCCGGTGATCACGCCCTCATCGATCATCTCCTGCACCAGAGCACGGGCGGAGGTAGAACCGGAGGAAACGCCCACGACCTTATCCTTCAGGTCAGCCAGCGCCTTGATGCCGGAGGAATCCTCCACCAGAACACTGACGTAGTCGGTGTAGTAGGGGGTGGAGAAGTCCCAACTCTTGCGGCGCTCCTCGGTGATGGTAAAGGTAGCCAGCACGCAGTCGATATCGCCGGAATCCAGCAGCTCGCCGCGGGTAGCGGCGGTGACGGTGGTAAACTCCACATCCACGCCCAGATGCTCGGCGATCATCTCTGCCAGACTGTCCTCCAGACCGGTGTACTCGCCGGTGAGGGTATCCTGAAAGCTGAAGCCCTTGACGGCGTTCTTGACGCCGACCTTCAGCACACCGCGGTCGATGATGGCCTGCACATCCGCAGAAACAGCCTCGGAGGAAGCTGCCACGCTGCCGGAAGCGGCAGAGGATGCGGTGGAGGCTGCCACGGAGCTGGAAGAGCCGCCGCAGGCGGTGAGAGCGGTGAGCGCAATGGCCGTACCGGCGGCCTTGACAAAGCTACGACGAGAAATCTTTTTCATAATTATACACTCCTCTATAAAGTCCGCAGCCCGGACGGCTTTCCCTTCCGTCCCCCATGGGCTGCTCTATCCACAACGGGTGCCGCTTGTGCTGCGGCAGCTCCGCAGTGAGCCAAAAATGTTTACCGGATGATCTTGCCCAGGAACTGGCGCACACGCTCGTTTTTGGGGTTTGTGAAGAAGTGCTCCGGTGTGCCTTCTTCCAAAATCTGGCCGTCTGCCATAAACACCACACGGTCTGCCACCTGCCGGGCAAAGCCCATCTCGTGGGTAACAACCACCATCGTGATATTCTTTTCGTGCGCCAGCCGCACCATGACGTCCAGAACCTCCTGAATGGTCTCCGGGTCCAGCGCACTGGTGGGCTCGTCGAACAGGATGATCTTGGTCTGGGCGCACAGCGCACGGGCAATGGCGATGCGCTGCTGCTGACCGCCGGAAAGCTGCGCCGGGTAGACATTTGCCTTGTCCCGCAGGCCGACCACCTCAAGATAGTGGTACGCCAGCTCCTCGGCCTCCTGCTTGGTCTTGTGGTGTAGCTTCATGGGCGCGAGGGTCAGGTTTTTCAGCACCGTCATGTGCGGGTACAGGTTGAACTGCTGGAACACCATGCTGGTGGTCTCCCGCACAAGCTTAGTCTTGTTTTTGGCTGTCAGTTCCTGCCCGTCTATGTAGACATGACCGCTGGTGGGTTCTTCCAGAAAATTCATGCAGCGCACCGTGGTGGACTTGCCTGAACCGGACGGCCCGATGATCACCAGCTTTTCGCCCTCGGCGACCTCAAGGTTGACGTCTTTCAGAACGTGCAGGTCTCCGAAGTATTTGTCAACGTGTTCCAGCTTGATCACTATGCATTCCCCTTTTCCTCTTACAGCCTGCCCCCGGGGCCGCCTTGCCCCGCAGGGTACAAAAAAGGCGCTTGGTGAGTGTTCACCAAGCGCCTTTGCTTTCGATAGCTAAAGTATAGCGTTTTTTACGGTTTCTTTCAATCTGAAAAGTGCAACAACTTTTCCTTCAGGAGAAATTGCATTTTGTAAAGTTGCTACAATATTGCGCCTTATTTTTGTCGATACGGCTGAATGCGGCGGTCGGCGCGCAGCGGCGGGGGACAGCGCTTACTTTTTGAAAAAGGAGAACAGCCCCTTCTTTTCGTACGGTGCGCTGTGGATGGAGCCCACATGGTATCCGGTGGCTTCAATGGCGGCGCGGAGCGCGTTTTCGTCAAGCGGCTCCTTGGAAAGGATCACGGTCTTGCCCTTGGCGTGGGAGGACGAGACTTTATCCACAGGGAACGCATTGCGCACGGTGTCATTGATATGGGCTTCGCACATGGAACACGCCATGCCGCCTACTTCTACGGTCGTCTGGATCATTTTTATACCTTCCTTCAGGTTCTTCTTGCAAAATAATAGTTAGAACAAACTAACTTTTCGCTCCGGCAAAAGCCGCCCGAAAGCGGCTCTTCTGCCCACATCATACGCCATACAGCCGCAGCTGTCAAGCGCTTTGCCTATTTTTTTCGGTAGTCCCGGGGGGTCATGCCAAAATGCGCCTTGAAAGCCCTGTTAAAATAGGAAAGGTTTTCGAACCCGCACCGGGTGGCGATGGTCAGCACGGTCTCGTCCGTGGTTTGCAGCGCCTCGGCGGCGGTGTTCAGCCGGTACTCATTTAGAAAGGCGATAAAGCTCTGCCCGGTCATCTGCCGGAACCAGCGCATAAAATGGCTGGCACTGAGGGAGCAGACCCCGGCGGCATCTGCCACCCGGAGCGGCTCGGCATAATGCGCCGAGAGCCATTGCAGCACGGTTTTCAGCCGCTGTGTGTCGGCAGTTTCGGTGGGGAGACACTGCCTGCCCTGCGCAATGAGCAGGGCAAGAAAGCGCAGCAGCGCCCCTTTTACCAGCAGCTCGTAGCCGGGGCGCTTTGCGCGGTTAGCATCTTCCAGCTCCCGCAGGCAGGCGGCGGCTTGCAGATAGCATAAATCGTTCGGGGTCAGACGCACCGGCAGCGACAACCGCCCGCTTTGCAGCGGCAGCAGATATTTCTCGGCGCAAAGATCCTCCGCGCCGCCCAGCAGCTCCGGCTCAAAGATGATATTTTCGTATTCCATGCGCTGCCCCTCTGCCTGCCGCAGCGCGTGGAGCGTGCCCGGGGCAAAAAGGAAGATATCCCCTCGGTAGGCCGGGTAGGTCACAGCGCCCACCTGTACCAGCCCCATGCCCTGCTTGACAAAGACCAGCTCCATGCTCTCGTGCCAGTGGAGTGCCACCTGCTGAAAATCTCCCGGAATGGTGCAAGGGTACAGATTGAACGGAAAGCGCACGGCACCGTGCTGTTTTGTCTCCTGCAAAGAAGCCTGATTTTGCATCGTCCCACCCCCCTGATGATAGGATTGTACCACAGGTTGCACTTTTTAGGCAAGATTTTGATCGTATTATGTGGTATATCTTGAGGTACAGATGTCAAACCTGTTTTCCGTAAGGTGTATCTGAAAACAAAGAAACAGACTGAATTTTCGACTTTTCAGATACACCCCAGCAAAGGAGGATGCTTTTATGAGCTTTACCGAAACGTTACAGAGTATCACCGGCAAGCTGCTGGCAGACTGCACCGACCAGGAGTTGTATCTGGCACTGCTGGAACTGGTGCGGCAGAAGAGCGCCGACCGCGTGCAGCCGGTCACCGGGCGCAAGCTGTACTATATCAGCGCCGAATTTCTCATTGGCAAGCTGCTGTCCAACAACCTCATCAATCTGGGGCTGTACGATGAAGCCCGGTCTGCGCTGGCTGCTGCCGGAAAGCGCCTTTCCGACATTGAAGAGGTAGAGCCGGAGCCTTCTCTGGGCAACGGCGGCTTGGGTCGTCTGGCTGCCTGCTTCCTCGACTCTCTGGCAACGCTGAACCTGCCCGGCGACGGCGTAGGTCTGCGGTACCACTTCGGCCTGTTCCATCAGTCCTTTGAGGACGGCGTGCAGAACGAAAAGCCCGACCCGTGGCTGACTGCCCACAGCTGGGCGGAAAAGACCGACACCACCTACCCGGTGGAACTGGCAGGCAAGGAGTACACCGCCCGGCTGTACAAGCTGGCGGTCACCGGCTACGAGGGACGCACCAACACCCTGAACCTGTTCGATCTGGATACCATCGACGAGAGCATCGTCCATGACGGCATTGCCTTCGACAAGACCGCCATCGACAAGAACCTGACCCTCTTCCTCTACCCGGACGATTCCGATGAGGCAGGCCGCCGTCTGCGGGTGTACCAGCAGTACCTGATGGTCTCTGCCGGTGCACAGCTCATTCTGGCCGAGTGCGCCGCCCGGGGCTGCAACTTCCATGATCTGGCCGACTACGCCGCCATCCAGATCAACGACACCCACCCCAGCATGGTCATCCCGGAGCTCATCCGTCTGCTGGGGGAGCGCGGCATTGAATTTGAAGAGGCCGTGGAGATCGTTACCAAGACCTGCGCCTACACTAACCACACCATTCTGGCCGAAGCGCTGGAAAAGTGGCCCCGCGCCTATCTGGATGCCGTAGTGCCGCAGCTGATGCCCATCATCGAAAAGCTGGATGCGCTGGCACGCACCCGCACCGAGGACGAGAGCCTTGCCATCATCGACAAGGACGACCGGGTGCACATGGCACACATGGACATCCACTTTACCCACTCCACCAACGGCGTGGCAGCGCTGCACACCGAGATCCTGAAAAATTCCGAGCTGCACGGCTTCTACGAGCTGTACCCGGAAAAGTTCAACAACAAGACCAACGGCATCACCTTCCGCCGCTGGCTGCTGGAATGCGACCCCCGCCTGACCGCCGCACTGGAACAGCACATCGGCTCCGGCTTCCGCAAGGACGCCGCCGAGCTGGAAAAGCTGCTGGCCTTTGCCGATGACGAGGCTGTGCTGGATCAGCTGACCGCCGTGAAAAAGGCCAACAAGGAAGCGCTGGCAGACTGGCTGCTGCGCACCCAGAAGGTGAGCGTGAACACCGATGCCGTGTTCGACATCCAGTCCAAGCGCCTGCACGAGTACAAGCGCCAGCAGCTGAACCTGCTGTACCTCATCCATCAGTACTACGAGATCAAGGCCGGGCACCTGCCCGCTGCTCCGCTGGTGAGCATCTTCGGTGCCAAGGCCGCACCTGCCTACACCATTGCAAAGGACATCATCCATGCGCTGCTGACCCTCTCCAAGGTCATTGCCGCAGACCCGGAGGTGTCCAAGTGGCTGCAGGTGGTGTTCGTGGAGAATTACAACGTCACCGCCGCCGAAAAGCTGATCCCTGCCTGCGACCTTTCCGAGCAGATCAGCCTTGCCTCCAAGGAGGCCTCCGGCACCGGCAACATGAAGTTTATGCTGAACGGTGCGCTGACGCTGGGCACCATGGACGGTGCCAATGTGGAGATCAGCCAGCAGGTGGGTGAGGAGAACATCTATATCTTCGGCCAGACCTCCGATCAGGTCATCCACCGCTACGCCGTGGGCGATTACGACCCCGCCCAGTGGGTGGAGGGCGATGCCAACATCCGCCGCGCCATCAGCTTCCTCACCGGGCCGGAGATGCTGGCCGCCGGTCATGCCGAAAACCTGACCCGTCTGCATGACGAGCTGATCCATAAGGACTGGTTCCAGACTCTGCCGGACTTCAACGCCTACGTTGTGCGCAAGGGACAGGCCCTCAGCGATTACGCCTGCGACCCCATGGGCTGGCGGCGCAAGTGCCTTGTGAACATTGCCAAGGCTGGCATGTTCTCCTCTGACCGCACCATTGCCGAGTACGACCGCGACATCTGGCATCTGGGCAAGTAA
>CAKSZE010000049.1 GCA_934525325.1 uncultured Faecalibacterium sp.
AAAAGAGGGAATAACAATGGGAAAAGAAGCTAAAACCAACGCAATGCGCATTCTGGAACGGGAAAAGGTGGCCTATACCGCCCACGAGTACCCCCACGAGGAGGGGGTGGCGGTGGACGGTGTGACCGTAGCCGCCAGCATGGGCGAGGACCCTGCCTGTGTGTATAAGACGCTGGTCACGCAGGGCAGCAGCAAAAACTATTTTGTGTTCGTCATTCCGGTGGCGGCAGAGCTGGACTTAAAGGCCGCTGCCCGCAGCGTGGGCGAAAAGAGCGTGGCGATGATCCATGTGGCGGATATCAACAAGGTCACCGGCTATGTGCGGGGCGGCTGCAGCCCGGTGGGCATGAAAAAGCAGTACCGCACCGTCTTTGACGAAAGCGTGCTGACCCAGCAGAAGGTCTATGTTTCCGGCGGGCGCATCGGCACGCAGGTGTGCTGCGCCCCGGCGGATCTGCTGCGTGCCGCCCGCGCCGCCACCGCAAAGATCATTTTTTAAAAATCTGGCTTTCTATCTGGGATACATCAACACAGCCTTTACATAAAATATACCCGCTGCATAAGTCATACTTAAAAAGAAAAAGGATGGCGAAACTGCACAAAACTTTCGAAAGTTTTTTGACGGCATGGGAACACAAGGGAGAATTTGCCCAAACGCTCTTTGCAAAGCGGTTTTTTTGCCGTAAACTGTATCTAGTACAGGGACGATGCCCCAAAAATGGGCTTGCATCGCCGCCTGAAAAAACGCTTGCACAGGAAACTGCGGAGGGAAACTTCAATGATGCTGCTGGTGCCGGGTCGCATGGAATGGGGTCACATTCACTGCAATCAGGGGCATGGTGCAACCTTGTGCAAAATGCACGGACAGAAAAACTGGAAATAAAGGCCGTGGTACAGGTGTACCGCAGCCTTTTTTGTTTGTCGGTCTTGTTGGACAGTTGAGAAAGAGAGGCTTTGGAAAATGGTTCGTAAAGTGGCAGTGATCATGGGTTCGGACAGCGATTGGCCGGTGGTCAAGGGTGCCTGCGCCCAGCTGAAGGCACTGGACATCCCCTTTGAGGCACACATCCTTTCGGCGCATCGCACCCCCGCCGAGGCAGCAGCCTTTGCAAAAAGCGCAAAGGCCAACGGCTTTGGCGTCATCCTGTGCGCGGCGGGCATGGCAGCACATCTGGCAGGTGCTTTTGCCGCCAACACCACCCTGCCGGTCATCGGCATCCCCATGAAGGGCGGCGCGATAGATGGCTTGGACGCGCTGCTGGCTACCGTGCAGATGCCCAGCGGCATCCCGGTGGCTACCGTGGCACTGAACGGTGCCAAGAACGCCGCATGGCTGGCTGCTGAAATTCTGGCCCTGAGCGATGACGCACTGGCTGAAAAGCTGGAGGCTGAGCGCGTGGCCATGGCGCAGCAGATCGCAGCCAAGGAAGAGAAGCTGCAGAACGAACTGAACGAACTGTAAAGGAGAACCAATGTCTGATTTTGCATATCCGCTGCATGAGGAGTGCGGCGTTTTCGGCATCTACGACCGTGCCGGTACCGAGGATGTGGCCGCAGCGGCTTATTCGGCCCTGTACGCGCTGCAGCACCGCGGGCAGGAGAGCTGCGGCATCGCCGTCAACGATGACGGCGTGATCACCGGTCACCGGGATCTGGGTCTTGTGAACGAGGTGTTCACCCCGGATGTGCTGGCAAGCCTGTCCACTACCACGGCACACATGGCCACCGGTCATGTGCGCTACGCCACCGCGGGCACCCGCGTCCGCGCCAACGCCCAGCCCATGATCGTCCGCCATGGCCGCGGCACCATGGCGCTGTGCCACAACGGCAACCTGACCAACGCCGTGGAGCTGCGCCGCCAGCTGGAAAACGAGGGCGCGATCTTCCACGGCTCCTCGGATACAGAGGTCATCTGCTACCTCATCACCCGCAACCGTCTGCGCATGGGCAGCATCGAGACTGCCATCAGCAAGACCATGGATGTGCTGGAAGGCGCATACAGCCTTGTGATCATGTCTGCCACCAAACTCATCGCGGTGCGCGACCCCCGGGGCTACCGTCCCCTGTGCATCGGCACGTTGCCCGGCGGCGGCTACGTCTTTGCCAGCGAAAGCTGCGCACTGGATGCCGCCGGTGCCGCCCTGCTGCGGGACGTGGAGCCCGGCGAGATCGTGGTGGTGGACACCAAGACCGGCGAACTGCGCAGCATCAAGGATCACTGCGGACGCCCGGACACCCAGATGTGCGTGTTCGAGTTCATCTACTTTGCCCGTCCGGACAGCGTCATTGAGGGCAGCTCGGTGCACGAGGCACGCAAGCAGGCAGGCCGCTTCCTTGCACAGGAGCACCCTGTGGAGGCCGATGTGGTCATCGGTGTGCCGGATTCCGGCTTGGATGCAGCGCTGGGCTACTCGCAGGAGAGCGGCATCCCTTACGGCATCGGCTTCATCAAGAATAAATACATTGGCCGCACCTTTATTCAGGGCAGCCAGAAGCAGCGCGAAAACAGCGTGCGCATCAAGCTGAACGTGGTGTCCAGCACCGTCAAGGGCAAGCGCGTGGTGCTGGTGGATGACTCCATCGTGCGCGGCACCACCTCTGCCCGCATCATCAAGCTGCTGCGGGACGCTGGTGCTGCCGAGGTGCACTTTATGGTCTCTGCACCTCCCTTCAAGTATCCGTGCTACTTTGGTACCGATATCCCGGACCAGAAGCTGCTGGTGGCCACCGGCCGCACGCTGGAACAGATCAACGAGGTCATCGGCGCCGATACGCTGGGCTACCTTTCCAACGAGCATGTTGTCCAGCTTGCCAAAAACGCAAAATGCGGTTTCTGCACCGCCTGCTTTACCGGCGAGTATGCCGTAGAGCCGGAAAGTGTGCTTTCTACCGATATTCACGACCGTCACCTGAACGACCGTCCCAAGGACGCCAAAAAGTTAGGAGAGTAAGAACATGGAAAAGAGCTATTCTGAAAGCTACGCCGCAGCAGGCGTGGACATTACCGCCGGTTACCGCTCTGTGGAGCTGATGAAGCAGTATGTCGCCCGTACCATGAACGAGCACTGCATCGGCGGCTTGGGCGGCTTTGGCGGCCTGTTTGAGCTGGACTGCACCGGCTATAAGCACCCGGTGCTGATCTCCGGCACCGACGGTGTGGGCACCAAGCTGAAGGTTGCCATGATCATGGATAAGCACGACACCATCGGCATCGACTGCGTGGCCATGTGCGTCAACGACGTCATCTGCGCCGGTGCAAAGCCGCTGGTGTTCCTGGATTACATCGCCTGCGGCCGCAACGTGCCGGAAAAAATCGCCAACATCGTCAAGGGCGTGGCCGAGGGCTGCGTGCAGGCCGATTGCGCACTGGTGGGCGGCGAAACTGCCGAGCACCCGGGCATGATGCCGGAGGACGAGTATGATCTGGCCGGTTTCACCGTGGGCGTTGTGGACAAGGAGAAGATCCTGAACAACGAGACCATGGCAGCAGGTGACGTGATCCTCGCTCTGCCCTCCACCGGCGTGCACTCCAACGGCTTCTCGCTGGTGCGCAAGGTGTTCAACATCGACGCCGACCCTGATGTGCTGTTCTCCACCCCCGCCGAGCTGGGCGGCAAGACCCTTGGCGAAGCGCTGCTGGCTCCCACCAAGATCTACGTCAAGCCCGTGCTGAAGGTGCTGGAAGAGGTGCAGGTCAAGGGCATCTCCCACATCACCGGCGGCGGCTTCTACGAGAATATCCCCCGCAGCCTGAAGAAGGGCTGCTGCGCCCGCATCAACAAGGCAGATGTGCGCACCCCCGCTCTGTTCCACCTGATGCAGAAGGTAGGCGGCATCTCCGAGCATGATATGTTCAACACCTTCAACATGGGCGTGGGCATGGTGCTCACCGTGCCCGCCGAGCAGGCCGATAAGGCACTGGAGATCCTGCACGCCAACGGCGAGCCGGAAGCCTACCGTCTGGGCGTCATCGCAGAAGGTGAGGGCGTGGAGCTGTGCTGAACATTGCCGTGTTAGTGTCCGGCGGCGGCACCAATCTGCAGGCGCTGCTGGACAGCGAGGCCCGGGGCGAGAACCCCAATGGTAAAATCACGCTGGTAGTGGCTTCCAAGCCCGGTGTCTTTGCGCTGGAACGTGCCGCAAAGGCCGGTGTGGAGGGCTGTGTGGTGCGCCGCAAGGACTACGCTACCAGCGAGGAATTTGACGCTGCGCTGCTGGAAACGCTGCGGGCGCACAACATTGATCTGGTGGTGCTGGCGGGCTTTCTGTCCGTGCTGGGCCCCAGCGTCATTGCGGCTTATCCGCGCCGTATCCTGAACGTGCACCCTGCGCTGATCCCTTCCTTCTGCGGGCCGGGAATGTACGGTCTGCGTCCTCACGAAGCCGCACTGGCCCGGGGCTGCAAGGTGACCGGCGCTACCGTCCACTTTGTCAATGAGGAGTGCGACGGCGGGCCCATCCTGCTGCAAAAGGCCGTGGATATCCTGCCCGGCGACACTCCCGAGGTGCTGCAGAAGCGGGTGATGGAACAGGCGGAGTGGAAGCTGCTGCCCAAGGCTGTGGCTATGATCTGTAACGGTGAAGTGGAGTAAAAGAACCCTCTCCGTCAGTGCTGACGCACTGCCACCTCCCCCGAAGGTGGAGGTTTTACACATCTGATGGTAATGCAGAAAAAAGCTCCCCCCTCGGGGGAGCTGGCGAGCGAATGCGAGCCTGAGAGGGTTTGAATAGGAGAATTTGACATGGAAAAGATCAACCTGAACGAGTATCTGGCCTCCAACGAGTACCCCGGCCGCGGCATTGCTGTGGCAATGGCACCGGACGGACGGCAGATGTTTATCGGCTACTTTATCATGGGACGCAGCGAGAACAGCCGCAACCGCGTGTTTGACCCCGTACCCGAGCGCGGCGGCATCTGCACCGTTGCAGCCGACCCCGCAAAGCTGGAAGACCCCAGCCTGATCATTTATAACCCGGTGCTGACCCTTGGCAAGACCCATATCGTGACCAACGGTGACCAGACCGATACCATCTACGACCTGATGAGCCAGGGCAAGAGCTTTGCCGATGCCCTGCGCACCCGCACCTTTGAGCCGGACGGCCCCAACTACACCCCCCGCATCTCCGCTGTGGTGTACGCCGACGGCAGCTACCAGATGAGCATCCTCAAGTCTGCCGATGGCAACGGCGACAGCGTGCAGCGCTATTTTTTTGATTATCCCCAGCCCGTTGCAGGCGAGGGTCACTTTATCAGCACCTACAAGCACAACGGCAACCCCATCCCCAGCTTTGAGGGCGAGCCCCTGCGCTTTGCCTGCCCCCGCACCATCGGCGATTTTGCCCACGATATGTGGAGCAGCCTGAATCTGGACAACAAGGTCAGCCTGTTTGCCCGGGTCATCGATCTGGAAACCGGCGAGAGCGGCGATATGATCTTTAATAAATATGATCCGGTGTGCAGCGATCTTGACGACCCCGAGGAGCCGGAACTGCTGCCCGAGGAGCTGGAACTGCTCAAAAAGCTTGACGCCGAGGAAGAATAAGAGTAAACCTTAGGATATAAGGAGGATGCACCAATGAATGAACTCGCACTGAAGTACGGCTGCAACCCCAACCAGAAGCCCAGCCGCATTTATATGGAAGATGACTCCGACCTGCCCGTTACCGTGCTGAACGGCAAGCCCGGCTACATCAACTTTCTGGATGCCCTCAACTCCATCCAGCTGGTCAAGGAACTGAAAACCGCCTGCGGCCTGCCCGCAGCGGCTTCCTTCAAGCACGTTTCCCCGGCGGGCGCAGCACTGGGTCTGCCCCTGACCGAGGTGGAGCGCCGGATGTACCACATCGCCCCGGAGACCGAGCTCTCTCCGCTGGCCTGTGCCTACGCCCGCGCCCGCGGCGCAGACCGGATGTCCTCTTTCGGCGACTGGATCGCCCTGTCTGATATCTGCGATGTGCCCACCGCAAAGCTGATCCAGCACGAGGTCTCCGACGGTATCATCGCCCCGGGCTACGAGCCGGAGGCACTGGCTATCCTGTCCGGCAAAAAGAAGGGCAACTACAACGTAGTCGCCATCGACCCTGCCTATAAGCCCGCTCCCATCGAGCACAAGCAGGTGTACGGCATCACCTTCGAGCAGGGTCGCAACGAGCTGGTTATCAACGCCGACACCATGCTGAACAACTGGGTCACCGAGAACAAGGACGTGACCGAGGAGCAGAAGCGCGACCTCATCATCGCCCTCATCACCCTGAAGTACACCCAGTCCAACAGCGTGTGCTACACCTACAATGGTCAGACCATCGGCGTGGGTGCCGGCCAGCAGAGCCGCATCCACTGCACCCGTCTGGCCGGTCAGAAGGCCGACAACTGGCAGCTGCGCCACATGGACAAGGTGCTGGACCTGCCCTTCCGCGACGATGTGGTAAAGCCCAACCGCGACAACGCCATTGATGTTTACATTGGCGATACCCCGGAGGACGTCATCGGTGATGACGTCTGGGCAGAGACCTTTACCCGCCAGCCCGAGCCGCTGACCGCCGAGGAAAAGAAAGCTTACCTCAGCAAGGTGACCGGTGTCTGCCTTGGCTCGGACGCTTTCTTCCCCTTCGGGGACAATATCGAACGCGCCCGCCGCTCCGGCGTGACTGCCATCGTGCAGCCCGGCGGCTCCATCCGCGACCAGCAGGTCATCGACACCTGCAACAAGTACGGCATCGCCATGGCCTTCTGCGGCCTGCGGCTGTTCCATCACTAAGAAGAAGGAACGAACCCTCTCAGTCGCCTGACGGCGACAGCTCCCCCGAGGGGGGAGCTTTATGCGGGAAAACGGGCAGGAATACTCCCTCTGTTGAACGCAGTACCTGCCGTCAGCGGAAAAAGCTCCCCCTTTCGGGGGAGCTGGCATTGCGCAGCAATGACTGAGAGGGTCATTCAAAAACGGGAAGGTGAATGATATGGCTGAAAAAATTCTGGTAGTGGGCGGCGGCGGCCGCGAGCACGCCATCATCAAGGCACTGAAAAAGAGCCCCGACTGCGGCGAGATCTGGTGCGCACCGGGCAACGGCGGCATCAGCTATGACGCCAAGTGCAAAAACATCAAGGCCACCGATGTGGATACCATGGTGGGCTTTGCAGCGGAAGAAAAGTTCGATTACGTTGTTGTGGCGCAGGACGACCCCCTTGCACTGGGCATGGTGGACGCGCTGGCAAAGGTGGGCATCCCCGCCTTTGGCCCGGACAAGGCCGCTGCCCGCATCGAGGCTTCCAAAGTGTTCTCCAAGGATCTGATGAAGAAGTACGGCATCCCCACCGCAAAGTACGAGACCTTCGATGACCCCGCAAAGGTCATGGACTACATCCGCGCCGAGGGCAAGTACCCGGTGGTCATCAAGGCGGACGGCCTTGCACTGGGCAAGGGTGTGCTGATCTGCGAGAACGAGCAGCAGGCCGCTGACGGCGTCAAGGAGATCATGCTGGACAAAAAGTTCGGCGCATCCGGCAACCATGTGGTGGTGGAAGAGTTCCTCACCGGGCCGGAGGTCAGCGTGCTGAGTTTTACGGACGGCAAGGTGGTCAAGCCCATGGTCTCCAGCATGGATCATAAGCGCGCCAACGACCACGACACCGGCCTGAACACCGGCGGCATGGGCACCATTGCCCCCAACCCCTACTACACCCCGGAGGTGGCTGCGGAGTGCATGGAAAAGATCTTCCTGCCCACCATCCGCGCCATGAACGCCGAGGGCTGCCCCTTCAAGGGCTGTTTGTACTTCGGCCTTATGCTCACCCCGGACGGCCCCAAGGTCATCGAGTATAACTGCCGCTTCGGCGATCCCGAAACGCAGGTGGTGCTGCCGTTGCTGGAAAGCGACCTGCTGCACATCATGCAGTCCTGCACCGACGGCACGCTGGCAGAGCAGGAGGTCAAGTTCTCCGATGGCGCTGCGGCCTGCGTCATTCTGGCTTCCGGCGGCTATCCCGTGGCCTACGAGAAGGGCAAGCCCATCTCCGGCCTTGTGGACGGTCAGCTGCCCGGCGAGGAGAACGTGACGGTGTACCACTCCGGCACCGCCATCACCGAGGACGGACAGCTTGTGACCAACGGCGGCCGCGTGCTGGGCGTTACCGCCACCGGCCCGCGCCTGACCAACGCCCTGAGCCACGCCTACGAAGCAGCCGAGAAGATCAGCTTTGAAAAGCTGCATAAGCGCAGCGATATCGGCCTGCGTGCCCTGAAAGCGCTGGCAGAGAAGCAGTAAGAAAGAATACAAAGGGGGAACTTACCCAATGGTCTATCGTATTTATGTGGAAAAAAAGCCTGGCTTTGATGTCGAGGCAAACGGTCTGAAAAACGAGCTCACCAGCCTGCTGGGCATCAAGGACCTGACCGGTCTGCGCCTGCTGAACCGCTACGATGTAGAAGGCATCGACGAGGCACTGTTCAACCAGTGCGTCAGCACCGTGTTCAGCGAGCCGCCGGTGGATAACACCTACGCCGAGCTGCCCGCTGCCGAGGGCGTGTCCTTCGCGGTGGAGTACCTGCCCGGTCAGTTCGACCAGCGCGCAGCTTCTGCCGCCGAGTGCATCCAGCTCATCAGTCAGGGCGAGCGCCCGCTGGTGCGCTCTGCCCGCGTCTACCTGCTGGAGGGTGCTCTGACCCCCGAGCAGGTGGCCGAGATCAAGAAGTATGTCATCAACCCCGTGGAAGCCCGCGAAGCTTCTCTGGAGACCAAAGAGACCCTGAAGATGGAGTACCCCGTGCCCGCTGCCGTGGCAGTGCTGGAGGGCTTCAACCAGCTGGATGAGGCTGGCCTTGCCAAGTTCATCGAGGAAAAGGGTCTGGCGATGGATCTGGGGGACATCAAGTTCTGTCAGGAGTACTTCCGCTCCGAGCAGCGCGACCCCACCATCACCGAGATCAAGATGATCGACACCTACTGGTCCGATCACTGCCGCCACACCACCTTCGGCACCATTCTGGACGATGTGCAGATCGACGACGCCGTGGTGCAGGAGGCCTTTGACCGCTACATGGCCATGCGAACCGAGCTGGGCCGTGAGAACAAGCCCCGCTGCATGATGGACCTTGCCACCATTGGTGCCAAGGAACTGAAGAAGCAGGGCATCCTGAAGAATCTGGACGAGTCTGAGGAGATCAACGCCTGCACCGTCAAGATCAAGTGCGATGTCAACGGCAAGGACGAGGACTGGCTGTTCCTGTTCAAGAACGAGACCCACAACCACCCCACCGAGATCGAGCCCTTCGGCGGCGCTGCTACCTGCATCGGCGGTGCCATCCGCGACCCGCTGTCCGGCCGCAGCTACGTCTATCAGGCCATGCGCGTCACCGGCGCAGGCGACCCGCTCAAGCCGGTCAGCGAGACCATGCCCGGCAAGCTGCCCCAGCGCAAGCTGGTCACCACCGCAGCCGCCGGTTACTCCTCCTACGGCAACCAGATCGGTCTGGCTACCGGTCAGGTGGACGAGATCTACCACCCCGGCTATGTGGCAAAGCGCATGGAGATCGGCGCCGTTGTGGGCGCTACTCCTGCCTCCCACGTTCGCCGCGAGTGCCCCGCCCCCGGCGATGTGATCGTGCTGCTGGGCGGCCGCACCGGCCGTGACGGCATCGGCGGTGCTACCGGCTCCTCCAAGGCGCACAAGCTGGACAGCCTTGAGCACTGCGGTGCCGAGGTGCAGAAGGGCAATGCGCCCATCGAGCGCAAGCTGCAGCGCCTGTTCCGCCGCGAGGACGCCTGCAAGATGATCAAGCGCTGCAACGACTTTGGTGCCGGCGGCGTTTCCGTTGCCATCGGCGAACTGGCCGACGGCCTGTACATCGACCTGAACAAGGTCACCAAGAAGTACGAGGGTCTGGACGGCACCGAGCTGGCCATCAGCGAGAGCCAGGAGCGCATGGCTGTGGCCCTTGCCCCGGAGGATGTGGACAAGTTCATCGCCATTGCCACCGAGGAAAACCTCGAGGCTACCCCCGTAGCCAAGGTCACCGAGGAAAAGCGCCTGAACATGGTGTGGAACGGCGTGTCCATCGTGAACATCAGCCGCGAGTTCCTGAACTCCAACGGTGCGGAGAAGCACCAGAACGTCCATGTGGAAAAGGGCAGCGTCTGGCAGCCCCAGTGGTCCGGCCTGACCTTCAGCCAGAAGATGAAGTCCATGGTGGGCGATCTGAACGTTTGCAGCAAGAAGGGCCTTTCCGAGCGGTTCGACTCCACCATCGGTGCAGCCACCGTGCTCATGCCCTTTGGCGGTGCATACCAGCTGACCCCCCAGAACGCCATGGTAGCCAAGCTGCCGGTGGACGGCGAGACCAGCACCTGCTCCGGCATGGCATGGGGCTATAACCCCTACCTGATGAGCGCCAACCAGTATGTGGGCGCACGGATGGCTGTTATTGAGAGCGTGACCAAGCTGGTTGCCACCGGCTTCCGCTACGAGGACGCCTACCTGACCTTCCAGGAGTACTTCGAGCGTCTGGGCAACAAGCCCGAGCGCTGGGGCAAGCCGCTGGCTGCCCTGCTGGGCGCACTGGATGCGCAGATCGGTCTGGGCATTGCTTCCATCGGCGGCAAGGACAGTATGTCCGGCTCCTTTGAGCAGCTGGATGTGCCCCCCACGCTGGTGTCCTTTGCCACCGCCATCGGCAAGGCAAGCCGCGTAGTCTCCACCGAGTTCAAGAAGCCCGAGAGCACTGTGGTGCTCATCCGTCCCATCATCGACCCGGAGACCGGCTGTCCCAACTTCTTCTCCCTGAAGGCCAACTACAGGATCGTGGAGAACATGATCGAAGAGGGCATGGTCGCTGCTGCCTGCTCTGTGGGCTACGGCGGCATTGCCGAGGCACTGTTCAAGATGGGTCTGGGCAACCGCATCGGCTTCAAGATGCGTGCAGATATGACCACCCACCAGATGTTCGAGCCTATGTACGGCTCCATCATTCTGGAAATGGTGTCCGATTCTCCTGCCGGTATGCTGCTGGGCGAGACCACCAAGGAGTACACCTTCGAGTCCTGCGGCGAAAAGCTGGATATGGCCGAACTGCAGGAGATCTGGGAGAGCAAGCTGGAGCCTGTGTATCCCTACCGCAAGGCCGGCCCCGCCGTGGAGAAGATCAACGGCAGCCTGACCGCCCCCGCCGCACCCAAGATCGGTGTGGCAAAGCCCAAGGTGATCATCCCGGTGTTCCCCGGTACCAACTGCGAGTACGACACCGCCAAGGCCTTTGCCCGCGCCGGTGCCGACCCCGAAATTCTGGTGGTGCGCAATCTGACCCCCGCCGACGTTGCCGAGAGCTGCGAGGCACTGGTCAAGGCCATTGACGCAAGCCAGATCGTCATGCTGCCCGGCGGCTTCTCCGGCGGCGACGAGCCGGACGGCAGCGCCAAGTTCATCGCCTCCTTCTTCCGCAACCCTGCGGTCACCGAGGCTGTGCGCCGTCTGCTGCAGCAGCGCGACGGCCTGATGCTGGGCATCTGCAACGGCTTCCAGGCATTGATCAAGCTGGGTCTTGTGCCCTACGGCGATATCCGCCCCATCACCGCCTGCGACCCCACCCTGACCTTCAACACCATCGGTCGTCACCAGAGTATGCTGGTGCACACCCGTGTGGCTTCCACCGGCAGCCCGTGGCTCAGCAAGTGCGAGGTGGGCGAGATGCACACCGTCGCCATCAGCCACGGCGAGGGCCGCTTTGTGGCTCCGCAGGAGGTGCTGGACACCATGCTGCGCAACGGTCAGGTGGCTACCCAGTATGTGGATCTGACCGGCGTGCCCACCATGGATCAGCGCTTTAACCCCAACGGCTCTGTGCTGGCTATCGAGGGCATCACTAGCCCGGACGGTCGTGTGTTCGGCAAGATGGGTCACTCGGAGCGCAGCGGCGAGTACCTGTACAAGAACGTCACCGGCGATAAATACCAGCCGATCTTTGAGGGCGGCGTGGACTATTTCAAGGTTTGATGGTAGAATAAGAAGAAAAATCCCTCAGTCATCGCAGACGCAAGGGTGAACCCTCTCAG
>CAKSZE010000050.1 GCA_934525325.1 uncultured Faecalibacterium sp.
ATTATTATACCTGAAATTTCGATTTTGTAAAGGGGTAAATGCAAACTTTTTTGAAAAAATTGAAAAGTTTTTGTTTTCCGGCGTCCCTGCGCACAAAATAAGAACGACTTTTTTCGCGGTTTTCGTACCAGAGCGCTGCGCGGGAAAGATAGAAAGAACATTTGACAAGTTTTACAACCTATGGTTTAATAAAAGAAAAGAACACAGGCGCTTACGTCCGCAGAGATTCTATATATAGTTCTTATATAATAGAAAGGGCAGGTGCCTGCTTTGATTACAGAACGGCCTGCGCAGCACAGCTGCGGCGGGACGGGAGGAGCAGCATGGCAAAAAAACAGGAATATGGCAACGAGAGCATTACCTCGTTAAAGGGTGCCGACCGTGTGCGCAAGCGCCCGGCAGTCATTTTTGGCTCGGACGGTGTGGAGGGCTGTGCCCACTCGATCTTTGAGATCGTGTCCAACTCCATCGACGAAGCCCGCGACGGCCACGGCGATACCATCAACGTGACCCGCTGCAAGGACGGCAGCGTGATCGTGGAGGACTTTGGCCGTGGTATGCCCGTGGACTGGAACAACGGCGAGGGGCGCTTCAACTGGGAGCTGCTGTTCTGCGAGATGTACGCGGGCGGCAAGTACGGCGAGGGAGAGGATAACTACGAGTTCAGCCTTGGCCTGAACGGTCTGGGTCTGTGTGCTACCCAGTACGCCTCGGCGTGGATGACCGCCGACATCTACCGCGACGGCTGCCACTACCATCTGGACTTTAAAAAAGGCGAGAACGTGGGCGGCCTGCAAAAGGAGCCCTACAAGGGGCGTCGCACCGGCAGTATCATCCACTGGAAGCCGGACGATGAGGTGTTTACCGATATCGACGTGCCCGGCAGCTACTATAAGGATGTGCTGCGCCGTCAGGCCGTGGTCAACGCCGGGCTTACCCTCAACTTTACCGATGAAAAGGAAAAAGACCCCGCCACCGGCAAGCCGTGGCGCGAAAGCTGGTGCTACCAGAACGGCATCGCGGATTATGTGGCAGAAGTGGCAGGGGAGGACACCCTGACCCCCGTGTTCAGCTGCGAGAGCGAAGCTGTGGGCCGGGACCGCGAGGATCAGCCGGACTACAAGGTGCGCATGAGTGCGGCTTTTTGTTTCTCAAATAAGGTACAGCTGCTGGAATACTACCACAACTCTTCCTGGCTGGAGCATGGCGGCAGCCCGGAGCACGCGGTGCGCACCGCCTTTGTCTACCAGATCAACAAGTACCTGAAGGAAAAGAATCTGTACAAAAAAGGCGAGAGCGCCATCAGCTTTCAGGATGTGCAGGACTGTCTGGTGTATGTGTCCTCCAGCTTTTCCACCCGCACCAGCTACGAGAACCAGACCAAAAAGGCCATCACCAATAAATTTGTCTCGCAGGCCATGACCGACTTCCTCAAGCACTATCTGGAAGTATATTTTCTGGAAAAGCCGGAGGAAGCCCAGAAGATCTGCCAGCAGGTGCTGGTGAACAAGCAGAGCCGCGAACACGCAGAAAAAACGCGCCAGAGCATCAAAAAGACGCTTTCTACGCAAATCGACTTGGCCAACCGCGTGCAGAAGTTCGTGGACTGCCGCACCCGGGACGCCGCCCGCCGCGAGCTGTATATCGTGGAGGGCGACTCGGCTATGGGCGCGGTCAAGTCCAGCCGGGACAGTGAATATCAGGCCATCATGCCCATCCGCGGCAAGATTTTGAACTGCCTGAAGGCGGATTATGCCCGCATCTTCAAGTCGGACGTCATCGTAGACCTGATCAAGGTGATGGGCTGCGGCGTGGAGCTTGGCGGCAAGCACAACAAGGAACTGGCCACCTTTAACCTCGAAAACCTGCGGTTCAACAAGATCGTCATCTGTACCGATGCCGATGTGGACGGCTACCAGATCCGCACCCTTGTGCTGACCATGCTCTACCGCCTTACCCCCACCCTGATCAACAAGGGCTATGTGTATATCGCAGAGTCGCCCTTGTACGAGATCACCACGAAGGATCGCACTTATTTTGCTTATACCGAGCCGGAAAAGGCCGCTTTTCTGGAAAAGATCGGGGACAAAAAATACACCATCCAGCGCTCCAAAGGCTTGGGCGAGAACGACCCCGAGATGATGTGGCTGACTACCATGAACCCGGAGAGCCGCCGCCTTATTAAAGTAATGCCCACCGATGTGGTGCAGACCGCGCAGGTGTTCGATATCCTGCTGGGCGACAATCTGGCAGGCCGCAAGGAGCATATCGCCCAGCACGGCGCAGAGTATCTGGATGATCTGGACGTGAGCTGAGAACCCTCTCCGTCATCGCTGACGCGATGCCACCTCTCCCGAAGGGGAGAGGTCTGGCACAAGAGGGAAACTTTGCGGAACGACCCCAAAAGCCTGAGAGGGTTTTTCCCTATGGAGAGGAACTGTAATGGCAAAAAAATCGACCAAGAAAACCTTAAAGCCAGTGCGCCCGCAGCTGGGCGACGGCGTTGAAATCTTAAACGCAGGCAGCGTGCTGGAAGATCCCATTACCCGCACGCTGGAAACGAACTATATGCCCTACGCCATGAGCGTCATCGTCAGCCGCGCGCTGCCGGAGATCGACGGCTTCAAGCCGGCGCACCGCAAGCTGCTGTACACCATGTACGAGATGGGTCTGCTCAAGGGCGCACGCACCAAGTCTGCCAACATCGTGGGCAGCACCATGCACCTGAACCCCCACGGCGATGCCGCCATCTACGACACCATGGTGCGCATGGGCCGCGGCAACGAGAGCCTGCTGGTGCCCTTTGTGGACAGCAAGGGCAACTTTGGCAAGGCCTACAGCCGGGATATGTCCTGCGCTGCTGCCCGTTACACCGAGGCAAAGCTGGAAGGCGTGTGCGAGGAGCTGTTCCGGGATATCGACAAGGAGACCGTGGACTTTGTGCCCAACTACGACAGCACCACCACCGAGCCCACCCTGCTGCCGGTCACTTTCCCCACCATTCTGGCAAACAACACGCTGGGTATCGCGGTGGGCATGGCCTGCAACATCTGCTCCTTCAATCTGGCAGAGCTGTGCGCCACCACCGTGGCACTGATGAAGGACGAGCACCACGATATCGGCACCACCATGCCCGCCCCGGACTTTGTGGGCGGCGGCCAGATTCTGTACGATGAAGCGCAGATGCGTGAAATTTACGAGAACGGCCGCGGCAGCGTAAAAGTACGCGCCCGCTACAACGCAGTGCCCGGCGAAAATATGATCGAGGTCACCCAGATCCCGCCTACCACCACGGTGGAAGCCATCATGGACAAGATCGCAGAGCTGGTCAAGACCGGCAAGGTCAAGGAGATCAGCGATATGCGCGATGAGACCGACCTGAACGGCCTGAAGCTGACGCTGGATCTCAAGCGCGGCGTGGATGCCGACAAGCTGATGGCAAAGCTCTTCAAGGCCACCCCGCTGGAGGACAGCTTCAGCTGCAACTTCAACATTCTGGTGTCCGGTCAGCCCCGGGTCATGGGCGTGCGGGAAATTCTGAAGGAGTGGACGGCCTTCCGCGTCGAGTGCGTGCGCCGCCGCACCTACTACGATCTGCACGGCAAGGAAAAGCGGCTGCACCTGCTGCAGGGTCTTGCCGCCATCCTGCTGGATATCGACAAGGCTATCCATATCATCCGCACTACCGAGGAGGAGACCGAGGTGGTGCCCAACCTGATGATCGGCTTTGGCATTGACGAAGTGCAGGCAGACTATGTGGCAGAGATCAAGCTGCGCCACCTGAACCGGGAATACATCCTCAAGCGCACCGGCGAGATCGAGCAGCTGGAAAAGGACATTGCCGACCTGAACGATGTGCTGGCAAAACCTGCCCGCATCCGCCGCATCATTATCAACGAACTGAACGATGTAGCGAAAAAATACGGCAAGCCCCGCTGCAGCGAGATTTTGTACGACCTGCCCGAGGAGGAAGCCGCTGCCGAGGAAGAAGCTGTGCCGGACTACCCGGTGACCGTGTTCTTTACCCGGGAGGGCTACTTTAAAAAGATCCCGCCCCAGAGCCTGCGCACCGCCGGTGCCCACAAGCTGAAGGAGGGCGACGAGATCATCCAGCAGCTGGAGACCCGCAACAATGTGGAAGCGCTGTTCTTCACCGACAGACAGCAGGTGTACAAGGTGCGTCTGGCAGAGTTGGAGGACGGCAAGGTGGCGCAGATGGGCATCTTTATTCCGGGACGGCTGGGCATGGATGAGGGCGAAAACGTGCTGAGCATGGTCATTACCGGCGATTACAGTGGCTTTATGCTGTTCTTCTTTGCCAGCGGCAAGTGCGCGAAAATTCCGCTCAGCTCCTACGCCACCAAGCAGAACCGCCGCAAACTGCTGAAGGCTTACAGCGATAAAGAACCGCTGGCCATGATGCTCTACCTGCCGGAGGAGACAGAGCTTGCCATCCGCACCAGCGCCAGCCGGATGCTGCTGGTAGGCACGGCGCAGATCGCTGCCAAGACCACCCGCGACAGTCAGGGCGTGGCGGTGGTCACCCTGAAAAAGAATCAGACCATCGCCTCGGTGGTATCGGCAGATACCTTGGAGCTGGCCAACCCCCACCGCTACCGCGTGCGCAGCCTGCCCGCCACCGGTGCACTGATCCGCGCCGAGGACGAGGGCGAGCAGATGAGCCTGCTTTGACTGGCAGGCAGCGGGGAGATTTCCTTCGCAAATGAGTCCGGAACCCCCTGTTCCGCCCCAGTGCTGCGCACCGGGGCCCCACTTCGCCGGAATTTGCTCAGGAAACTCCCCGCCGCCTTTCCGAAAAGTTCCCTCCCGTGAAAAAGTAACTCCGAAACGACCGCAGTCGTTTCGGAGTTACAAATTATAAAAAATTTCCGCTGTTATTGTCAAAGCGAAGCGGAGACAATTTTAAACCGTTTATCCTGAAAAGAGGAAGCAGTTATGCAAAATATCGACCTGATCTGTGTGGGCAAGCTGAACGCCAAATATTTTGCCGAGGGCGTGGCAGAGTACCAGAAGCGGCTGGCGGCCTTTGCCGCCTTCCGCATCATTGAACTGCCGGAAGAAAAGATCGAGGAGAAAAACGCCTCGGACGCCGTGGTAAAAAAGGCGCTGGATAAGGAGGGTAAGGCCATCCTTTCCAATGTGCGCAAAGGCGCTGCCATCGTAGCTATGTGCATCGAGGGCAAGCAGGTCTCCTCTGATGAGCTGGCGCAGTTTCTGGCACAGCGCGCCGGCAGCGGGGCAGGGGATGTGGCTTTTGTCATCGGCTCGTCCCATGGCCTGTCCGATGAAGTGAAAAAGGCCGCTGCCCTCAAGTTCAGCATGGGGCGCATCACCATGCCCCATCAGCTGGCACGGCTGGTGCTCACCGAACAGATCTACCGCGCCTGCACCATCAATGCGGGCATGAAGTACCACAAGTAAAGGATCATTTTTGGCTCCCGGAGCGTTCGCAGGCGCTCCGGGAGCTTTTTACAGGAAAAGCATAAAAGAAAAGCATCTCTTTTGCGTTTGCTGGAGTTCAAGAAAGTGTAAAAACTGCCGGAAAAACAATTTTTGGCTTTTCTTTTAGAGCAGTTTTTATTATACTGATAGCGTGGAGCATTCTGTTGCAAAATGAAACAAAAATGGTAGGGAAAAGAACCATGAAAAAACACAGAAGAGGACTGCGGCTGGCGGTCTGCCTGCTGGTGCTGGCAATGTGCGCGGCGCTGCTTTGCAGTTGCGGGCGCACCGGAAAAACGGACGACTATACGGCTGCAATGCCGGTCATTGTGGTGGGCAGCGATAACTACCCGCCCTTCAACTATACGGGCACGGACGGTGCACCTACCGGCATTGACGTAGAGCTGGCGAACGAGGCGTTCAAGCGGATGGGCTACCGGGCAAAATTTGTGACCATCGACTGGGAAAAGAAGAAGGATCTGGTGGAAAACGGCACCATCGACTGCATCTGGGGCAGCTTTTCCATGGATGGCCGCGAGGAAGAATACCAATGGGCAGGGCCATATCTGTACAGCCGTCAGGTGGTGGCGGTGCGCACCGACAGCGACATCTACACCCTGCAGGATCTGGACGGCAAGGTGGTTGCGGTGCAGTCCACCACAAAGCCGGAGGAGCTGTTTCTGGACGCAGAGCAGAACGGTCTGCCCCGGCCGCGCAGGCTGTATTCCCTGCAGAACCGGGATCTGCTCTACACCACCCTGATCAAGGGCTATGCGGATGCCTTGGCTGCCCACGAAAGCGCCATCCGGCAGTTCATGAAGGATTACAGCGCAGAGTACCGCATTCTGGACGAGCCGCTGATGACGGCGCGGCTGGGCGTGGCCTTTGCCAAAGACCGCAGCGATGATCTGCCGCAGCAGCTGACAGAGGTTTTCAAGGAGATGCTGGCGGACGGCACTGTCCGGCAGATCGTGAGCCGCTATCTGGACGACCCCGGGCACTATCTGGATGGACTGGAGGACGGCACCCATGCATGACGGAATGGAAAAAGAATCACCGCTCATCAGCCGGAAGCAGCACATTCTGATCTGTGCGCTTGCGGGGCTGCTGATGCTGGGCGGCGTGCTGATCTTTTCGGCGCACAGCGATCTGCAAAACGCAGAAAAGCAGTTTGAGGATACCATCAGCTACGTTAAGGAGCAGTGCACCGCTTACGATAACCTGAACCTTGCCTCCGAGACCAAAAGCCTGATGCGGATGATGGAAAACGCCCAGCATCTGTGCAGCGAGATCGCGCACGAACAGCAGGATGACCCGGCGCGGGTGCTGGACGATGCCGCCATGGCAGAATATTTGCAGGATTATACCCTCAGCGGCATCCTTGTGCTTTCGGCAGAGGGCAAAATTTTGTGCGGTGCCTCACAGGATGGCCGGGTGTCTGACCCGCAGGTCCGGGAACAAATGGAAGCGGAGCTTGCGGCTTCTGTTGTGCTGAAGGTGGCCGGACACCCGGAGCAGGTCTACGCCGGGCGGTCGGAAAATGAGGATGGCTCCTATGTAGACACCGCAGCCTGCGCCCGCAGGGATGGGGACGGGGTGCTTGTGGTGTACTACTGCACCACGGCGGAATATGTGCGCAACTACAGCCTTTCCTACCAGAACTGCGTGCAGGGCTATAACCCCGCTGTGGACGGCACCATCGTGGTGACCCGGGGCGACCAGATCGTGGCCAGCAACGACACCTCCCTGCTGAATACCACCGTGGACGAAAACCCCACCCTTTCTGCCTTAAAAGCGCGCAGCACCGACGGCGGCATGATCCATGTGCGCAGCGGCAGCACCGGGCAGCAGTACGCCTACGGCATCGTAGGGCAGGGACGCAGCTTTTATATCTATGTCTACCGCCCGGAGCGGGAGGTATATGTTTCCACCATGCGCAATGTGAGCATGGCTGCCTTTATATACATGGCCCTTCTGCTTTTATTGCAAATGCTGCGCGGCAAGACCGACCAGCGCTACCGGGAGCAGCAGCTGCGCCGGGAGCAGGAATACCAAAAGACCCTTAAAGCGGCTGCGCTGAAGGCGGAGAGCGCAAACCTTGCCAAGACCGAGTTTTTGCAGCGCATGAGCCACGATATCCGCACCCCCATCAACGGCATCCGGGGCATGGTGGAGATCGGCGACCGCTGCCCGGAGGATATGGCACGGCAGGCCGACTGCCGCAAAAAGATCTGGGAAGCTTCCACCCTGCTGCTGGAGCTGGTGAACGAGGTGCTGGACATGGGCAAGCTGGAGTCCGGCGAGGTGGTGCTGGAAAGCGTGCCCTTTGATCTGCACGAGCTGATGCACGAGATCACGGACGTGCTGGAAAAACAGGCGGCAGAGCGCGGCATCGTGCTGCACCGGGAATACGGCAGGCTGCCGCATCCCCGGCTGGTGGGCAGCCCGCTGCACGTCAAGCGGCTGCTGATGAATGTGCTCAGCAACGCCATCAAGTATAACCGGGATAAGGGTCGTGTGATGCTGGACTGCTTTGAGCTGAGCAGCAACGGGGACAACGTGCAGATCTGCTTTGTCTGCGCGGACACCGGCATCGGCATGAGCGAGGAGTTCCAGAAGCGGATGTTCGAGCCCTTTACGCAGGAGAACGCCGGGGTGCGCTCGGTATACGGCGGCACCGGCCTTGGAATGTCCATTACCAAAAGCCTTGTGGATAAGATGGGCGGCACCATCGGGGTGGAAAGCAAGCAGGGCGTGGGCACCACCTATACCATCACCCTGCCTTTTGCTGTTGACAATACTCAGGCTGAAGAGCCGGCGCAGCAGCAGACAGACCTTACCGTGCTGCAGGGACGGCGGCTGCTGCTGGCCGAGGACAACGCCCTGAACATGGAGATCATGGAGTTTTTGCTGAACGAGGTGGGCGTAAAAGTGACCAAAGCCGCCGACGGTCAGCAGGCGGTGGAAGCCTTTGCAGCTTCGCCGGTGGGCGGCTTTGACGCCATTCTGATGGACGTGATGATGCCGGTGCGGGATGGCCACGAAGCCACCCGCGCCATCCGCGCCATGGACCGCCCGGACGCAAAGACCATCCCCATTTTTGCCATGACGGCAAACGCCTTTACAGAGGATCGCCTGAAAGCGCTGCAAGCCGGTATGAACGAGCACCTGCCCAAGCCCATCGACCCGGATGCCCTGTACCGCCTGCTGGTAAAATACCTGACAGAGCGCGGCTGAACTGTTTGCCGGGCTTTACAAGCGGGGCAAAACATGGTACAGTAAATATACTGTGCTTGCGCAAGCCGCAAGCACGCCCGGCGGTGGGGAAAGCCGCCGGAACACAACACGATACGACACGGCAAACCAGCCGCGGACGGAAAGGATGTACTACAATGGAACAGAGCGAAAAGACCCTTGACATGATCGTCAATCTTTGCAAGAACCGTGGTTATGTGTTCCCCGGTTCCGAGATCTATGGCGGTCTGGCCAACAGCTGGGACTACGGCCCCCTTGGCGTGGAGTTCAAGAACAACGTCAAAAAGGCATGGCTGAAAAAGTTTGTGCAGGAAAGCCCCTATAACGTGGGTTTGGATGCTGCCATCATCATGAACCCCCAGACCTGGGTGACCACCGGCCATGTGTCCAGCTTCTCGGACCCCCTGCTGGACTGCCGCGCCTGCAAGGCACGCCACCGCGCCGACAAGCTGATCGGCGAGGAGCACCCCGAGGTGAACGTGGACGCCATGAGCTTTGACGAGATGGATGCCTTCATCGCAGAGCATGAGGACATCGTCTGCCCCGTCTGCGGCAAGCATGACTTCACCCCCATCCGCAAGTTCAACCTGATGTTCAAGACCGCCATCGGCGTTACCGAGGACAGCTCTTCCACCTGCTATCTGCGTCCCGAGACCGCACAGGGCATCTTTGTCAACTTTGCCAACATCCAGCGCACCACCCGCCGCAAGCTGCCCTTCGGCGTGTGTCAGGTGGGCAAGGCCTTCCGCAACGAGATCACCCCGGGCAACTTCACCTTCCGCACCCGCGAGTTCGAGCAGATGGAGTGCGAGTTCTTCTGCAAGCCCGGCACCGATCTGGACTGGTTCGCTTACTGGAAGGACTACTGCGAGAACTGGCTGCTGAGCCTTGGCATCAAGAAGGAGCACCTGCGCCTGCGTGACCACGAGCCTGCAGAGCTGGCCTTCTACAGCCGCGCTACCACCGATATCGAGTACGCCTTCCCGTTCACCGACTGGGGTGAGCTGTGGGGCATTGCAGACCGCACCAACTACGACCTGACCCGCCATCAGGAGGCATCCGGCAAGAGTCTGGAGTACTTCGACAGCGAGACCAACGAGCACTACATCCCCTACGTCATTGAGCCCTCTCTGGGCTGCGACCGTGTGGCACTGGCCTTCCTGTGCGAGGCCTACGACGAGGAGCACCTGACCGACAGCAAGGGCAAGGAGGATATCCGCACCGTGCTGCATCTGCATCCGGCTCTGGCTCCCTACAAGTGCGCCGTGCTGCCCCTGAGCAAGAAGCTGGGCGAGAAGGCCATGGAGATCCGCAACGAGCTGAGCAAGTACTTCATGGTGGACTACGACGATACCGGTTCTATCGGCAAGCGTTACCGCCGCGAGGACGAGATTGGTACTCCGTTCTGCATCACCGTGGACTTTGACACCGTGGGCGACGATGCCAAGGGCATTGCTGCCGACAACTGTGTCACCGTCCGTGACCGCGACACCATGGAGCAGGTGCGTATGCCCATCAGCGAGCTGAAGAGCTACATCGAGAGCAAGATCGAGTTCTAAAAAATACACTATTATGCAAAAAAAGCAGCCCCGCCGGTACTCCGGCGGGGCTGCTTTTTTAGTTGTGATGGTTGAAAAAAGTGGCTCAGAAGCGTCCGCAGACATTTCTGAGCCACAAAATTATAATTGTCAGGCGGGGCAGCTTACTGCTGGGCGAAAATCTTTACCTCGTCTTTATCCATAAAGGCAGCGCCTGCAAAGCCTGCGGCTTCCAGTTGACCCAGCTGCTTGCCCAGCTTTTTGCCCTGCGGCAGCACGGTGACATTGTACTGCTCGCGCAGCGCGGCGGCCTTACTCAGCACAGCGGGGAAGTCAACGTCCTTGCCGTACAGCAGGGCGATCTTCTGCTTTGCGCCGGGGATCTGGTAGCCCTGCTCCAGCAGAATGCCGCACACCCGCTCGAAGCCGATGGAAAAGCCCACGGCGGGCACCTGCACGCCAAGGAACTTGCCCACCATGTTGTCGTAGCGTCCGCCGCCCGCTACAGCACCGCTGAACTGCGGGCAGGTCACCTCGAACACCATGCCGGTGTAGTAGCCCTGACCGCGCACCAGACTGGGGCAGTAGGCCACCTGATAGCGGCCTGCAGCCAGCGTGTTGGCGGTGGCCAGCACATACTTCAGGTCATCGGCGATGGCAGGGTCGGCGCAGCGGGCAGCTACGGCGTCCAGCGTCACGTCCCCGGCGGCAATAAAGTCTGCCAGTGCATGGATGGCGTTTTCCGGCAGCTGCTTCTCGGTCAGCTCGGCCTTTACGCCCTCGGCACCGATCTTGTCCATCTTATCGAAAGTGATGCAGACGGAGTCCAGCGTGTCGGCGGCAAAGCCCATGCTCTCCAGCATCCCGCGCAGGATGCGGCGGTCGTTGATGTTGACGGTAAAGCCGGTAAAGCCGATGTTCAGCAGCGCGCGGGTGGTCACGTCGATCAGCTCCACCTCGGCGTTGGGGGAGGCATCGCCCAGAATATCGATGTCGCACTGCACGAACTCGCGCAGACGGCCCTTCTGCGGGCGCTCGGCGCGGAACACCCGGTCGGTCTGGATGACCTTGAAGGGGCTGGGCAGCTTATCCTTGTTGGCGGCGTAGTAGCGGCTCAGCGGCAGGGTGAGGTCGTAGCGCAGACCCATGTCGGACAGCTGCTTGGGGTCGCCGGTGTTCAGGGCGGCGGTCAGCTTGTCGCCGCGCTTGAGTACCTTGAAGATCAGGTTCAGGTTGTCGCCGCCGTCGGATTTGTCCAGATTCTCCATATCCTCCAGCATGGGGGTGGAGATGCGCTCAAAACCGGCAGAACGGTAGGTCTCCAGAATCTTGCCCTGAATGTAATCGCGCAGGGTCTGCTCGGCGGGCAGCAGGTCCCGCATACCCTTCAAAGCCTGTGTTTTCATAACAGTAATTCCTCTCTATATAGCTTGTTCGCCCTCTGCGTCATCGCTGGCGCGATGCCATATTCCCCAAAGCGGGAAACTTTGGCAGTTCATGCAAAGTTTATGGTTTTGCCAAGGGCTCTCCCTTTGAGGAAAGACTTCCCCCGCTCCGGGGGAAGATGTCACCGCAGGTGACAAAAGGGGGAATCTGGACGCGAAGCGGCCTGAGAGGGCGAGGCTGCTTTAATTTTTACTGTATTCATTATAAAGGATAATGCCGGATTGTCAATCCAAATGGGCACACTATCGCAAATTGCACAAATC
>CAKSZE010000051.1 GCA_934525325.1 uncultured Faecalibacterium sp.
CATTCCGGCTTTTAATTTTCGTTTTGTGAAGCAGCTGTTACTTTTTATCTGTTTTTTTAAACAAATTCTGCTTTTTGCTATTGTAAAACCCACCGCAAAGCTTTATAATAGTAAAGTAAGCATCGCCCGCTTGTGCGGGCGTGCCATGCAAGCATGGAGAACCGGAAGCGCCCGGCATCTGCAAGGATCCCCCCGCTGTGCGGCGGGCAAAGGCATTTCCGCTTTTTCAAATTTATAGAGTAATTGGGAAAAAGGAGTATTCTATTATGCTGACGAATGAATACCTGAAGCGCGTTTACGAGGGTCTGGAAAAGCGCAACGCCAACGAGCCCGAGTTCCTGCAGGCTGTGCGCGAGGTGCTGGAGAGCATTCAGCCCGTTGTGGAAAAGCACCCCGAGTACGAGAAGGCCGGTCTGATCGAGCGTATGGTGGAGCCGGAGCGCATCATCACCTTCCGTGTGCCTTGGGTGGACGATGCCGGTAAGGTGCAGGTGAACCGCGGCTACCGCGTGCAGTTCAACAGCGCCATCGGCCCCTACAAGGGCGGCCTGCGCTTCCATCCCTCTGTCAATCAGGGCATCCTGAAGTTCCTGGGCTTCGAGCAGATCTTCAAGAACAGCCTGACCACCCTGCCCATGGGCGGCGGCAAGGGCGGCTCTGACTTCGACCCCCACGGCAAGAGCGACATGGAAGTCATGCGCTTCTGCCAGAGCTTCATGACCGAGCTGTACCGCCACATCGGCCAGTTCGTGGACTGCCCCGCCGGTGATATCGGTGTCGGCGGCCGCGAGGTCGGCTATATGTTCGGCCAGTACAAGCGCCTGACCAACAGCTTCCAGGGCGGTATGCTCACCGGCAAGGGCCTGACCTTCGGCGGTTCTCTGGCTCGTACCGAGGCTACCGGCTACGGCCTGTGCTACTTCACCGCTGAGGCTCTGAAGTGCATGCGCAACGACAGCTTTGAGGGCAAGACCGTGGTCATCTCCGGCTCCGGCAACGTGGCGATCTACGCCTGCGAGAAGGCAACCCAGCTGGGTGCCAAGGTCGTGACCATGTCCGACTCCAACGGCTACGTCTACGATCCCAACGGCATCGATCTGGCTTACGTCAAGGATCTGAAGGAAGTGCGCCGCGGCCGTATCAAGGAGTACGCCGAGACCCACGCCGGTGCAACCTATGTGGCTGATTGCAGCAAGGTTTGGACTGTCCCCTGCGATATCGCCCTGCCCTGCGCTACCCAGAACGAGATCAACAAGGAGTCTGCCGAGGCTCTGGTAAAGGGCGGCTGCACCGTGGTCTGCGAGGGCGCTAACATGCCCAGCACCCCGGAGGCCATCGAGGTCTACCTGTCCAACGGCATCCTGTACGGACCCGCAAAGGCTTCCAACGCAGGCGGCGTGGCTACCTCCGGTCTGGAGATGAGCCAGAACTCCGAGCGCCTGAGCTGGAGCTTTGAGGAAGTGGATGCCAAGCTGAAGGGCATCATGGAGGGCATCTTCCACGCTTCCTACGACGCTTCTGTGGCTGCCGGTTCTGAGGGCAACCTGATGGTCGGTGCAAACTGCGCCGGCTTCCTGAAGGTTGCTACCGCCATGATGGCACAGGGCATCACCTACTAATTTCCATAGCATTTTCAAAGGGCTGCGTCCGGCTGGGCGCGGCCCTTTTTGTTTGCGCCATCCTGCCGGGCTGTGTATAAAATCCCATGCTATCACCCATACTCCCGGTATCTTCTGCTGGAAAAGGAGTATTTTATGGACGAACGGATATTTTGTTTTCAATGTGAGCAGGCGGCCAACTGCACAGCCTGCACCGGTGCCGCAGGCGTGTGCGGAAAATCGGCAGACACCGCCGCCGCGCAGGACCGGCTGACCGGTGCGCTGATCACCTGCGCCGGGCAGCTGCTGGCAGATGAGCAGTCTCCTTCTGCCCAGCAGGCCATGCTGCTGATGCAGGGGCTGTTCACCACCATTACCAACGTAAACTTTGACGCAGGCACCGTGGACGAGCTGACCGCAAAGGTGCGCGCCGCCTGCCCTGCCGCCGGGCCGGGCTACAACATGCAGCTGCTCTGGCATGAACCGGACGCAGACGTGCGCAGCCTGAAAAGCTTTGTCCTGTTCAGTCTGCGCGGCATGGCGGCTTACAACTATCACGCCCGGGTGCTGGGCCATGTTGACCCGGAGCTGGACCGCTTTTTCTGCACGGCACTGGATGCCATCTCCCGCCCGCTCTCCATGGAGGAGCTGTGGGCGCTGGTGCAGAAAACCGGCGAGGCCAGCTACCGCTGCATGGAGCTGCTGGATGCTGCCAATACCGGTGCCTACGGCGACCCGGAGCCAGTGGAGGTGCCGCTGACCATTGAAAAGGGGCCGTTCATCGTGGTTTCGGGCCATGACCTGTACGACATGAAATGCCTGCTGGAACAGACGAAGGATAAGGGCATCAATATCTACACCCACTCGGAAATGCTACCCGCCCACGGCTACCCGGAATTGAAGCAGAAGTACCCCCACCTCAAGGGCAACTTCGGCACCGCATGGCAGAACCAGCAGACCGAGTTTGAGGATATCCCCGCGCCCATCCTGTTCACCACCAACTGCATCATGCCCCTGCGCGAAAGCTATTCTGACCGGGTGTTCACCACCTCGGTGGTGTCCTATCCCGGCATCGTGCACATTGAGGAAGGGCGCGATTTTACACCGGTGATCGAAAAGGCGCTGGAGCTGGGCGGCTACAAGGAGGATACTCTTGTGCCCGGAATGAACGGCGGCAAAAGCGTCGTCACCGGCTTTGCGCGCAATGCTGTGCTCCAGCATGCGGGCGAGATCGTGCAGGCGGTGAAGGACGGCAAGATCCGTCACTTCTTCCTTGTGGGCGGCTGCGACGGCACGCGGCCCTCCCGCCGGTACTACACCGAGTTTGCCAAGCTCACACCGCAGGATACGGTCATCCTGACACTGGCCTGCGGCAAGTTCCGGCTGAACGATCTGCCCTTGGGCAATGTGCCCGGCACGGAGCTGCCCCGCATTCTGGACGTGGGCCAGTGCAACGACGCCTACAGTGCCATCCGCATTGCGCTGGCTCTGGCCGATGCCTTTGGCTGCAGTGTAAACGAGCTGCCGCTCTCGCTGGTGCTGTGCTGGTTTGAGCAGAAGGCCGTGTGCATCCTCATCGCACTGCTGGCGCTGGGCATCAAGGGCATCCGGCTGGGGCCAACCCTGCCTGCTTTCCTCTCGCCGGGCGTTGTGGCTGCCCTGCAGCAAAAGTACGATTTAAAAGCCGTAACAGCACCGGAAAACGACCTGCAGGCCATTCTGGGCAGACATTGAGCCAGTGCTATTCTCACTATGACTACAACTGACCGCCGTACGCGGCGTTTCGCACAAGAAGTGGTGTAAAGCAGTTGTCATATTTGGTGCAGCTGTCACTTGAAGATTTTTCAGGAATCTGTATAATATCAGGTATCGGAACAAAGGCGTTCCGCAGGGGCATCCTATGCCCTTGCGGGGCGTCTTTTTCTTTTTGCAGGGGATAAAAAGCTGCGGAGGGTGCCGCAGCCCCCGGTAAGCAAACAAGTAAAAAGGATGGGAAAGACTATGGAAAACTTTACAGAGCAGAAAACCACCCTTGGTCTGTACGACCCACAGTTCGAGCACGATGCCTGCGGCATCGGCGCTGTGGTGGACATCAAGGGACGTAAAAGCCACCAGACGGTGGACGATGCACTGTCCATCGTGGAGCGGCTGGAACACCGCGCCGGTAAGGACGCCGAGGGCAAGACCGGCGACGGCGTGGGCATCCTGCTGCAGATCAGCCACAAGTTCTTCTCCAAGGTTGCCGAAGAGCTGAACATCCGGCTGGGCAACGAGCGGGAGTACGGCGTGGGTATGTTCTTCTTCCCCCAGAACGAGCACCTGCGGGCACAGGCCATGAAGCTGTTCGAGGTGGTCACCCGCAAGGAGGGGCTGGAGTTTCTGGCATGGCGCGAGGTGCCCGTAGACCCCGATGCCGTGGGTCAGAAGGCCCGGGACTGTATGCCCGCCATCTGGCAGTGCTTTATCAAAAAGCCCGCCAAGGTAAGCAAGGGCATCGAGTTTGACCGCCGCCTGTACATCGTGCGCCGCGTGTTCGAGCAGGCCAGCAACGGCACCTATGTGCCCAGCCTGTCCAGCCGCACCATCGTGTATAAGGGCATGTTCCTTGTGCACGACCTGCGCCGCTTCTATGCCGACCTGCAGGACCCGGATTATGAATCCGCCATCGGCATGGTGCACAGCCGCTTTTCTACCAATACCAACCCCAGCTGGATGCGTGCACACCCCAACCGCTTTATTCTGCACAACGGCGAGATCAACACCATCAAGGGCAACACCGACGCCATGCTGGCACGTGAGGAGAGCATCTCCAGCCCCATTCTGCAGGACGACATGAACAAGATCCTGCCCATCATCAACACCTCCGGTTCGGACTCTGCCATGCTGGATAACGCGCTGGAGTTCATGGTGATGAACGGCATGGATCTGCCGCTGGCCGTGATGATCACCATCCCCGAGCCGTGGGAGAACAACAAGAACATCAGCCAGAAAAAGCGGGATTTCTACCAGTACTACGCCACCATGCTGGAGCCTTGGGACGGCCCCGCCGCCATCCTGTTCTCGGACGGCGACGTGATGGGCGCGGTGCTGGACCGCAACGGTCTGCGCCCCAGCCGCTACTATATCACCAAGGACGGGCGCATGATCCTGTCCTCTGAGGTGGGCGTGCTGGAATGCGACCCGGAGAATATTCTGGTCAAGGAGCGTCTGCGCCCTGGCAAAATGCTGCTGGTGGATACCGTCAAGGGCGAGGTGGTGGATGACGAAAAGCTGAAGGAACTTTACGCCAGCCGCGAGCCCTACGGCGAGTGGATCGACCGCAATCTGGTGCAGCTGAGCGGGCTGAAGATCCCCAATGTGAAGGTGGAAAGCTACACTGGCGAGCAGCTGACCCGGCTGCAGAAGGTGTTCGGCTACAAGTACGAGGACGTGAACACCATGATCCTTGCCATGGCGCGGGCGGGCGCAGAGCCTTCCGGTGCCATGGGTACCGACACCCCGCTTGCCGTGCTCAGCAGCCAGCATCCCCCGCTGTTCAACTACTTCAAGCAGCGGTTTGCACAGGTGACCAACCCCCCTATCGACGCCATCCGGGAAAAGGTGGTCACCTCCACCAGTGTTTACATCGGTGCCCATGGCAATCTGCTGGAGGATAAGCCCGAGAACTGCAAGGTGCTCAAGGTGCACAATCCCATCCTGACCAACACCGATCTTTTGAAGATCAAGTACATGAACGTGCCGGGCTTCAAGGTGGCTACGGTGTCCATCAACTACTACAAGAACACCAGTCTGGAAAAGGCCATCGACCGGGTATTTCTGGAAGTCGACCGCGCCTACAAGGAGGGCGCAAACATCATCATCCTGTCCGACCGTGACGTGGATGAATACCATGTGACTATCCCCAGCCTGCTGGCCGTGTCGGCAGTGTCTCAGTACCTTATCCGTACCAAAAAGAGCACCGCACTGGCACTGATCCTTGAAAGCGCCGAGCCCCGGGAGGTGCACCACTTTGCCACCCTGCTGGGCTACGGTGCCTGCGCCATCAACCCCTATCTGGCACACGAGACCATCGGGCAGCTCATTGACGAGGGTCTGCTGGACAAGGACTACTACGCCGCCGTGCAGGACTACGACAACGCCATCCTCAGCGGCATCGTGAAGATCGCCTCCAAGATGGGCATTTCCACCATCCAGAGCTACCAGAGCAGCCAGATCTTTGAGGCTGTGGGTATCTCGAAGGAGGTCATCGACAAATACTTTACCGGCACGGTGAGCCGTGTGGGCGGTGTAAGCATGGCAGACATTCAGGCCGATGTGGAAGCGCAGCACAACGCTGCCTTTGACCCGCTGGGGCTGGATATCAACATGGAGCTGTCCGACAGCGGTGCCCACAAGTTCCGCAGCGGCAAGGAAGAGCACCTCTTCAACCCCCAGACCATCCACCTGTTCCAGAAGGCCTGCCGCACCGGCGATTACGACACCTTTAAGCAGTTCACCCAGACGGTGGACAACATGGGTGCCGAGGGCGTGCATCTGCGCAGCCTGCTGGACTTCAACTATGCCGCAGACGGCGGCATCCCGCTGGAAGAGGTAGAGCCGGTCTCCAGCATCGTCAAGCGGTTTAAGGGCGCTGCCATGAGCTACGGCGCATTGAGCAGCGAAGCACACGAGACCATTGCCATCGCCCTGAACCGTCTGGGCGGCCGCAGCAATACCGGCGAGGGCGGCGAGCCCGAGGAGCGCTACCACAGCGAGAGCAATTCCAAGATCAAGCAGGTAGCTTCTGCCCGCTTTGGTGTGACCAGCAAGTATCTGGTCAGCGCCGAGGAGATTCAGATCAAGCTGGCACAGGGCGCAAAGCCCGGCGAGGGCGGCAACCTGCCCGGTGCCAAGGTGTACCCGTGGATCGCCAAGACCCGCCACAGCACCACCGGCGTGGGCCTGATCTCTCCCCCGCCCCACCACGATATCTATTCCATCGAGGACTTGGCAGAGCTGATCTACGATCTGAAAAACGCCAACCGCAATGCCAACATCAACGTCAAGCTGGTCAGCGAGGCCGGTGTCGGCACCATTGCCGCCGGTGTTGCCAAGGGCGGCGCACAGGTCATTCTGGTGTCCGGTTATGACGGCGGCACCGGTGCTGCGCCCCGCACCTCCATCAAGCACGCCGGTCTGCCTTGGGAACTGGGCATCGCCGAGACCCACCAGACCCTGATCCTGAACGGTCTGCGCACCCGCGTGCGCATCGAGAGCGACTCCAAGCTGCTGTCCGGCCGGGATGTGGCCATCAGCTGTATGCTGGGCGCAGAGGAGTTCGGCTTTGGCACCACCCTGCTGATGGCAGAGGGCTGCGTGATGATGCGCGTGTGCAATCTGGACACCTGCCCCATGGGCATCTGCACCCAGAACCCCGAGTTGCGCAAGAACTTCCGCGGCAAGCCGGAGTACATCATCAACTACCTCACCTTTGTGGCCGAGGAGCTGCGGGAGTACATGGCAAAGCTGGGCGTGCGCACCGTGGACGAACTGGTAGGCCGCACCGACCTGCTGCGGGTCAAGCCCGCCGCTCCGGGCAGCCGTGCAGCGGAGCTGGATCTGGACTGCATCCTGCATAATCCCGCCATTACAAACAGCAACGTCCATTTCATCAAAGAGGACAGCTACGACTTCCATCTGGAAAACACGCTGGACATGAAGGTGCTGATGAAGAAGTTCAAGCTGGGCAGCAAGGCTCCCCAGAATGTCAGCCTGAATGTTTCCAACGTGGACCGCGCCTTTGGTGCCATCTTTGGCAGCGAGATCACCCGTAAATATGGCAACGACCTGCCGGACGATGTGTACACCGTGCACTGCACCGGTGCAGGCGGTCAGAGCTTTGGCGCCTTTATCCCCAATGGCCTGACGCTGGAGCTTGTGGGCGACTGCAACGACTACATGGGCAAGGGCCTTTCCGGCGGAAAGATCGTCGTGCGCCCGCCGCAGGGCATCGACTTCAAGCCCGAGGAGAACATCATCACCGGCAACGTGGCGCTGTACGGCGCTACCAGCGGTAAGGCGTTCATCTCCGGCGTGGCCGGTGAGCGCTTCTGCGTGCGCAACAGCGGCGCTACCGCCGTTGTGGAGGGCGTGGGCGACCACGGCTGTGAGTACATGACCGGCGGCACCGTGGTGGTGCTGGGCCAGACCGGCAAGAACTTTGCAGCCGGTATGACCGGCGGCATTGCCTATGTGCTGGACGAGAACTGGGACTTCTACCAGCGTGTGAACAAGGAGACTGTCAGCCTTGAGCCGGTGGAGCACAAGTACGATGTTGCCACCTTGAAGGAGCTGATCCGCGCCCATGTGGAGGCCACCGGTTCTCCGCGCGGCAAGGAAATTTTGGATAATTTCAGTGCGTTCCTGCCCAAATTCAAAAAGGTGCTGCCTTACGATTACGACCGCATGCTGCGGGTCATCGCCTCGGTAGAGGAGCGTGGTCTGGACGGCGAGCAGGCACAGATCGAAGCATTCTATGCAGTGCAGAAGCATAAGTAAGGAGGGGCAGCAGCATGGGTAAGACAACAGGATTTATGGATTATGCGCGCAAGACCAGCACGGACGTTGCGCCGCTGGAGCGCCTTGAAAATTTTAACGAGTTCCACATCTGGCTCTCGCGGGAGCAGCAGCAGACGCAGGCCGCCCGCTGTATGGACTGCGGCGTACCTTTCTGTCAGGCGGGCATGATGATCGGCGGCATGGCTTCCGGCTGTCCGCTGAACAACCTCATCCCGGAGTGGAACGATCTGGTGTACCACGGCAAGTGGGAGCTGGCACTCCACCGCCTGATGGCCACCAACCGCTTCCCGGAGTTTACCAGCCGGGTGTGCCCCGCCCTGTGTGAGGCCGCCTGCACCTGCGGGGATGTGACCGGCAGCAGCGTCACCGTGCGCGAAAACGAGCACGCCATCATCGAGACGGCCTACGCCAAGAACTGGCTTACTACCACCCCGCCGCCGACCCGCACCGGCAAGAGCGTTGCCGTGGTGGGCAGCGGCCCTGCGGGGCTTTCGGTTGCCGAGTACCTGAACAAGCGCGGTCACGCCGTTACGGTGTTTGAGCGCGCCGACCGCGTGGGCGGCCTTCTGATGTACGGCATCCCCAACATGAAGCTGGACAAAGCGGTCATCGAGCGCCGGGTCAAGCTGATGCAGGCCGAGGGTGTGGTGTTCCGCACCGGCATGGATGTGGGCGGTGCTGTGCCCGCCGAGCAGCTGCTGGCAGATTTTGATGCCGTGGTGCTGTGCTGCGGCGCAAAAAAGCCCCGCGACCTGAATGTGCCCGGCCGGGACGCCAAGGGCGTGCACTTTGCCGTGGACTACCTGACCAGCGTGACCAAGAGCCTGCTGGACTCCGGCTTTGCAGACGGCAAGGCCATCAATGCAGCCGGTAAAAACGTACTGGTCATTGGCGGCGGCGATACCGGCAACGACTGTCAGGGCACAGCCCTGCGGCAGGGCTGCACCGACCTGATGGCACTGGAAATGATGCCGCAGCCTCCTGTCGAGCGCACCGCCGCAAACCCGTGGCCGGAGTGGCCCCGGGTGCTGAAGGTGGACTACGGCCAGACCGAGTGCATTGCCAAGTTCGGCAAGGACCCGCGGGTGTACCAGACCACCGTCAAGGAGTTTTTGAAGGACGAGACCGGCAACCTGACCGGTGCCGTCATCAGCTGCCTGAAGCCGGAGCGCGACCCTGAGACCGGCCGCACCAGCATGGTGCCCACCGGCAAGGAATTTACCTACGACTGCCAGCTGGCGTTTATCGCCGCAGGCTTTACCGGCTGCGAAAACTACACAGCCGATGCCTTTGGTGTGGAGCTGACCACCCGGGGCAATGTAGCCGACCACAGCTTTAAGACCAACGTGGACAAGGTATTCGTCTGCGGCGATATGCGCCGCGGCCAGAGCCTTGTGGTGTGGGGTCTGCGTGAAGGCCGCGATTGCGCCGCCGAGGTAGACCGCTGCCTGATGGGCTACACCAATCTTTAATTTGCCATTCTCTTTCCTATCCTAAACAAGCAGAAGCGGGAGCCCGTTATAAGGCTCCCGCTTCTGCTTTTGTTGCTTATTCTGTATCGTATTCCGGCTCTGTACTGCCCTCCGGGGGCGTTTCCGGGGTGGTGGGCTCGGTAGCGGCAGGCTCTTCCGGGGTGGCGGTGATCTGCACACTGGGGTCTGCGGCGATATACACGGTGATCACCGTGCCCACCGTGACCATGGCACCCTCCTCCTCGCTGGCGGAGACTACGCAGCCTGTGGCGTAGGAGCCATCGTTCACCACCATAAAACAGCTGGCCACAAGCCCCCGGCTGCTCAGGATCTCAATGGCCTTATCCTGCGATGCACCGATGATCTTGGGCATTTCCACCTTTTCCGGGCCCTGACTGACCACGATCTGGATCACCTCGCCGTTCTCCATCACCTCGCCGGCTTCCGGCTCCTGCCGGATGACCTGCCCGGAGGGCACGGTATCGCTGTACTCCAAAACCGCCCGGAACAGGTACATACTGGTGTACTCGCGGTTATTCTTGATCTGCTCGTAGTCGATGCCCACAAAGTTGGGCACAAGGTTCTGTGGCTTCATTTCCTCGCTGCTGGCTGCTTCCGAGCTCGGCTCCGAAGCGGGCGTCTGCTCCTCTTTGCTGCTCACGATGCCCCACAGGGTAAGCAATATCAGGATTGAAAGCAAGATCAGGATACCCGCCAGCAGCCCTTTCAGGCTGAGCAGGTGCTCCCTGCCCTGCGGGCTCTGCTCTGCCCGCGCCGGGTGCATCGGGGTCTCCGGCTTCATGGTGCGGGTCAGCTCGGCGGTATATTCCTTGGAAGAAAGCGCCTGATACAGCTGCGGCACGGTCTGGATGCGCTCCATGACCTTGAGCCGCAGCCCCAGCTGCAAAACATCGGAGACATAGGCCGGTACGGCAGGCTCTACGGTGCGTGCCCGGGGGTTAGAGTCCGACACCACGCGCTGGGCAGCGGGCATGGGTGCCTGCCCGCACACCATGCGGTAAAAGACTGCGGCAAGGCTGTATTCGTCAGTATAGCGCCCCTCAAACTCGGCGGTGGTGTACTGCTCCGGCGCGGAGTAGCCCTCGTACAGCTGCTCGTGCAGACCGCTGCCTGCGGTGCGCAGACCCACGGTGGCGTACCCTGCCAGACGGCAGCGGCCATCCGCCATCACCCGGATATTCTCCGGGCAGATACCGCGGTGCACCAGCCCCGCCTTGTGCATGGCCGCCACACCCTCAAACACCGGGCGCAGCATGGCGCAGGCCTCCTCTGCCTGCACCGGAGCGGAACGTTTTTCCAGCCATTGATCCAGCGGGGTGCCGCCCAGGTTTTCCAGCACCGCATACACGGTGTTGTTGGCTTCCACCACATCCAGCACGGCTTCCAGACCGCTGGCGGGGGTAATGCGCTGGATGGCGCGGTACAGGTCTGCAAAGTCCATGCGAGTGGTCTTGAACAGCACTTCGCTCCCCTGCTTGGGGCGCAGGATGCAGTCCGTGCCCCGCTCCGCAGAAAGGGTGACGGGCAGGTACTCCTTGATTGTCACCCGGAAACCGCCCAAATTCTCCACGCCGCTGTACAGCACACCCTCGCCGTCCAGACTGCGCATCTCGCCCACGGTGTAGCGCCCGGCCAGCACCGTGCCCACCGGCAGGCAGCCCGCCGGGTTGCATCCCTCTAAGATCTTCCCGCAATGGGGGCAGACGGTCGCCGCAGGCGGCAGTTCCCAAATGCAGAACGGACACAGGCGTTTTTGCTCCATAGTGTTCTCTCCCCTTCCAAGCTTCTATGCTTTTTATTTTATCATAGTGTTCCCCGCCGTGCAAGCTGTCCGCATTTTGGTGCACACGCAAAAAAGACCGGGGCCCGCAGCCCAAAGGGCTGACAGGCTCCGGTCTTATAAATGCAAGGGGTATTCCCTTATGCTGCGCTTAGTGGATGAACACAGGACCCAGCGGGTTTGCGATGGGGCTTACATAGCCGCCCAGCAGCTTGGGGATCGCAAGGCTGATGTCGGGGATGTAGGTCAGCAGCAGCAGTGCAATGAACATGCACAGGTAGAACGGCAGGGTCGCCTTGACCACCTTCTCCATGGGGCGCTTTGCAACGGCAGAGCCGATGAACAGGACTGCGCCGACGGGAGGAGTCAGCAGGCCGATGCCGCAGTTCAGAACCACGATGATACCGAACTGGATGGGATCGATGCCGATGGAGGTGGCGATGGGCAGCAGGATGGGGGTAGCGATCAGGATGATGGGAGCCATATCCATGATCAT
>CAKSZE010000052.1 GCA_934525325.1 uncultured Faecalibacterium sp.
GCGCGACAGATTCCCCTTTTTGTCACCTGCGGTGACATCTTCCCCCGGCCGGGGGAAGTCGGCCCTCTCGGGGGAGCGGGCGCCCGCCCGTAGCGCCGCGCTTTCGCAGAAAGCGGCGCTGCAAATGCCGCTTTCCTCCACGACCCCTCCCGTGAAAATAGCGTTTGGAGCGGCCCGCAGAGTTTGTCGGGGCAAAGCCCCTCCATCTGCTAACGCAGACCGCTCTGCCGCTTAAAAGCCCCACTGGGGCTTTCATTGCTGCGCTGCGCTCCGCAAACGCGGTCGCTCCAAACGCGAAATTTAAAAATAATTTTTCCGCTGAATATGGCTAGAGTGCAACGACGACGACCGCCGCCAGCGGCGGAAACAGGGAGGAGTTGTTGGGGCAGCGGCCAGCAAGACGCGAGTGCCGCCCAAGGCACGAAGCGAATGCTGGGAGCCGCAACCCGATAGCGGAAGCCATTTTAAATCGTCCTGTCTCCGTTCCAAAAAGCAACAAATCAGCCAAAGCTAACCGCAATGTGTTTCAAGAAGTGACACTTTACGACGAAAAAATTGAACAAATTCTGAATATGTTCCAAAAAGAAACATAACAAGCAAAAAAATAATTGTGACATACGGTAGAAAACTATATACTTTTAATCAAGAAAGCCGCAGCGGATTTGTGCAAAGGGTCGGGCTCTTGCACAACAGGGACTGCGGACATAAAAAAGGAGGAAACGTTCTATGACACTTCCCATGATCATTGCTCTGGCAGTGACTGTCCTCATGATCATCCTGATCATGGTGGATAAACTGCCCTTCGGTGCACCCCCGCTGCTGGCGCTGCTGCTGCTGGTGGTGTTCGGCGTTACCGACATCAAGACCGCCTTCGGCGGCTTCGCAAACCCCACCATCGTCATGCTGGCATCCTTCATGGCCATCATTGCGGCTTTGCAGAAAACCAGCTTCATCGTCAAGTTCAAGCAGACCATCTTCAACATGGCCAGCAAGGGCGGCTTTAAGGCTTACGTCCTGCTGATCCTCATCGTCATGCTGGGTTGCAGCCTGTTCGGCACCGGTTCCACCGCCTACTATGTGCTGGTCATCGGCCTGCTGTCCACCCTGCCTTACTCCAAGCAGCTGCCCCCGTCCAAGGTCCTGATGCCTGCGGGCTTTGCAGCAAACCACCCGCTGCTGCCCTTCAACACCGCTCTGCAGTACGGCATCGTCATCGCCGTTCTGGAAAGCGCAGGCGTTGCGGCAAACGTCAATCTGGTCAAGTTCTCTCTGGTCAACCTGTGCCTGTCCATCGGCTTCCTGGTGTGGTGCATTCTGGCCTACAAGATCATGCCCGACCACCCCATTGCTGAGGCCAAGGAAGAGGCTCTCCACGCTGGTGAGCAGAAGGTCGCCCTGACCAAGAATCAGGAGCTTATCACCTACTTCAGCTTTGTGCTCGCCGTTGTGGGCATGATCCTGCAGAGCAAGATCGGTGACGCAGGCTACGCCATCACCGGTCTGGCTGTGGGCGTCATCCTGATCTCCGGCGTCATGGACTTCAACGAGATCCGCAACTCCATCAGCGCACCCATCATCCTGATGTCCGCAGGCGTCATCGGCATCGCCGATGCTCTGGGCAACACCGGCCTGACCAGTCTGGTGGGCGAGACCGTTGCCAAGATGCTGGGCACCAACGTCAACCCCTTCGTGCTGATCTTTGCCTTCTGCATCCTGACCAGCGTGCTGGCCACCCTGACCGGTTCCACCATCGGCACCGTGTACGTCTTTGCTCCCATGGCCATTGCCACCTGCGTCAATCTGGGTCTGGACCCCACCGCAGCCGCTGCCGCTATCGTGGTCTCCGGCTGGTGCGGACACTTCCTGCCCATTGACGGTATGCCCGCCATGATCATGGGCGCCGGTGACTACAAGATCACCGAGTTCTGGAAGTTTACCATTCCGCAGTACTTCATCCGTCTGCTGGCGCTGACGGTGGGCGCTGTGCTGATCTTCCCCATGAAGTAACAGGAGAAACACCAAATGAAAAACACATTTGAGCTGGAGCACGTCGGCATCAACACCGACAACGCAGGCGAGGCCGAGCAGCTGGCGCTGCTGCTGTGCAAGCTGTTCAACTTAGAGCCCCGCCACGGACAGAAGTCCGAGTTTGCCGGCAATTATTTCGAGTGCATGAAGAGCCCCTTTCTGGGCAAGAACGGCCACATCGCAATGCGAACCCCCGACCTGAAGGCTGCGATGGAGGAGCTGGAGGAAAATGGCTTTAGCTTCCGCATGGACACTGCCGCCTATTTTGAGGACGGCCGCATCAAGAACGTGTATCTTGACGGCGAGTACGGCGGCTTTGCCATCCACATCATGCAGAAATAACGTCAACTGACCGATCTTGTGCAGAACCGGGGATGGAGCGATCCGTTCCCGGTTCTGTGGTTCACGCCCCGCGAAAATTCAGAGGAGAAAAATTATGCTGGTTCCTGTATTGTTATTTATCGTCGGTCTGCTGTTCCTGATCAAGGGCGGCGACTGGTTCGTGGACGGTGCTTCGGCACTGGCCCGGCGGTTCCACCTGCCGGAGCTGCTCATCGGCGCAACGGTGGTGTCCATCGGCACCACCCTGCCGGAGGTCATGGTGTCCACCATGTCCGCTGTGTCCGGCCATGGTGAGATCGCCTACGGCAACGCCATCGGCTCGGTCATCTGCAACTCTGCCCTGATCGCCGCCATTACCATCGCTGTCCGTCCGGGCAAGGTAGACCCCAAGACCCTGCGGGTGCCGGTAGCCTTCTTCTTTGCCGCAGCCGCCATCTACTGCGTGGCAGCCTACGCTATGGGCGAGTTCACCCGCCCGCTGGGCTTTGTGATGCTGGCCATGTTCGTGGCCTACATGGTGGCAAACGTATTGCAGATGAAAAAAGCCCCTGCCGCCGCCGAAGCGGAGGCCGAGGCTGAAGCAGAGAGCGCAGGGGAGGAGATGTCCCTTGCCAAAACGCTGGTGCTGCTGGTGCTGGGCGCTGTGCTCATCGCACTGGGCGCAAACCTGCTGGTGGATAACGGTACCCTCATCGCACAGGCACTGGGCGTGCCGGAGTCGGTCATTGCGCTGACCTTTGTGGCACTGGGAACCTCCCTGCCGGAGCTGGTCACCGCCATCACCTCGCTGGTCAAGGGCTGCAGCGACCTGTCCCTTGGCAACATTGTGGGCGCAAACGTGTTCAATCTGGTGCTGGTCAGCGGCGTGTCCGTCACGCTGGCACCCTTCACCGTGCCGCAGAGTTCCACCCTGTTCGGCATCAATTCCAGCCTTGTGCTGGAGATCCCGGTCATGCTGGCTGTCATGATGATCATGACCCTTCCCGCACTGAAGCGCGGCAAGCTGTCCCGTGCACAGGGTATCATCCTGCTGTGCATCTACGCTGCTTTCTGCGCCATCCAGTTTACCATGTGATATTCTCGGAGATACTTCAAAGCCCCCGGTCTGCTCTGTCAGGCCGGGGGCTTTGGTTATTGTATTGTACCCTGCGGGGCGTTCTTTGTTTTACGGCTGGGTCAGCACCTCCGGCTCGCCGGGCTTATAGATATGGGTCTTGGTCAGGCGGCGCATGGTGTCCTCGTGGTTGCGGCTGGCGTAGGCGGTGTACAGGATATCCATCACGTTCAGCTGGGAAAGCCGGGAGGACATAGCACCGTTGCGGAACAGGCTCTCGTTGGCGGCTACATACAGCACATGATCGGCCAGCTGCGCCACCTCCGAGGGGTAGTAGCGGGTCACCGCGATGACCGGTGCGCCGCCCGCCTTCATCTCCTGGATGCACTGGATCATCTCCATGGTCTGCCCGGAGTAGGAGAACACGATGCCCACATCCTGCGCGGTGGCGTTGCGCGCCTGCAAAAGCTGCGAGTGGGAGTCCTCGTTGACCACACAGGGCTTGTCCAGCCGCAGAAATTTCAGGTAGGTGTCCTTTGCCACGCACAGCGAGGAGCCAATGCCGAACAACAGCACTGTGCGGGCGTTGGCAATTAGCTCCACGCACTGTTCCAGCTCGTCCAGCAAAAGCAGCCGCTGGGTGTCCAGCAGGCTCTGGATGTTCTTGTGGGTCACCTTGTCCACGATCTCCTGAAAGCTGTCCTGCGGAGTGATGTCCTTTTCCCGGTGGCTGCCGTTCTCACCAAGGGTGGCAAGCTCCAGCGTCAGGGCGTGGCGCAGCTCCTTGTAGCCCTGAAAGCCGATCACCCGGCAGACACGCACCACGCTGGAAGGGGAGGAGAAGGAGCGCCGCGCCAGATCCCGGATGGTAAGGGTGGTGGTCTCGTCCGGGTTTTCCAGAATGAACTGCGCGATCTGCCGCTCGGTGCTGCTGAGGGAGGGCTGCACCTCCCGCAGGCGTAAAAGAACGTTCTGCATATAGATACCTCTGTTGTATTTCAGGATGGATTGAACAAGCTGCACAAAAAAGTCGTACTTGTCCGCAAAAATTTCAAAAACAATGCTTGTATAAAACATTGTACCACAAAATAGTCTTTTTGTGGACATTTTGTTTGAAAAAGTTTATACTTTGGTCACAATCACGCCGCAAGGGTGCGGCAGAAAGCGGAAAGTGGAGGTGCAGGAAATGGGCTTGAATCTGAGTGGGATGACCACCGAGACCCGCAACCCGCGCACGATGCAGCTGGACCAGATGTCCCCGCTGGAGATCGTGACAGTCATGAACGAGGAGGACGCCCGGGTGCCGCTGGCCATTGCCAAGTGCCTGCCGCAGATCGCGCAGGCGGTCACTTGGGCGGCAGAGTCCTTTGAAAAAGGCGGACGGCTGTTCTATATGGGCGCCGGTACCTCCGGCCGCTTAGGCGTGCTGGACGCCGCCGAGTGCCCGCCCACCTTCGGCGTGCCGAAGGAGATGGTGGTAGGTCTTATCGCCGGCGGCGAAAAAGCCTTTATTGAAGCCGTGGAGGGCGCAGAGGACAGCCGGGAGCTGGCTGTGGAGGATCTGAAAGCCCACGGCCTGACCGCAGACGATCTTGTGGTGGGTATTGCCGCCTCCGGCCGCACACCCTATGTGCTGGGCGGTCTGGACTACGCCAAAAGCGTGGGCTGCCACACCGCCGCCATCGCCTGCAATATCGGCAGCGCTATCGGCAAGGCCGCAGAGCTTGCCATCGAGGTGAACTGCGGCCCCGAGGTGCTGACCGGCTCCACCCGACTCAAGTCCGGCACGGCGCAGAAGCTGATCCTGAATATGATCTCCACCGGCTCCATGGTGCGCACCGGCAAGGCCTACCAGAACCTGATGGTGGACGTGCAGCAGACCAACGAAAAGCTGCACACCCGCGCCGAGAATATCGTCATCGACGCCACCGGCGTGGAGCGGGAGAAAGCCCGCGCCGCCATTGATGCAGCGGGCGGCAGCGTAAAGACCGCCATCACCATGCTGCTTGCAGACTGTGATGCCAAGGAAGCCGCCCGGCGGCTGGAACGGGCACACGGCCATGTGCGGGATGCCATCCGGCTGGAAGTGCTGTAAGGCATATTGTTCTACTCAAGTTCCTTAGCGGCACAGGCCGCATCGGATATACACCTGTTTTAAAGGAGGACCCACTTATGACGAATGAAGAACTGGTCCGCGCGGCGCTGGAGAAAGTCGGCGGAAAGAGCAACGTTCTCACCGCAACCAACTGCATGACCCGTCTGCGGGTGCGCGTCAAGGAGGATGCCAAGATCGACGACGAGGGCCTGAAGGCCATCGAGGGCGTGATGGGCATCGTGCACGACCGTACCGGCTATGTGGAGATCGTGGTCGGCCCCGGCAAGTGCCGCAAGTGCGCAGATATCTGCCGCGATATGGGCATCCCGGCGGACGCCGCCGCTTCCACCGCCAACGACTGGCAGACCAATAAGGCCGCAGTCAAGGCCGGGCAGAAGCAGAGCAAGGTCAAGGAGCTGTTCAAGACCTTCGGCGATATCTTTATCCCCCTGATCCCGGGCGTTGTGGCCTCCGGTCTGTGCGCCGGCATCAACTCCCTGATCGGTCAGGTGGTGCCGAACTACGCCGAAATCCCCGCACTGGCGCTTATCAGCACCCTGCTGGGTCTGATGAACACCTGCTTCCTCGGCTACCTGACCGCATGGGTCGGCTACCGCGCAGCCGAAAAGTTCGGCGGCACCCCCATTCTGGGCGGTATGCTGGGCATGATCACCGGTCTGGACGGCATCAACAAGATCTCCGGCATTCTTGGTCTCTTCAACGAGGCTGTGCCGCTGGATTCCATCCTGCGTGCAGGCCGCGGCGGCGTGCTGGCTGTTGTGCTGGGCGCATGGTGCCTTGTCAAGATCGAGCGCTGGGTGCGTAAGTGGATGCCCGAATCTCTGGACATCGTGTTCACCCCGCTGATCACCATGATCCTGTGCCTTGTGCCTTATATCCTGCTCATCATGCCCGCTACCGGTTATGTTTCCACCGCGCTGTGCTGGGTGGTTGAAAAGCTGTGCATGAGCGAAAGCCTGATCGTGCGCATCATTGCCGGTTATGTTTCCACCGCACTGTTCCTGCCCATGGTCGCTATGGGTATGCACCACGGTCTGGTGGCCCTGTACTCCGTGCAGCTGGAGACCTTTGGCTACGTTACCCTGTACCCCGCGCTGGCTATGGCTGGTGCAGGTCAGGTGGGCGCTGCTGTCGCCATCTACTTCAAGGCTAAGAAGTGCGGCAACACCCGTCTGAAGAACGTGATCACCGGCGCTCTGCCCGCAGGTCTGCTGGGCATCGGCGAGCCGCTGATCTACGGTGTCACCCTGCCCATGGGCAAGCCCTTCATCAGCGCCGGTCTGGGTGCTGGTTTCGGCGGTGCCTTCGTTATGGCCATGCAGGTGGCTGCTACCGCTTGGGGCCCCTCCGGTCTGCTGGCTCTGTTCGTCATGACTGCCGGCCCTCACGGTGTGGCTGCTTCCGTTGGCTGCTATGCAGTGGGTCTGGTCATCTGCTACATCATGGGCTTTATCGTGACCAACGCAATGGTCTCTGTTGAGGACGTTGCCAATGCTTAAAACACTCGGACGGTCAGTGTATCTGACGCAGTTTGAGGAACAGCGTGCGTCGCTTTCCGCTTTTGCGGCAGGCGGCGCGCCTGTTTTTATCTCACTGCATATCAGCGAAGAATTTGATGCCGCTTACTGCGCCCGCGTGCAGGAAATGTGCGATTTTCTGGCGGCGCAGGGCTGGCGCATTCTGGCAGACGTGTCGGAAAAGACCATCCGGCAGTTCGGCTGTGCCGACCTGACCGCGCTGGCAAAGCGGCTGCACCTGTGGGGTCTGCGGCTGGACTACGGCTTCTCGCTGGAAGAGATGTGCGCCCTTGCACAGCAGCTGCCCGTAGCCGTCAACGCCTCCACCACCACCCCGGAGGTGGCGCGGCAGCTGGCGGCGGGCGGCGGCACGGTCATCGCCATGCACAACTTCTACCCCCGCCCGGAGACGGGGCTTGATCCGGAATTTCTGCGCGAGAGCACTGCCGCTTTGCAGGCAGAGGGCTTGCAGGTGTACGGCTTTATCCCCGGTGACGCCCTGCTGCGCGGCCCGCTGTACGCGGGTCTGCCCACGCTGGAAGCCCACCGCACCGCCGCCCCCTCGGCAGCCTTTGCGGACTTGGCGCTGAACTACGGGCTGGACGGCATTTTTGCGGGTGACCCGGAGGTCAGTACCCGGGAACAGGAGTATATCCGCCACTTCTGCGCCACCGGCGAGCTCTGCCTGCCGGTCGCCCTGCGCCCCGGCTATGAGACTCTATACGACCGCACCTTTACTTGCCGCCCGGACTCGCCCAAAGGGCTTGTGCGGTATCAGGAATCCCGGCTCTACTCCTGCTTTGGCAGCACCGTGCAGCCGGACAACTGCGCAGAGCGCTGCCGCCGCTGCGTGACCATGGATAACATCGGCTACGGGCGCTATTCCGGCGAGATCCAGCTTGTGCGCGCCGCCCTGCCCGCAGACGAAAAGGTAAACGTCATCGGCGAGGTGCCCGCAGAATACGACCTGCTGCTGGACTGCATTAAGCGCGGAAAGACCTTCCGCATGGTAAAAACATCATAAATCATAACACAACACCCCCGGACAGCTCTGCGTGCTGTCCGGGGGTGTTTTTATGGTTCCCTTCTGTGAAAAAGGGGTTCTGAAAAGTCCGCAGACTTTTCAGAACCCCAAAATTCAAAATATATTTTCCGCTGAATATGCGCAAAGCGAACGCGGAGCGCATTCAGATGGTTTTCTTCCTCGGATACACAAAGGCGTCGCGGCGGTACACCGCCACGAGATACGCCGCCATGAAGCACCAGATGATGGGCTCGCACAGGATGACGGCGTTGTAGGCGTAGCGCGGGATGAACACCAGCACAAAGATCACCTTGCCCACCAGCTCGATGACGCTGGAAAACAGCGGCAGCACCTTCTGCCCAAGGCTCTGCAAGGCGTACCGGGTGCACAGCAGCACCCCCAGCACCGCGTAGAACGGTGCGTTCCATATCAGATACCGTGCGCCGTTTTCCAGCACGAGCGGCGCGGTGGAACCGGAGATCAGCTGCACCAGCTGCCGGGCAAAAAGCTGCATCAGCACGATGTCTGCCACCATGATGACTACCGAGCACAGGTACATGGTGCGCATTCCCTTGCGCACCCGCTCCGGCTGGCCTGCGCCCCGGTTCTGGGAGACAAAGGTAGAGCCGGCGTTTGCCATGGAGATCAGCGGCATACTGGTAAAGGAGAACAGCTTGCGCGCGGCGGTGTGCCCCGCAATGGTCAGCGTGCCCAGCCCGTTGATGCCGTATTGCAGCACCACCGACCCCGCCGACACGATGCTGCTCATCAGCCCCATGGAGATGCTCTGGCTGAACAGCTCCCAGTACAAATGCTGTCCCACCGCCCAGTGCTTGCGGGCGGGCAGCAGCAGCGGCACGCGGCGCATCACATACAGAATGCACAGCACCACCGAGATGCCCTGCGCAATGACGGTAGCCACCGCCGCGCCCTGCACGCCCATGCCCAGCCCGGCAATGAACCATAAATCCAGCGCCACGTTCAGCCCGGAGCTGATAAGCAAAAACACCAGCGGCATCACGCTGTTGCCGATGGCACGCAGCAGCCCGGCGCACAGGTTATAAAGGAACATCACCAGCACGCCCAAGTCGATGACGATGATATACCGGTAGGCGTCCTCTAAAATTTCGGCGGGGGTGTCCAGCAGATGCAGCAGCGGCCGCAGGCCGAAAAAGCCCGCTGTGGTAATGACAAAGCTGGCGCAAAGCCCGATGACCAGCGACCCGGCCACCGTTTTTTTGAGCAGGTCCTCGTCCTGCGCCCCGTAGGAGCGCGCAGCCACGATGGAAAGTCCGTTGCCGATGCCGATGCCAAAGCCCACCAGCAGTTCGTAGATGGACCCGCAGGAGCCGATGGCAGCCAGTGCGGTATCGCCCAGCACGTTGCCCACGATCATGGTATCCACGGTATTATACAGCTGCTGGAACAGATTGGACACCAGAATGGGCAGCATGAACAGCAGAAGGTTCTTGAAAATAGGCCCATGCATCAGGTCTGCATTCCGGTTAAAGAGGTTTGTTTTCAGGGGTCGCGTCTGGGTCATAGGGTTCCTTTCTTCGCGCAAAAAGGAGGCCGTTGCACAAAAAACTGTGCAGTGGCCTCTTTTGCGGTAAAACGATTTAAAAAAATTTTATTTGTGTAGTTGCGAAACACCGTAGGTGTTTCGCAACTACTTTTTTATAACTCCTGCTGCTCAAACCCGTTGACGGTCAGCACGGTCAGGGCGGTAAAGCCTGCGGCCTTGATGGCGGCGGCGGCTTCGTCAAAGCCGAAGGTCAGCGCGGCGGTGTCGTGGGCGTCGGCGGTGATGAGCACCCTGCCGCCCAGCTTGTTCCACTCGCCCAGCAGCCATGCGCCGGGGTAGAAGTCCTTGCGGTAGCCCCGGTATACGCCGCCGGTGTTCACCTCCAGAATGCAGTCGTTCTCCCGGGCAGCTTGCAGCGCCTTGAGCGCCGCTGCCTTGTAGCGGGGAGACTCTTCGTCAAAGAAGCTGCCGTCCGCGTTCAGCTTTTTGACAAGGTCGATGTGCCCCAGAATGTCCGGCTTTTTGGCGGCGATCTTTTCCACCTCGGCAAAATAGGCTTCCACCGCTGCCAGCGGGTCGCCGTCAAAATCGTTGTTGATGCAGTCCCGCAGATCCTCGGGGCGGAAATCGATCTCGTAGTATTTGCCGGTGTTCTTGCCGTACAGGTGGTGTACGCTGCCGATCCAGTAATCAAAGCCCTTGGGCGTGCCCTCACTCAGCAGGTCCCACTCGATGCCGCACAGGATATCCACCTTGCCCCGGTACTCGTTTTTCAGCTTGGCAATGGTGGCGCGGTACTGCGCGGTGCGCCCGGGGGTCATGCAGTATTCGCGGTCGGGCTTTGTGTAGCTGTGTCCGGTAAAGCCAAGGGTGGTCAGCCCCTGCGCACAGGCGGCACCCGCCATCTGCTGCAGGGTGTTTTTGCCGTCACACAGGGTAGAGTGGCAATGTACGCTGGACTTTCTGTAATCTGCCATAGGCTTCTCACTGCATCCTTTCCTGCTTGACCTTGTGGTCGATGACATGGCGCTTTTCCAGCTCCCGGGTCACATCCTCAACGGTGATGCCCGCGCTGACCATCAGCACCAGCACATGATAGGCAAGGTCGCTGATTTCATAAATCGTCTCGGCCTTGTCCTCTTTTTCGCCCGCAATGATGACCTCGGTGCACTCCTCGCCCACCTTTTTCAGGATCTTCTCCTTGCCCTTTTCAAACAGGTAGGTGGTGTAGCTGCCCTCCGTGGGGGTATCCTTGCGGCCCTTGATAAGGTTATACAGCCCCTGCCAGCTGAACTGCTTCAGCTCCGGGGAGACATATACCTCGTTGAAAAAGCAGCTCTCTGCCCCGGTGTGGCAGGCGGGGCCGTCCTTTACCACCTCTACCACCAGCGCATCGGCATCACAGTCGGCGGTGATGGAAACCACCCGCTGCACGTTGCCGCTGGTCTCGCCCTTGCGCCAGATCTCCTGACGGCTGCGGCTCCAGAACACGGTGCGCCCCTCGGCAATGGTCAGCGCCAGCGTCTCGGCGTTCATGTAGGCAAGGGTGAGCACCTGCTTTGTGTAGTGATCCTGCACGATGGCGGGGATCAGGCCTTTTTCATCAAATTTCAGTTCCATGACGGTTCTCCCTCCCCGGATGGGGATACTGTGTATTTTATCGTATTCAAGACAAAAATGCAAGGGTTTTATGCGTTTTTCACAGCCGCATTTCCACGCCGTTTGCGTTCAGGTACTCTTTCAGTTCCCGGATGCCCAGCAGCTTCTGGTGGAAGATGCCCGCCGCCAGCCCGGCGTCGATGCCCTTGTGGTGGAACAGCTCCAGAAAATCCTCTTTTTTGCCCGCGCCGCCGCTGGCAATGATGGGGATATTCACCCGGGCGGCCACTGCGTCCAGCATTTCAAGGTCGAAGCCGCTGCGCACGCCGTCGGTGTCGATGCTGTTCAGGCAGATTTCGCCCGCGCCGTGGGCGGCGCACCAGCTGATCCAGTCCAGCGCATCCCGGCCGGTATCCTCGCGCCCGCCCTTGGCGAACACCCGGAACTG
>CAKSZE010000053.1 GCA_934525325.1 uncultured Faecalibacterium sp.
CCCATGGTCATGCCCAGCGTGACCATCTGCACCTTCCTGACCCTGACCAACAGCTTCAAGCTGTTCGACCAGAACGTGGCCCTGACCGCAGGCGAGCCTGCCAACGCAAGTGAAATGCTGGCACTGAACATCTACAACACCTTCTACGGCCGCTCCGGTGCGCAGTGGAAGGGCATCGGTCAGGCAAAGGCCGTGGTGTTCTTCCTGATCGTTGTGGTCATCTCGCTGATCCAGCTCCGCTTTACCCGCTCTAAGGAGGTGCAGCAGTAATGTCGAAACAGAAAAGAACTTGGGACGCCCTCTTTGTTATTATAATGGCGGTGCTGTGCCTGCTGTGGATCTACCCCATTGTGCTGATCTTTCTGAACAGCTTGAAAACCGAGGGCAGCTTTACCACCTCTACGGTGTTCCGCCTGCCTACTGCCGATACGTTTGCCGGTTTCACCAACTACGTTTACGGCATGACCAAGATGAACTTCCTCTCCAGCATGGGTTACAGCCTTCTGATCACCATCAGCAGTGTGGTGCTGATCCTGCTGTGCTGCTCCATGACCGGTTGGTACCTGACCCGTGTAAACAATAAGCTGAGCAAGTTCATGAACCTGCTGATCGTGTTCTCCATGGTCGTTCCCTTCCAGATGGTCATGTTCACCCTGTCCAAAACTGCTGACCAGCTCAAGCTGAACACCCCTTGGAACATCTGCATCATCTATCTGGGCTTCGGCGCCGGTCTGGCCGTGTTCATGTTCACCGGCTTTATGAAGAGCGTGCCCATGGAGATTGAGGAAGCCGCCATGATCGACGGCTGCAACCCCATCCAGATCTTCTTCAAGATCGTGTTCCCCATCCTGAAGCCTACCATGATCTCCACCGCTATTCTGGAGACCATGTGGGTGTGGAACGACTACCTGCTGCCCACGCTGGTGCTGGATATCAAGAAGTACCGCACCATCCCCATGGCCATCCAGTACTTCCGCGGCGGCTACGGCCGTGTGGAACTGGCTCCCATGATGGCCTGCATCATCATTGCGATCATCCCCATCATTATCCTTTACATGACCTGCCAGAAGTACATCATCGAGGGTGTCGTGGCCGGCGCTGTAAAGGGCTAAGGAGGTGCACGGTATGCGTGCAAGCGGCATTTTGATGCCGGTGTTCAGTCTGCCGGGGCCTTTTGGCATCGGTACGCTGGGCAGTGAAGCGACCGCATTCGTTGATTTTCTGGCCGAGGCAAAGCAGACCTATTGGCAGATCCTGCCCATCGGCCCTACCGGCTATGGCGACAGTCCCTACCAGAGCTTTTCCGCCTTTGCCGGAAACCCCTACTTTATTGATTTCCGTCTGCTGGCGGCAGACGGCTATCTGGCCGCCGAAGAGATCCCCGCCGCGCAGCCGGTGGACACCGTCGACTACGGTGCGCTGTACAACCAGCGCCCGGTGCTGCTGAAAAAGGCTGCTGACCGGCTGCTGGCAGCCCCCTCCCCTGCTTATGAAGATTTCTGCGCGGCACAGAGCTTCTGGCTGGAGGACTACGCCCTGTTCATGGCGGTAAAGGCCGAGCAGGGACAGGCAGGTCTTTCCGACTGGCCGGACGCCCTGCGCTGCCGGGAGCCGGAAGCCATTGCCGCCGCAAAGGCACGGCTGGCTGACCAGATCAGCTACCACAAGGCGGTACAGTTCTTCTTCTACACCCAGTGGAACGCACTGAAAGCCTATGCCAACCGCAAGGGTGTCCTGCTGGTGGGCGATATCCCCATCTACGTCAGCCCGGATTCCAGCGACCTGTGGACCCACCCGGAGCTGTTCCAGACCGATGGACAGATGCACCTGACCCATGTGGCAGGCTGTCCGCCGGATGCCTTTGCGGCAGACGGTCAGCTGTGGGGCAACCCGCTGTACGACTGGCCTACCCACAAGGCCACCGACTTTGATTGGTGGAAGCGGCGCATGATGCACGCCACCTCCATCTACGATGTGGTGCGCATCGACCACTTCCGCGGCTTTGAGAGTTACTATTCCATCCCTGCCGGAAGCACCACGGCTGCGGGCGGCCACTGGGAAAAAGGCCCTGACCGGGACTTTATCCACGCCATGCAGCAGACGCTGGGCGGCGGCAATATCATCGCCGAGGATCTGGGTTTCCTGACCCCGGAGGTAAAGGCGATGCTGGCCGAAAGCGGTTACCCGGGCATGAAGATCATGCAGTTTGCCTTCGACAGCCGGGAGTCGGGCAACTACCTGCCCCATACCTACCCCCGTAACAGCGTAGTGTACACCGGCACCCACGACAATGTGACCACCGAAGGCTGGCGCAGCAACGCCAGCGCCGAGGATGTGGCTTATGCCTGCCGGTATCTGCGCTGCACACCGGAGACCCTGACCGAGGGTATGATCTGCGCCTGCCTTGCCAGCGTTTCGGATACCGCCATCATCCCGCTGGCAGACTGGCTGCATCTGGGCAGCGAGGCCCGCATCAACACCCCCAGCACACAGGGCGCAAACTGGCACTGGCGGCTGACCCAGCCCCTGCCCGCTGCATTGGCTGGGCACATCGCCGAGTTGACCACGCTGTATGAGCGCGTGCCGGAAAGGCTGTAACCCCCCTTTCCGTTCGTCTGGTATCCTGTAAAACACAAGGCATCTGCTTTGCCCGCTGCTGCATCCTGCGCAGCACAGCGGGTACGGGCAGATGCCTTTGTTGTTGGCGGGTTTTCAGCACGTTTTTGCTACAACATTTTTTCGCTGTAAAAAAGTAGGCGTTTTGCATGTTTACATCGTATTCAGGTCAATTTTGCAGTATTCCGTCACAATATATTCACAAATGTATCATGGTTTTTAAACCCGCGCTCTCTTGTCATTTTTGTGCAGATATGCTACAATTCAGTTACTAGATGAACTGCCCCTTGGGGAGTTCTGTGTACGAAAGGAGTTTTCCATCATGGAACATACATATCAGCGCCCGCTGCAGCTGCCTGCCGGCTACTCTGTGCTCTCTGCCGAGGAGATGACCTACACCGAGGGCGGTGCCTTTTCCATCAACATCACCCCGCAGCAGGTCATGGCCTTTGGCATCAATGTTACGGTAAATCTGCTGGGTTTGATGGGACGCTATGCGTTCCAAAGCACCGTCTCCGGTATGCAGAATGCCCTCAATGACGGTTTGACCGTTGGCGATGCTGTGGGACACTACTGGGGCAAGCTGAACACATGGAGCAAGGTTGCCACGATCGGTATGGCTGGTCTGGGCGGCTACTACGCTTATTGTCAGGCGCGCAGCATTTATCTCTCCGTCAAGAATATCGTGACCGCTTTTAAGAATACGATCAACGAGTATCAAGCTAACAAAAAAGCAGAGCAGGAGGCGGCTGCTGAGCAGCAGAATTGTCTGCCCACTCTGGTAGCTCTGTGCTGATTTTCAATCGTTCCGGAAAGGAGTGTTCTTATTTATGAAAAAGCTTCAGCTGCCTTCTTCCTACGCAGCCCTCTCCCCTGAGGAGCAACGCGCTGCCTTTGGCGGCGGCGAATTCGGCAATGCTGCCGGCAGCTTTTTTGACAACCTGCACTTCAACGATTTCTTCTGGGATGGTGGGCTGATCTCGTTTTCCTTTACTTTTGTGCCTATGCTGCTCTTCCGCATGATCAAAGTAGGTGTACAGACCGGCATCAGGCTTTCTCAGCAGATCTCTCGGTTGCTTGGCATTACCCGCGAAACTGCATCTGCCACTGCCCTGTATCTTGACAGCGCTCAGCAGAAAGGCAACCGTCCGGCATCCAATTCTCTCCCTCAGCCTTTTTCTCTGCATCAGTAAGATCCTGTTCTCCATGAGCAAAACTTGCAGCACGAGGAACTGCTGGCCTGCCACCCGGAGCAGTGGGCGCATTAGCAGGGATCTTGTTCTGGCTGCTGCCAGTGCTTTCCCGCACTGTGGTCTTGGGCGAGCATCTCAGCGGGGTTCCCGGTAGACCTCTGCGGCTCGTTTTAGCAGATTGAGTTGTGGTTCGCCGGGGATCTCCGAATGCTCTGGATGCAGATGCATCCAAGGTATTTATGCAGAAATGCCCGGGCGTTTAACGCCCTCCTCGGTTTTGAAGACCGTGCCAGCGCATTTCTGCTTTTTTATTGCCTTTGGCAGCATCCTGTGCTATGATAAAATGCAGAAAGCAGCTTAGGGGCGTTACTGCCCTGCTCGGTCTTGAATACCGAGGTAAGGCTGCTTTTTTTGCTTGCTTTCAACGGCAGACCGTGCTATACTTTGAGCAGTGGCCTCCGACCCTCTGCTCCCCGAATCCTCGGATTCCATGTGGGCTTTGCCGGAGGTCTCTTGGAAGTTCTCCGGCAATCTACTCCTTGAATCTTCGGATTCTGCGTGGGTACTACCGGAGAGTTTCTATAAAGTTCTCCGGCAATCTGCTGGCATCGGTGCTCTCCGCTCCGGTGACGGTTCCACCGGAGAACTTTTATAAAGCCCTCTGGCAATCTACTTCTGGAATCTACGGATTCTGCACGGGTACCACCGGAGGGTTTCTGTAAAGCCTTCCGGCTGTCTACTCCTTGAATCTTCGGATTCTATGTGGGTATCGCCGGAGGCTTTATTTTTTGCCGTAAAAAACACTCCCGGGCTTTTTATGGAAAGCCCGGGAGTGTTTGCGTTCAACTGATTTTATATCGTGTTACTTTGCCACGAGCTCTGCGGCAAGGGCGTCCATCTGTGCTTCGGCGGCGGCGTTGGCGGCAGAGCGGATGGTGACCACGTTCTCGCAGAGGGTGATATTCTTCATGCTCTCCAGCTCGGCACGCATAAGCTTTGCAGCCATGGGTGCCCAAGTGCCGTTTTCCATCAGGCCGACGGTGCGGTTCTGGAAGCTCTTGGTCTTGAGGTGGGTCAGCAGATTTTCCATCGGCGGGAAGAGGAAGCCATCATAGGTGGCGCAGGCCAGCACGATCTTACCGCAGCGGAAAGCCTCGGTGACAGCGTAGGAAACATCGGTGCGGGTCAGATCCATTTCCACCACCTTTGCGCCCTGTGCGCGCAGCTTTTCGGCCATGGTGTGGGCAGCGGCACGGGTGTGACCGTGGATGGAGGCACTGGCCACCAGAATCTTTTCCGGCTCCTCGGCCTTGTAGCTGGACCAGAGATCGTAGTAGTTCAGGTACTTGCTCAAGTCGCCAGTAAGCACCGGGCCGTGCAGCGGGCAGATGGTCTTGATATCCAGTGCAGCAGCCTTTTTGAGCAGTGCCTGCACCTGCGGGCCGTACTTGCCCACAATGTTCAGGTAGTAGCGGCGGGCTTCGCTGGCCCAGTCGGCGTTTTCGTCAAACTTTGCCACCGCACCAAAACGGCCAAAGCCATCGGCAGAGAACAGCACCTTCTCGCTGCTCTCGTAGCTGACCATGACCTCCGGCCAGTGCACCATAGGAGCAAACACAAAGGTGAGGGTGTGAGCACCAAGACTCAGGCTCTCGCCGTCCTTCACCACCACGCGGCGCTCCGGGGCAATGGTATCTGCGCCAAAGAACTGCTCCATATACTGGAAGGTCTTGGCGTTGCCCACCACCTGCATCTCTGGGTAGAGGGCTGCCAGCTTTGCCACGTTGGCACCGTGGTCCGGCTCCATGTGGGAGACCACCAGATAGGCGGGCTTGCGGCCGTCCAGTGCTTCGGCAAGGTTTTCCAGCCAAGGCTTGGTGGCGCGGGCGTCCACCGTATCCAGAATGGTGGTCTTTTCGTCCAGAATGACATAGGAATTATAGCTGACCCCGGTGGGCACCGGATACTGGCTCTCGAACAGGTCGATAGTGGTATCGTCCACGCCGACACCAAGGATGGCTTCGCTGATTTTTTTCATGCTCATACCGTTCAGACTCCTTTTGGGTTTATGTTGTGCCGTGAATTGGCAAATATTTCTGAGAACAATTCCTATTATAGCACATCGTCAGAAATTTCGCAAGGGATAACGCGTGGATACTTTGCGCTTCAAAGCTCTTCCCCACTCTCCGGCAGACGCGCCGTTACCGGTCTGCCCGGCTCGGTGTCCAGTTCCAGTAGGGTGGCAGCGGTGTTTTCGTCCAGCGTCTGCACTGCACGCAGCTTACGGCTAATGGCGCGGCTGCGCACCCCGATGAGGTTATCCAGTTCTTCATCGGTCTGGCGCAGGCGCTGCTGCATCTTGGAAAGTCCCTGCCCGAACTTATCGAACTCGGTCTTGACCGCACCCAGCAGCTGCCACACCTCGCCGGAGCGCTTCTGGATGGCAAGGGTCTTGAAGCCCATTTGCAGGCTGTTGAGCAGCGCTGCCATGGTGCTGGGGCCGGCCACGTTCACCTGATAATCCCGCTGCAAAACTTCCAGCAGTCCGGCGTTCACCACCTCGGCATACAGACCCTCAAAGGGCAGAAACAGGATGCCAAAGGCCGTGGTATAGGGCGGTTCCACATATTTTTCCCGGATATCCTTTGCTTCGCTGCGCAGCACCAGTTCCAACGCGTGGCGGGCGTTTTCCACCGCCTGTGCATCGCCGGAAGCCTGTGCGTCCTGCAAGTGGGCGTAGGTATCGCCGGGGAATTTGGAATCGATGGGCAGCCAGACGCTGTTGCCGTCCACGCCGGGCATACGGATAGCGTACTCCACCCGCTGGGTGCTGCCGGGGATGGTAGCCACGTTGGTGTCGTACTGCTCCGGCGCCAAAATCTCTTCCAGAATCGCGCCCAGCTGGATTTCACCCAAGATGCCGCGGGTCTTGACGCCGGAGAGCACCTGCTTCAGCCCGCCCACATCGGCGGCAAGGCTCTGCATCTCGCCCAAGCCCTTGTACACCTGTTCCAGCTGGTCGTTGACCGCCTTAAAGCTTTCGGTCACCCGCTTTTGCAGTGCGTCCTGCAATTGCTCGTCTACGGTGTGGCGTATCTCGTCCAGCTTCTGGGCGTTCTGTGCCTGCATGGCGGCAAGGCCGTCTGCAAGCGCTTTGCGCATTTCCTCCAGCTTACGGGCGTTGGAGGCTTCCAGCCCCTGCAAACGCTGCTCCATGGTCTGCTGCTGGGTGTTCTGCCCTGCCGTCAGGGTGCTGCTCATGCCCTGCACAGCGGTTTGCAGGGTATCGCTGATGTGTGCCATCGCGGCCAGATTCTGCTGTGCCTGCTGCGCCTGCTTTTCCTCCAGTGTCCGCGCCTGCGCTTCCAGCTGCTGGCGCAGCCACTCCTTCAGGGCTTCATCGTCCTGCCGGGCGGCGGGCTTGCCGGTGCGGTACAGCAAAAGTGCCTGCAACAGGCAGATAGCCACCAGCAGAAGCGTATACAGTCCTGCCAAAAATTCCATAGACATTCTCCTTTTAACTCAAAAATCCGGGTCTTGCGGTAATGGCAGACCCGGATGTGCTTATACTTCCTGATGCTTTATGATCTCCTGCGTGGTCTCCACCTGCTGGCCGTACAGGCCCACACCATCAACCTCCATCTCGCCTACCTGATTGTCACAGGGGTCGGCACGGAAAGAGCACATAGGCGGGTCGAAGGGGGCGCAGATGTCGCTGTTGGCCACCATGCGGTCGGTGTCCAGATTGCCGAAGTAATGCAGGCGCATCTTCTCGTTGCCCGCACGCGCCATGGACGCACCGGCAGAGCAATCGGCGTACATCCAACCCTTAGGGGCAATATAGAACATTGCCCAGTCGTGGCAGCCGGCAGTCTCCGGCCGTGCCACCATGCCGCTCTGCCATTTTGCCGGGATGCCTGCAATGCGGCAAAGAGTGATGAAGGTGGCAGCCATCACACCGCAATCGCCCCGGCGGCTGCGGGCGCAATTATCGGTGATGTTCTCGTGCACAAAATACATGGGCTGGAAGTGGTAGTGCACATTCAGGGTGACAAAATCGTAAATGCGTTTTGCCTTCTGCACCGGGTCAGTGATACCCTCGGTCAGCTGCGCAGCCAGTGCCTTCATATAGGGGGTAAAGGCAATGTGGGGCAGCTGTTCGGCGGTGTCGAAATCCGGCTGCACCGGGTCGGCCTGCATTTCCAGCGGGGCGGCGTAGTGCGCGGTGCTGCGGTAGCTGTACTGTGCCCCAAAGCGGCAGTTCTCGGCAAGGTCTGTCTCCCAGTACGCGGTGCGCTGGGGTGCGGTTTCCGGGGCGATATAAGTGGGCTGCGCGGTGAAGCTGTCCAGCGTGATATTGCTCTGTGCCGGGCAGGCGGCGGGCAGCGGCAGCCACACCTTGACGTGCACGGTGTCTCTGCCTTCGGCCTTTGCGGCGGCAAGGGCGCGGGCAAAGGTCTCGTCGGTCATGCCGATGCTCGTGCGCAGGGTGATGTCTGCGCTGACTGCGCCGGTGCGCACCATCTGGTCGTGCTGGGGCTCAAAACGATCCCAGCTGCGCTCCGGGACGGGTGGGTCCAGCTGGCGGGCGGCAAGGTCTGGATGCGTAGCCACCAGCGTTTCGGCAGCGCGGTAGATATAGCGCTTCTGCCCTTCCACAAAGCGCCAGTCCATCTGCCCGGCAGCGTCCAGCGCGGCGAACTCCTCGGCCGTAAAGTCCCGCAGGGTGGCCTGCAGCTGGTTCAGCAGCTGCTCGGCGGTGAGGGTGTAGTCCCGCGGCAGACGACGCAGAATTTCCCGGTGCGCCAGCAGACCCTGCCGCCATGCATCCACGCCGTGGGGGGTGGGATTTACCGGCAGTGCGCCCTGCGGGTGCAAGGGCTGGTTCTGGCTGGCAGTCCAATCCTCGGCCAGACAGGCGTCGATGCGCGCAATGGCGGCATCGTAGTAGCCCGCCTCCTTCAGGCGGCGGATGTCATCCGGCAGCTCCATGTTCAGGTATGCAAAACAAGTATTCTGATCCATCATGCTCTACTCCTTTTTTATTTATGGTCAGGCAGCGGTCTGCTGCTCCCAAAAAGCTACTGCATCCGTGATCCAGCCCTCGGCGTCTGTGCCGCGTCCGGTGCCTACTGCGTGCGATGCGTTAGCATAAACATGCATCACATACGGCACATCATGCTCTTCCAGTGCTTTTTGCAGGGCCGGACCCTGCGCACCGGACACCATCAGGGGCAGGACCCAGTCATTTTCTCCGTACCAGAAGTACACCGGCGGAAAATCCCGTGTGACAACGCTTGAAATGCTGGACCAATAATAACGCCAGTCCCATACGCCGGTATCCATGATCGCATGATACACCGGCTTTACCTCCGAGAAATCATTGACGGCATAGCTTAATATCAGCGTCCCCGGCTGCGGTACATCGTAGGCTCTGTATCCATACGGCTGCTCCGAGCTGAACAGGCCGATCAGGTGACCGCCGGAGGAATAACCAAAGAGCGCATAGTTTTCTCTTTGCACTGCAAACTGCTGTGCGTTCTGATCGATAAACTGCACCGCGCGTCCCAGATCCCGCAGAGGGCCGTTATTTTCCAGATCCAGCCAGATACTGTGCCGCAGTACAAACACTGTATAGCCCAGCTCATGCAGCTGTGCCGCAGTAGCCACGCCCTCCCGCAGTTCCCCGCTGGTCATAGCCACATTGCCACCCAGAACCACCGCATAACGGGAGCCCGGTGTATCAGAGGGGAAATAGTACAGCTGCACTGCCCCCAGCGAAGAGTCTGCGGCAATTTCTTCCGGGGTGTAGACCTGATAGGTGACCTGTATCCCCGCATTGTAGTTTTGGATCGCCAGATTCAGCCCGGCAGCGCATTCCTCTGCCTGCGATGCGCTGACGTAACGTTCCAGCGTCCGGTTTTCAAACATCCGGCGCAGCAGCAGGCTATCAGCATCGCCGTTGCCATAGGTAGAAATGCCGCAGCCCGCAATGGAAGGGTTTGCGCGGATCTCCTTCATGGTCATCTGCGGAGTGATATTGGGTTCTCCATATTCCACCGCAAAAACGGGAAGTGCCATACATACCGCCAGACAAATCGTGTACAGCAGCACACGGACAGTTTTTCTCATAGTTCCTCCACAGCTGGCAATGTGCCCGATGCACCGCCAATTTCCCACTATTGATCAGGCGGCAGTCTGCTGCTCCCAGAAAGCTACGGCTTCCGTCAGCCAGCCCTCGGCATCAGTATTATCGCCTACCCCGATGCAATGAGGTGCAGACTCGAACACCTTTACAACATAAGGCACCTTGTGGGCTTCCAGCGCTGCTTGCAGCGCCGGGCCCTGCACCTGATTGATCATCCAGGGCAGCACCTTGTCATCCTTCCCGTACCAGAAAAATACCGGCGGATAATCATTTGTGACAAGATCCGCTAAGCTGGAACAGTAATAGTGCCATCCATAGTTGCCGGTATCCATAAACGCCTGATACGCGATCTTTACCTCTGAAAAGTTCACAACTGAATAACCCAGCAGCAATGCGCCGGGCTTTGCAACACCGTAATGGCCGTAGCCGCGCTCCTTGTTCGCAAACACACCCGCAAGCTGCCCACCGGAGGAGTAGCCCACCAGCGCATAGTCCTGCGTATGGATGGAAAGCTCCTCACCAAGGCTCGTTACCAGCTGCACCGCCCGTGCCAGATCCTGAAGCGGAGCGTTGTTGCCCAGGTCCAAGAAGGTGCGGTAGCGCAGCACGAACACGGCGTAGCCCCGTTTATGCAGCTCGTAGGCGGTGGAGCCGCCCTCGCCCATCTCGGAGGTCATCGTCAGGGCATTGCCAGGGATCACGATAGCAGTTTTTGCGCCGGGCGTCTCTGCCGGGTAATAGAACAGCTGCACACAGCCCAGACTGGAATTCTGTTCGATCTCCTCCGGGGTGTAGACCTGATAGGTGACCTTGACGCCCTTGTTATAGTTATCAATGATAAGGTTTAGTGCAGCAATGCCGGATTCCCGGTCGGTATCGCCAAAATAATCGTGCAGGGTCTTGTTTTTCCAGCGTGCCACCATCAGCGGCGTCATCTCGCGGCAGTATGTATAGTAGCCCGTTCCCTGGATCGCCGGGTTTGCGCGCAGCTGTGCCATTGTAGTTTCCGCAGTAACATGGGGTGCGATCTCTGCGCCAAAGGCAGGCAGCGCCGCGCAAAGCACAAGCCAGACCATACACAGCAGCACCCGGACAGTTTTTTTCATACATCCTCCATGGGAGACAGCACGCCCCCGCGCTGCCCCGCTCCGTATTCTTGTTCCCTTATTGTATCACAAACGAGGGGGATGTCAAAGCAATTTCTGTGCAGTCCGCTTCTTGTACCGCCCGGCAAATTCTGCTATACTGAAACTTATCCGGGAGTGGAAAGAGAATGCGGGCATTTTTTCGGCCCGCCGAGGATGAAAGTATGGATAAGATCATCATCCGGCCTATGACGCCGGAGGACTGGAGCACGGTCTCCAGAATCTATGTTGAGGGCATCGCCACGGAATACGCAACCTTCCAGACCGAATGTCCGCCCTATACCGCGTGGGACGCTTCCCACACAAAGGAGTGCCGTCTGGTCATTCTTTCCGGCGGGGTGCTGGCGGGGTGGTGCGCTTTGCACCGGGTAGACCCCCGCTGGTGCTACCGGGGCGTGGCTGAGGTGAGCATTTATGTCGGCGAGCAGTTCCGTGGGCACGGGCTGGGCTTCCGGCTGTTGAGCGCCCTGTGCGCCGCTGCCGAAAAGGCCGGGTACTGGACGCTGCAATCCACCGTTTTGCAGGA
>CAKSZE010000054.1 GCA_934525325.1 uncultured Faecalibacterium sp.
GGTAGGGAGGGGGGAGTCGGAACACCCCTCCCTGCCTCTGGCCCAGCGGAGCGTCCCTGCACGCTGAAAGCAAACAGGAACTTTGCGGTTCAGTCGGAAGCTTTCCCACCATGCCAAAGGCTCCCTCCCAGAGGGAGCTGGCAAAGCCGTCAGGTTTTGACTGAGGGAGTTCAAAGCGTCATCTTTTTCAGTATACCACGATTTTTGCCTGTGGAAAATAGTTTACAGTTATGTTATGATAGGAAACAACGAATATTCCCGAAAATTGACAGCGAGGAAGGTAACGGATCATGCGTGAAAGTGGTATTCTGATGCCGGTATCCAGTCTGCCCGGCCCTTACGGGATCGGCTGCTTTGGCAAGGCGGCATTTCAATTTGTGGATTTCCTGTCTGCGGCAGGACAAACGATCTGGCAGCTGCTGCCGCTCAGCCCCACCGGCTACGGCGACAGCCCCTACCAGAGCTGCTCTGCCTTTGCGGGCAACCCCTATTTTGTGGATTTGGAAACGCTGGAAAAAGAGGGTCTGCTGACCGCCGCAGACCTCAAGGCAGAAAGCTGGGGGAAAGACCCGCTGGAAGTGGACTACGGCACTTTGTATGTCAGCCGCTTTGCGGTGCTGCGCAAGGCTTACGCCGCATGGCGCAGCCAGTGCGCCGGGCTGCACGGCTGTGCTTACTACTACCCCGATGACTACTACGCCTTTACCCTTGCCAACGAGGACTGGCTGGAGGACTATGCCCTGTACATGGCGCTGAAGGTAGCCAACAAGATGAAGAACTGGGTGGAGTGGGACGCGCCCTACCGCCGCCGCGACAAGGCAGCGCTGGCTGCCTTTGCCGCCGAAAATGAAGAAGAGATCGGCTTCTGGAAGTTCGTGCAGTACAAGTTCAGCGTCCAGTGGCAGGCGGTCAAGACCTACGCCAACGAGAAGGGCGTGCAGATCTTGGGCGACATCCCCATCTACGTCTCTGCCGACTCGGTGGACGCATGGGTGGGCGGCAAGCTGTTTGAGCTGGACGCCGACGGCCGCTTTGCCCGGGTGGCAGGCTGCCCGCCGGACTACTTCTCCGCAGACGGCCAGCTGTGGGGCAACCCTCTGTACGACTGGGCGTACCACAAAAAGACCGGCTACGCATGGTGGGTGCGCCGGGTGCGCCACGCACTGGGCATCTACGACCTGCTGCGCATCGACCACTTCCGCGGCTTTGACACCTACTGGGCCATCCCAGCCACCAGCGCCACCGCCCGCACCGGCAAGTGGGAGAATGGCCCCGGCATGGAGCTGTTCGACGCACTGGAAGCCGCACTGGGCAAGCTGCCCATCATCGCCGAGGACCTGGGCGAGCTGTTCCCCAGCGTGCGCAAGCTGCTTGCCGACAGCACCTTCCCGGGCATGAAGGTGCTGCAGTTCGCCTTTGGCGGCGGGGACAACGAGTATCTGCCCCATAACCACGTCAAGAACGGCGTGGTCTACCCCGGCACCCACGACAACACCACCCTGACCGACTGGTGGGAGAACGGCGCTTCCGAAAAGGAAAAGGCCACTGCTGCGGCCTATCTGCACCTGACCCCCTGCAAGCCCACCGCCAAGGAGGTGGCAGCGGTCAAGACTGCCGCCGCGCGCACCGCGCTGCTGCGGGCAGCGCTGGGCTCTGTGGCAGACAGAGCCATCATTCCCATGTATGACTGGCTGGGTCTGGGCGCCGAAGCACACCTGAACACCCCGGGCAAGCTGGGCGGCAACTGGGCATGGCGCGCCAAGGCCGGTTTTGACACCAAAGCCCTTGCCGCACAGATCGAAGCCGAGTGCGCCGTGTACTGCCGCTGCAATGCAGACGCTCAAAACGTGAAAGAATTAGCAATCTGACGAAATTGCAAAAATTGCCGTAAAAATTTGTGCGTTTTGCTGGAAAAATCTGTATTTCAATGGTATAATAGCCGTAAGTTCCCGGATTTTGCGGGAGAATTGGAATTTTGCCCGTCGAAAGCGGCGGCGCGTACGGATGATGGGGAAATTACAGATGGACAGAGAATGGACAGAGCAGGATCTGCGCACCTTTGCCGAGGGCGCACAGACTGCGTTTGAAACGGTATTGCTGGACGAGTTACCACAGGACACCGGCTGGCAGGACGAGGGCTTACAGGTGAACTACACCCTGTGCAACGGCCGGGTAAGCTGCGTGCTGCACCGCACGGTGCGGGCAGACGGCAAGCTGTGGCGGATCACCATGTCCGCCCCGCTGGCGGGCAACCTGCTGCCGGAAGAACGCATGAGCGCCCGCGAGCGGGAGCTGTGCCGCGAGGACCTGAACCACGATTTTCTTTCCGGCGTGTACAACCGCCGCTACCTTGAGACCGTGATCGCCGCCGAGCTGGACCGCTGGGCAGAGCAGGGGCGCAAGGCCGCTGTGGCACTGATATCGCTGGATCACGGCGCACAGCTGCGGGACACCTACGGTCAGCCGGTAATGGATCAGCTGATCTGCTTTGTAGCAAACCAGTGGAAAAAGTATTTCGATATCCCGGGCAGTCAGATCGTCTGCCGCCTGACCGGCACCACCTTTGTGGTGGGCTGTCTGGATATGGACGGCGGGCAGCTGGCACAGCAGATGCGGGATATCTACGCCGGAATGCCCCACGAGTGCATCACCTCCATGGGGATGATGAAGCGCGTGCCCTTTACCCTGAGCGTCGCAGTGGCAGGGCTGGACGAGCTGGAGGGCAGCACCAACTGCTGGCAGCGGCTGTACGCCATCTGTGACGAACGGCTGCGCGGCATCCAGATCTCCGGCGGCAATAAGATCTGCTAGGGTGCATCTGAAAAGTCGAAAATTTAGTCTATTTCTACAAGCACAGCTGGCTTTTGCGTTAAACAGCCTTGAAATCCACAAAGGATTCCTGCGGCTGTTTGCCTTAAATCCCGCTTGTGCTTGCGAAATATTCGTTATTTTCTTTGTTTTCAGATACACCGTAAATAACCGTATAAAATCCCCCTTTGGGCACATACTAGGTGCCAAAGGGGGATTTTTTTGTATGGAAAACCAGAAAAACGATAACCTCAACCTGCTGGAAGCGGTGGTGCAGAACACCGAGATGGGCAAGAATACCTTAGAGCAGATCTTACCCATGACCAACGATGTGCAGTTCAAGGCCGAGCTGCTGCGCCAGCGCAACATTTACCACCAGCTGAATCAGGAGGCGCACACTGCCATCGAAGCCTGCGGCGGCAGCGCACAGGGGCAGAGCACCATGGCAAAGCTGAACACGAAAATGGGCATCGGGCTCAAGACCCTTACGGACAAATCCACCCGCAATCTGGCGGAGATGCTCACGCAGGGCAGCGGCATGGGGGTGGTGGACTGCGTAAAAAGCTGCAAGGACTACCCCAACGCCGCCCCGGGCGCAAAGCGCCTTGCCCAGCGCCTGCAGGATTTTGAAGAGGATAACCGCATCCAGCTGGAACGGTTTTTGTGAATTGTGAAAATGCAAGGTCGGGCAGCCTGCAGGCTGCCCGACCTTGTTATTATTAAATTTTTTTCGCTATTGCGAAGAACTCACTCCCACAGCTTTTCGGGGTACTGACCCTCGGCGGTCTTGCGGGCGATGGCATCCACCACCAGAGGTTTATCCTCCCGGTAGGTGACGCCGAACCACTTATCGGTACTGCGCAGCACCTGAATTTTTGCCTTGTTCTCCTCGATCAGTTCGGTCACCACCAGCGGCAGGAAGTACTCGCACTTCAGGGGATTCACCGGCAGGTTCTCGGTCAGCCAGCCCGCAAAGCGCTGCTCGGCCTCGTCCAGAAAGCTCTTGCCAAAGCCCCACAGGTTCATGCTCACGGGGGTGTCGCCGGGCAGGTCTACCCAGCTCTCGCCGCCGTCCTCGGTGTAGTGTGCACCGCCGTTGCAGGGCTCGATACGGGTGCGCTCGGTCACGCTTTGCAGGGTGCCGTCCTCGTTTTTGATGCACACGCCGCGTGCCACGCTGCCGTTCTCGGACAGGGTGTTCTTCAGCAGATAGCTGACCATGCAGTAGCGGTAGAACTCATCATCGGCATGGGTGGACAGGTAATCATACATCACCTGAAACGCCTCCGGGCCGTAGTAGTCGTCCGCATTGATAACCGCAAAGGGGCCGTCAATGAGGGGCTTTGCAGCCAGCACGGCATGGCAGGTGCCCCAGGGCTTTACACGGCCTTCCGGCACGGCAAAACCTGCGGGCAGCTCCTCCAGCTGCTGGAAAGCGTACTTCACGTTCATTGCCTTCGCCACGCGGTCGCCGATGGCTGCTTTGAAGGCGTCCTCGATCTCGTGCTTGATGACAAAGATCACGGTCTCAAAGCCGGCGCGGCGGGCATCGTAGAGGGAGTAGTCCATAATGACCTGTCCGTTGGGGCCCACCGGGTCAATCTGCTTCATGCCGCCGTAACGGCTGCCCATGCCGGCTGCCATGACGACCAGTACCGGTTTATTCATCTTCATTTCCTCCTGTATCTGCCGGGGTTTCCGGCGTTGTATCGTTCTGCGCCTATTATACACTGCTTCGCCGCCCGTGGCAAGGCGCAGAGGGGGGAGGATGTCGCGCAGTGAGGACGGAGAGGGTCTAGTCCTCTTTTTTATCCATGATATACGCCGCCATGCCGATGGTGCCGTCGTCCGGGTCCTCGCCATCGTAGACCTTTTTGATATAGCTGCGGTTGAAGTTCAGGTGCATCACCATGGCAGCCTTTGCGCCGATGGGATCGTGGTTGGCAATGGCTTCGGTGATCATGCGGTGGGTCATGATGGTCTCGTCAATGAGCTTTTTGTGGGTGACGTTCACGAACATCATCACCGCCGTGTCGATGACCGGGATCAGCTGCCCCACCACCAGATTCTTGCTGCTCTCGGCAATGCAGGTGTGGAAGGCGATGTCGTCCTCGATGTAGCGGTCGCCCTCGTGGATCTTGGTCTCCACCCGCTCGCACAGCCGCCGCAGCCGCTCGATGTCCTCCGGGGTGGCGTTCTGCGCCGCCATCTCCGCAATGCCCGGCTCCAGCAGCAGACGGACGTTTACCAGATCAAAGGCCAGTGCGTTTTTGTCCTGCACGCTGCGCAGGTTCAGCGGGTCGGAAAGGCCCTTGACCGTGGTCACCACATAGGTGCCGGAGCCCTGCCGCACCTCCACGATGCCCTTGCTGGACAGCAGCTTCACCGCCTCGCGGATGGTGCTGCGCCCCACCCGGAACTTTTCGCCCAGCGCAAACTCGTTGGGCAGCTTTGCGCCCGGCTCCAGCGCTTCGTCCAGAATGTAGTGGTAGATCTGGTCCTCCACCTGCTCGGCCAGCAGTTTGTTTTTCAGGTGTGAAAATTCACTCATGGAAGTTTCCTCCGCGCCCTGCGCATCTGATGGTTTGGTTACCCGCACACGCTGCCGTCCGGGGCGAAGAACTGAACGTGCTTTTGCCACTGGGTGGGGCTGATGGTGCGGCGGTAGCAGTCGGCCAGCGCCTCTACCACAGCCTCCGGGGCAAGGGAGGCACAGCCCGGGCAGTCCAGCACCAGAATGCGGAACCATGCGTCAAAAAGATGCTCGGTGTAGTGGGTGTCCCATGCGCCGCAGCGGGCGTAAAAGCCCAGCCGCCGCACCGCCATGGCGGCGTCCCCGGCCTTTTCCGGCATTTCGGCTTCAATCAGGATGGCTTCGGCGTCGCCCTCCTGGGCGGGCAGCTGCGCCAGCAGCTGCGCCCCGATGCCGTGGGCGCGGTAGGCGGGCACCACGGCAAAATAATCCAGCTGGCTCACCCGGCAGCCCTCCGGCCGCACCATCAAAAGATAAGCTGCCAGCGTGTCGCCGTCAAACACGCCCCAAGTGTGGGCGGTGCCGTCCGCTTCGCTGGTCAGGATCATGCTCAAAGGCTTCAGCTCCCCGGCGGGAAAGTCCCGGCGCATCTCGTTCAGATACACTCTGGTCAGCTCGGGGCCGGAGAGCAGACGCCATGTGAAGGTTTTGGTACACATACGATAAAGATCCCTTTCCGATGCGCCTTTGCGCAGCATCACATTTTTTTTCTGTCCCGTATAGCATAACGGATGTTTTGCCGAAAGTCAATCTGTGCGCCCTTTCGGGCGGCAGCGCCGCCGGTTTTGCCAAGGGGCTTGCATCCGGGCGCAGAATCGGGTACTATACAGGTAACAGAATTTTTCCCTCCGGCGCTGCCGGAAGAGTAGGAATACAAAAAGGAGACTTGCACTATGGAATGGACCGATATCCGCCTGACCGTGGCCAAGGCTGATGCCGAAAACGCCGAAGCCGTTGCTACCCTGATCGCCGAGGGCGGCATCTACATCGAGGATTACAGCGACATCGAGCAGCAGGTGGCCGAGATCGCCCATGTGGACCTGATCGAGCAGGAGTTGCTGGACAAGCCCCGGGATACCGTGATCATCCATCTGTATCTGGAGCCGGGCGCTTCTCAGGTGGAAACGCTGGCGCTCATCGCCGCCCGCATGGAAGCTGCCGGCATCCCCTACACCGTGGAGACCGAGGGCGTGGAGCAGGAGGACTGGCAGAACGGCTGGCGCAAATACTACCACCCCATGGAGATCGGCAGCCGTCTGGCTGTGGTGCCCTCGTGGCAGCAGTACGACACCGACCGGGTCAAGCTGATCCTTGACCCCGGCCTTGCCTTCGGCACCGGCGGCCACGAGACCACCAGCCTTTGCCTTGAAGCGCTGGACGAGCAGGTGCGCGGCGGCGAGCGGGTGCTGGATATCGGCACCGGCAGCGGTATCCTTGCCATTGCTGCCCTCAAGCTGGGCGCTGCCAGCGCCGAGGGCGTGGACATCGACCCCGTGGCAGTGCGCACCGCCGGGGAGAACGCCGCCCTGAACGGCGTGCAGGACAAGCTCACCGTGCTGGTGGGCGACCTGTCCGACAAGGCCAGCGGCACTTATGATATCATCACCGCCAACATCGTGGCAAACGCCATCCTCAGCCTTGCCCCCGCCGTGCCCGGACTGATGGCCGAGGGCGCTACCTTTATTGCCAGCGGCATCATCGACAGCCGCAAGGACGAGGTGATCGCCGGGCTGGAAAAAGCCGGTCTGTCCGTCGTGGAAGTCAAGGAAAAGCGCGGCTGGGAGTGCATCGTCTGCAAAAAGGCCTGATATTCAACGATTGTAAAAAGGAGCGCACAGTATGCCGCACCGCTACTTTACCACTGAAATTGCCGATGGCACCGCCACCCTGCGGGGTGCGGACGCCCATCACCTTGCCCGGGTGATGCGGGCAAAGCCGGGGGATACCGTCATCCTCTGCGACGGCAACGCCGTAGAGTACACCGCCACCATCACCGGCTTTGGGGAGGACAGGGTAGACTTTGCCGTAGAGCCGGGCTACCCCAGCGCCGCCGAGCCCACCGTGGAGGCAACTCTGCTGGCGGGCTACCCCAAGCAGGACAAGCTGGAGCAGATCATCAAGCACGGGGTCGAGTTGGGCGCTGCCCACATCGTGCCCTTCTTCAGCCGCTACTGCGTCGCCGCCCCCAAAAAAGAGGAGCAGAAGAACGAGCGCTACAACCGCATTGCGTTGGAAGCCGCCAAGCAGTGCGGCCGGGGCGTTCTGCCAGATGTAGCCCTGCCGCTGCCGAACTTCGGGGCGGTGTGCCGCAGCTTTGACCAGTACGATCTGGTGCTGTTCTGCTACGAGTGCGGCGGTGCACCCCTGCGCCAGCTGCTGGCTGAAGCAAAGCCCGCCGACGGGCAGAAACTGCGCCTTGCCATCGTGACCGGCGCAGAGGGCGGCTTTGCCGCCGAGGAAGCCGAAATGGCCGCCAAAGCCGGGGCAAAAACGGTGGGTCTTGGCCCCCGCATCCTCCGGTGCGAGACCGCCCCGCTGGCGGTGCTCTCTGCCGTCATGACCCTGACGGGGAATCTGGAGTAAGGCTTTTGACGATTTTGCAGCAATGCAACTTTTTAATGCAACGGCGTTGAATCATAACGCAAACCGCTAAAAAAACACCCCGGGAAGATCTGCAGAGCATGTCAGGGCAAAGCCCTTTCATCTGCTAACGCAGACCGCTCTGCCGCTTGAAAGCCCCAGTGGGGCTTTCATTGCTGCGCAAACGCGGATCTTCCCGGGGTGCTTTTTCGCGGATAAGGGACGCAAAGAAAAACGGCAGCTGTAACAAAAAAGACGCTGCACGCGGTCAGCGTCCTTGCCCGCATCGGTCACCTTTGGTGACAGCTTCCCCCAATCGGGCAAAGCTTTCTTCGGGACATCGCGCAGCGGCCCTGATTCGTTTTACGGCAAAGCTCAGAATTTGAACAGGTTCAGCCCGGTAACGGGGTCGTACTGGCGGTCTACCGTGCCGTCCAGAACATCCACCACCATCTCACAGGTGGCGCTGACCACCGCCCGGTTCAGATGCCCGCCGAACACCTCGCCCTTGTCGTTGCCGGCGCTCATGTGCAGGTGGGTGTAGAATGCGCCGTTCATGGTGTTGATGGTGCCGGTCAGGGACACGATCTCAAAGCTGCCGCTGAAACTGTTGGCGTAATATTGCTTTTCTGCCACATTATATACGCCCACCGTGAAGCTGTTGGTGGCGCCCAGCGCCTGCACGGCGGCAAGGCGGATGTTTTCCTTCAGGGCAAGTTCTTTGACCTGTTCTAGGATCTCCTCGTCCTTGTCGATGCGTACAATGATCTTGCTGCCAAAACGTTTGTATTCCATGGGGGAGCATCTCCTTTATGTGGTTTTTGTACGTCGCCTTTTGCAGGGAACGAGTGCGACAAACTGGAATTGCTCTACTTCGATACCGTTGCCTTAATCGCACCCAAGCAGTGAATTCTTACAACACGGTTACCATCGCTTTCTGCTATTCTCTGTAATTGCTCCACAAATGGTCGGACAAATTCTGGCTTGCGCTTGCCGAGAACACGGAAAATTTCCGGTGCTTCCATTCTGACCTTATCATTCTCATCATACAGAAGTTTCTCAAACATCAACATATGATTCTCATAAACATCGGGAGTGTTCGTGGCTATATTTTCTGATGCCCAGATAAAACTTAAGCGTACTTTTGCCTCCTCATCGGACGCAAAACGGAACAAGTCTGTCCAATACGGTTCAATCACACTGTAATTGCTGCGACCGATTCGTCCGAGAGCATTAATCGCACGTTCCCGCAAAAGCGAATCTGAACTATCACAGAAAGAAACAATCGCCGGAACCGTATCCTTCACTTTCAGAGGATATTTCAGTCCCATCTCGCCAAGAAGCCAGAGTGCCTTTGCCTGTATCTTTACGGATTCATGTGAAAGGAGAGACGAAACATACAGTATGTTCTCTGCCCACTTTTCTTTGTCCTTAGTCAATATTCCAAGCTCTTTATAAAGTTCCGATTCACTCAATCTGTCATCTCCTAAACACTGATTTGCTGAGCTAAGCCGAGTATACCACACCCGCTAGGGAAAGAACACCCCCGATAGAGTGAAATTCTCGGGTTGCTGTTTCTCTTTAACGTGGGCTGGCGAATAACAACAAAAATCCCCAGACAGCAGTCTGAGGATTTTTGTGGTGGAGCATTGTCCGCAGCACTCGAACCTGAATTTATTCCAGATACTGCGGCAGATTCCAAGCAGCTCGCAGCACACGGTGAATTTCCACGATTTTGTTTTCATCGTTGACGCGATAGAACACCAGATACTGGTCAACGACCATCCTGCGATAAGCAGGGTCAAGGCGGTAGACCTCGCACATTTTCGGGGTATCGCCTAATTTTGTGATCTTCTCCCGCAGCTCTTTCAGTACGCGGCTGGCCGTTTTAGGGTAAAAGCCCGACAGATACCGGGCAATCTCGGTCAAGTCCTGCACAGCAAGGGGCAGATATTTAATTTTATACGTCATACTGCTTGCTCAGCGTCTCCCATACGCTTTCGTGGTCTGCCCACTGCGTGTCGGGGTCAGCTGCCTGCTGTTTTGCCTTGGCAAGTGCCTCGGCAACATACCGCTGGTGCAAAAACTCCTCGTACTTGGCGTAGTCCTCGATGTTGATGAGAACTGATTCTCCGCGGCCATGATTCGTGATGATCACATGGTCGTGGTCTTTAAGCATCTCCGAAATTTCGGCGTAATGGTTGCGCAGATCCCGGGAAGGGCGAACGAATGTCTGCATCATACGGGACACCTCCTATCGGAATGATTGTATCACAAAATGACTACGGATGCAAGGCGGATACTCTTAGCGGCGAGAGCAGGGAGCGTCCTGTACCGCCCACCACAAAAAAATCCCCAGACCGAATGGTCTGGGGATGTGGTGGAGCATTGTCAATGACAGTCGAACCTTTAAGCAGGCATATCGTTGCTGCGGTCAGAGCGCTTCAAACCGAGAAATGGCGGCACTTCGGAACGCTTCAGCCCTTGCTCGTGTGCTTTTTTCAGTTGGTATTCGTGCAGGGCAATGCTGTCCAGCAGATCACGCTGATTTTGGGAGGCTGCATAATAATCGACTCCGAACCGTTTGCAGACTGCGCTGAGTTGGTCAAGCATTTCAATAGTAGTAGGAGACATTCGTTTTACTTCAATATCCATAACAAGACCCACCTTTCAGGAAAGATATGTATTGAAGAGTGAAAGCGCCGCGTTATCTGCAATCATCAGCATAATTGGCCCACCGGATTGTTTGGCAAAGACCTGAATTGCGCCAAAATCCCGGATATAATGTTTTGCAAGTTCATCTGTTTTAGCTTCAAAGGTGACAACACCGTTTTTACCGGAATCAATGGAAAGCTGGATGCCGAATGCGATCATCATGCGCCCAATGTCCAGATATTTGCGGTTTGCAGTTAACGTAGGGTTGCTTTCCGGGTGACTTTCGATGTATTCAATATATACGAACATACTAGCTTCTGTTTCGCGGTAAGCACCCAATGCTATGATTTCGCCGCCTTCGGTCTTGGCGGTATACTTTTCCAGTGCGGGGTCACCAATGAACTCACTTGTCCAGTCGGTCTGCCAGCTTTCTTTGGTTGCAGCAAGGTCGGCAGAAGTTGACTTGTCGATTTCAACCGGGATCTTATTGCCCGTATCGGATGATGTGACAAAATATTGCAAAATCATTGTGCCCACCTTCTTTCAGTTCTATTATAACGAAAGAACGATGGACTTTCAAGAAAGAAAAGAGCAAAGAGAGTGAAAGTGTGAGAGCAAGAATCGTCCCGTGGCCACAAATTTTCAATTCTTGAAAATGTTGCACCCTTCCGGGACTGCACATCTGCAACGCTCCCGCGTTTTTGAAGTGTTCTTGTTGGGGCGTGCCTGCCCCAAACCCTGCTTCTTACTATTTGGAAATCACGCAATTATGCACCACTGGGTCCA
>CAKSZE010000055.1 GCA_934525325.1 uncultured Faecalibacterium sp.
CTGCGCGGCGACGGCGCTGTGCTGATCAACGCCGAGGGCAAGCGCTTCATCGACGAAGTGGGCACCCGTGACGTGGTTTCTGCTGCCGAGATCGCTCAGACCGGCAGCTACAGCTGGCTGGTGGTGGATCAGGCTATGGCCGATGCTTCCAGCGTCATTCAGGGCTACATCAAGAAGGGCTACACCGTGACCGGCCAGACTTACGAGGAACTGGCAAAGGCCATGGGCGTGGACGAGGCTGCTTTTGCCGGGACCATGAAGACCTGGAACGGCTACGTTGAGGCCAAGAACGACCCCGACTTTGGCCGCACCAGCTTTGCAAAGGCTCTGGATACCGCTCCCTACTACGCCATCAAGGTCACCGCAGGTGTGCACCACACCATGGGCGGCCTGAAGATCAACACCAACACCGAGGTACTGAAGGCTGACGGCTCTGTGATCCCCGGCCTGTTCGCAGCAGGTGAGGTGACCGGCGGCGTGCACGGTGCAAACCGTCTGGGCGGCAACGCTGTGGCCGACTTTACCGTCTTTGGCCGCATTGCCGGTGCAGCTGCCAGCAAGTACGCTGCATGAGCATAAAGCAAAAAAACGCTGACACCGCCGCCCCCAAGGGCAGCGCGTGGAAGAAAAATGTGATCTTTGCACTGGTGGTGCTGGTGCTGGCCGCAGGTGTTTTTCTTGCGGTGCGGGCGCAGCACCCCGCCAAGGGCAGCGGCTTACAGGCCGTTGTGGATTTCGGTGACGGCGTTACCGAGACCCTGACCCTTGCGCAGGATCATGATTACCTGTACGAGGTAGGGGACTACATCGTGCACCTACAGGTGAAGGACGGTGCCATCGCGTTTTTGGACAGTCAGTGCCCGGACCATGTCTGTGAGCAATTCGGCTGGCTGGACAAGGACGGCGCATGGGCCGCCTGTGTGCCCGCAGGGGTGTATGTGGTGGTAGAGCCCGCCGTAGACGCAGGGTAAAAAAGAATAAATCAGCCGGGCCCTCGGGTCCGGCTGATTTTCTTTTTGAGGGAAAACGATTCTAAATGGCCGCCGCGTGCGCTTCGGGATTCTGAAAAGCCTGCGGGCTTTTCAGAATCCCTTTTTCACAGGTAGGAGAGCAGGAAAGAGACGATTCGAATCGTATTATAAAGGATACGCAGCTGCTCAGCGGCGCGCAAAGGAAGCCATTCTTTGTTAAAAAAGTCTGAAACTTTGTGGAAATGCCGTGAAACGAAAAATGGACGCTTGTTTATCGGAGCAAAATGCGCTACACTACAAATATGAGTTTTTGATGGGGGCTTTTGCAAAAAGCACTTTGTCATAAAAGAACCTAGGAGGAACGGCAAGAATGATCTGGAAAAAGTCTAAACAGCCCGCTGACTTGCAGCAGGGTGAAGCAGCTGCACCGAAAAAAGGCGGCGCGGCGGCGTTTGCCAAAAAGAACTGGAAGTGGCTGGTGCCGGTAGCAATTGTGGTGCTGGCCGGCGGTTGGTGGCTGCTGAAGCCCAAGAGCGCAAAGCCCGCCAACGTGGATACTTCCTACACGGAGGCAATGCCCGAGACCCGGGATGTCTCCAACACACTCAGCGGTACGGGCACTTTGAAGCCCGCCAATACTTACAACGTCAAGTCGCTGGTGTCCGGCAAAGTGCTGACCGGCAGCTTTGAAGAGGGCGATATCGTGGAGGAGGGCACTGTGCTGTACACGGTGGATTCCTCCGATGCTACCACCAAGGTGGAGCAGGCGGCTATCACCTTGCAGCAGGCGCAGCGCAGCTACGATAAGACCGCAGACCGCCAGTATGTCCGCGCCGAGGTGGCGGGCACTGTCAGCAGCCTGAAGGTGAACAAGGGCGATGAGGTAAAGAGCGGTCAGGAAGTGGCTGTGGTGCGGGACAGCTCCAAGATGAATCTGGTGCTGGAGTTCCCGGCTGCGGATGCTGCCAACTTCTCGGTAGGGCAGACCGCCGAGGTGACGCTGGACGGTACTTTTGAGGTGCTGCCCGGCACCATTACCTCTGTGACCGGTACCGATGCCCTGAGCACCGGCAATCTGCTCACCCGCACTGTGACCCTCTCGGTGTCCAACGCAGGCGGTCTGACCACGGCACAGGCGGCAACGGCTTCCATCAACGGGGTCAGCTCCATTGCAGCGGCCAACTTCCAGTATCAGGCTGAGCGCACCCTGACTGCGCTGGCTTCCGGCACTGTCACCGCCATCAATGTGCGGGAGGGCGGCAGCGTGAACAAGGACGACATTATCCTGACCCTCAGCGGTGAGGACCTGACCGAATCCATCCAGTCTGCCTCCGAGACCCTGCGCGGTGCGGAGCTGTCCATGCAGAACCTGCAGGACGCTATGGATAACTACACCATCACCTCGCCCATCAGCGGCACCATCATCGAAAAGAATGCCAAGGTGGGCGATGCCCTGAGCACCGGCACCGACCTGTGCACCATTTACGACCTGAGTTATCTGGAAATGACCATCAATGTGGACGAGCTGCAGGTCAGTAGCCTGAAGGTGGGGCAGTCCGTACAGGTGACCGCAGACGCCGTGAAGGATAAGACCTACGAGGGCGTGGTCACCCGTGTGTCCATGAAGGGTGACACCAGCGGCGGCACCACCACTTACCCGGTGACCGTGCGCATCGACGAGACCACCGGTCTGCGCCCGGGCATGAACGCCAACGCCGAGATCGTGGTGGCGCAGGCTAAAAATGCGCTCACCGTGCCCAACGCCGCTATCGTGCGCGGCGGCTATGTGCTGGTGCGGCAGGATTCGCCCAGCGCTGTGAACGCCGATGCTTCCATGAGCGCACCGGAGGGCTATGTGTACGTCAAGGTCAAGACCGGTGTCAGCGACGACAACTATACGCAGGTGACCAGCGGCCTGTCCGAGAGCGATACCATCGCCTACGACCCCAGCTCTGTGAGCAGCGGCAGCTTCTACGACTTCGGTTTCGGCGGCGATGATGACATGGGCGGCGAAGAGCTCGGGGATACCGGGAACGGCGCAGACCTTGCCGAGGGCGGCGAGGAAGTGCTGCCGGAGGAAACGGAAAACGGCGAAGAACCCGCAGCAGACGGTGAGGAGCCGGCAGAGGGCATCGACCCCGCTGAGGCCGGTGCAGTCGTGGTGGATTGACGCAGGAGGGATGAATGAGCGCTCTGATCGAGTTTGATGCGGTGTGCAAGTATTACCAGATGGGCGATACCACGGTAAAGGCTGCCGACCACATCACCATGAAAATCGAAAAAGGCGAGTTCGTGGCCATCGTGGGCCAGTCCGGCTCGGGCAAATCCACCTGCATGAACATCATCGGCTGTCTGGATGTGCCCACCCACGGCACCTACCGGCTCAACGGCCGGGATGTGGGCAAGATGAACCGCAACGAGCTGGCCGCCATCCGTAACGAAATGCTGGGCTTTATCTTCCAGCAATACAATCTACTGCCCAAGCTGAACCTGATGGAAAACGTGGAGGTGCCGCTGGTGTATGCGGGCATCTCCCGCGCCGACCGCCACATCCGCGCCCGGGAGGTGCTGGAGCAGGTGGGGCTTGGCGACAAGCTGAAAAACCGCCCCAACCAGCTTTCCGGCGGTCAGCAGCAGCGCGTGTCCATTGCACGGGCACTGGTGCGCAACCCGCCGGTCATTCTGGCGGATGAGCCCACCGGCGCGCTGGACTCTCATACCGGCCGCGAGGTGCTGGGGCTTTTGCAGGAGCTGCACAAGCAGGGACACACCGTAGTGCTGATCACCCACGACAACTCCATTGCCGTGCAGGCCGACCGCATCATCCGGCTGGAGGACGGTCAGGTGGTATATGATGGCGACTCCCACGCACCGGAGGCCATGGTGCAGCCCACCCTGCTGCCCGAAACGCCGGAAAAGGAGGAACAGGCATGATCTTTGAAACCTTCCGGCAGGCCATCCAGAACGTGTGGAGCAACAAGCTGCGCACCTTTCTGACCATGCTGGGCATCATCATCGGCGTGATGGCGGTCATCGTCATCGTGGGTCTGGGCAACGGCATGACCAAAAGTATGCGGGACAGTTTTTCCGCACTGGGCACCAACACCCTCAGCATTCAGGTGTGGGGCTACGGCTCCCGCACCGTGCCGGTGGAGGATATGTACGACATCTGCCAGCGGCATTCCGACCTGATCAAGGCGGTATCGCCCCAGATCGAAATGAGCGGCAGCGCCAGCGGCACCCTGAAGATCGGTACCACCAGCTACCGCTGGTCCAACATAAGCGGTGTGGACGAAAACTACACTGAAATGAAGAACTACCAGCTCGCGCAGGGGCGCGGCCTGCAATATATGGATATGCAGGACAACAAGCAGGTCTGCATTATTGGCGATTACCTGAACCGCGTAGCCTTTGGCGGCAACGGCGTGGGGCAGACGCTCAAGATCGGTGCCAACAAGTTCCGCATCGTGGGCGTGCTGGCGGCCAAGGTCAGCGACCCTACCATGCAGCAGGGCAGTGACGATGACTGTGTTTACCTGCCCTACACCACCGTGATGCGGCTTTCCAGCCAGAGCGCCGTGAACAGCTATACGGCGGTGATGACCGACGAAAACTTTGCCAACGAGGCTAAGACCACGATGGAAGAGGAACTGATGTCGATCCTCAAGAGCGAGAACGGCTACTATGTGTACAGCGCCAGCGAGTGGCTGGAGGAAATGAACAAGATGATCAACATGGTCATCGTGGTGCTTACCGGCATTGCCAGCATCTCGCTGCTGGTGGGCGGTATCGGCATTATGAACATCATGCTGGTTTCGGTGACCGAGCGCACCCGCGAGATCGGTATCCGCAAGGCGCTGGGCGCAAAGGAGCGCACTATTCTGGCACAGTTCGTGGTGGAAGCAGCCACCACCTCCGCGCTGGGCGGCGTTTTAGGCATTGCGCTGGGCTATGTGGTGTCCATGGCGGCCAACAGGGTGCTGCCTATGTTCATGACAGATACCACCGTTACGGTAAGCCCTTCTCTCAACTCCATCGTGGTGGCCTTTGGCATCTCGGTGGGCATCGGCGTGCTGTTCGGCTATCTGCCGGCGCGGCGCGCAGCCCGGCTGAACCCCATTGAAGCATTGCGCTACGATTGATCGCGGCGGCGTGATAAACAAAGAACAAGAGGTACGACCAATGAAAAAACGGATTCTCGCATTTCTGCTGGCGGTCAGCATTGCGGTGTCGGTGCTGGTGCTGCCGGTCTCGGCGGCCAGCATCAACAACACGGCCCTGCAGACGGCTATTACTCTGGGCGCTGTGCCCACCGGTCAGGAACTTGGCGCCAACATTACCCGCGGCGCTTTTGCCAAAATGCTGGTGTCCTTTTCTACCTACCGGGAGAGCGTAGGTGCACAGGGCACGGTGGGCACTTTGTACCGGGATGTGCCCGGCACCTCCCAGTGGGCACCCTATATCCGCATTGCGGTGCAGCAGGGCTGGATGAACGGCTACACCGACGGCTCCTTCCGCCCGGACAACACCGTCACGCTGGAGGAAGCCTGTGCTGCGGTGCTGAAGATGCTGAGCTATAAGACCACCGACCTGACCGGCTCCTTCCCGCAGGCACAGCTGAACAAGGCGCAGCAGATCGGTCTGCGGGACCAGCTGACCTGCACGCAGGGACAGGCCATGACCTACGAGCAGTGCACCCTGCTGCTGTACAACGCCCTGCGCGCCAACACCGCCAGCGGTGGCGCCTACGGCAGCTCGCTGGGTTTTACAGTGTCCAACGGTCAGGTGGATACCTCCTCGGTGCTGCTCAAGAGCCGCAAGGGTCCCTTTGTGGCGGAGGAGGGCACCCAGCTGCCCTTTACGCCGGTGAGCGTCTACCGCAACGATAAGACCTCCGCTTCGGCAGAGCTGAACAAGTACGATGTGTACTATTACAGCGAAAGCCTGCAGACGGTGTGGATCTACACCCGCCGCGCCGCAGGCCGCATTACGGCGGTATCGCCCAGCGCCAGCGCGCCCACCGCGCTGACCGTGGCGGGCAGCACTTACAGTCTGGGCAGCGCTGCTGTGGCGTCCAAGATCTCCTCCCTGAACGGCGGCGGCGTGGGCGAAGTGGTCACCCTGCTGCTGGGCATGGACAACGAGGTGGCCGATGTGATCACCGGCGAGGAAGCCGACAGCGTGTTCTACGGCGTGGTGCAGACCGCCACCCGCAGCCTTGTAGAGGATAACGGTGCCGATGTGCTGCAAAAGATCTCGGTAATGTGCACCGACGGCATCATCCGCACCGTGAACATCGACAAAAGCCTGAACTACCCCACCGGCTGGCTGGTGGAGATCAGCGTGACCCCCGAAGGGGAGCAGGTGACCGCCATCGAGTCCAAATCGGTCAGCGGTACCATCAACGACACCGCCACCGCGCTGGGGGACTATGCTCTGGCCGATGACGTACAAATCTTGGAAACGACATCGGAGGGGTTGGCTGGGACGGTTCGTCCCAGCCGAATAGCGGGGACAAAGCTGAATGCCTTGACCGTGCGTTACTATACGCTGAATGAGCAGGGGCAGATCGATCGACTGATTTTGAACGATGTCACCGGCGACCTGTGGAAATACGGCGTGCTGGATGATGTGAAGAATCTGGCTGTCAACGCCAGCTCCATTCTGAGCACTCTGACCAGCAGCGGTTCTTCCGGTTCAGGAAGCAGCTCTTCTGGGGACAGTTCTTCCGGTTCCGGCAGCGGCTCCACCGGGGATAGCTCTTCCGGTTCCGGTTCTACCGGCGGCACCACCAACACCACCACGGTGGTGGATGATCTGCGCAGTGTGCTGGTGCCCACCACCAGCGAGATATTGTGGGGCGTCATTGACGGTTCGCTGCTGAGCACAGTCTGGAACCGCATCACCAGCAGCTCCGGCTCGCTGCTGAGTATTGGTCTCAAGCAGCTGGCCAACATCACAGGCCAGCCCATGAGCACCATCCTCAACTTTGTGGGCGGCGGCGCTACTTACATCTGCTACGTTAACGGCAGTCAGACCAGTTTTTCCACCTCCATCAAATATCCGGTGCTGGCGGGCGGTCTGGCAGTGCGGCAGAATGTGAACGGCACGGTAAAGGCCATGATCCAGCTGATGCCCATGAAGATTGATCAGGTGGGCGCAGCCTCGGTGATGAGCAAAGGCACCCGCTACGAGACAGCTGACGATATGCAGGTGTACCTGTGGTACAAGGGTCAGTATTACGCCACCAAGCTCTCTGAGGTGAACTCCGAGGGCTACTACCTGACCGGCTGGTACGATAACTTTGGCTGCGCAGCAGGCAAGCGCGTGCGGGTGATCGTGGCAGTCAAAAAGGACTGATGGACTACTATGACCCCCGGCGCAGGGCGCTGCGGGCGGTACGGCAGCTGCTTTACCCGCGCGAGTGCCCCTTCTGCGGCCGGGTGCTGGGAGATGTACGGGATTGCCCGGACTGCGCCGAGCAGCTGGAAGCGCTGCGCTGCAAGCCTGGCATCCGGCTGGACCCGGCGCAGCATTACATCGGCAATCTGGCCGGTGCGGCTGCGCCCTACCGTTACAGCGGCTGTGTGCGGCGCGGCATCCTGAACGCAAAGTATCAGGGCAAGCCGTGGCGGGCTGTGGAGATGGGCAACCGTCTGGTGCAGCTTGCCTTTGGCGGGGAACTGACCGTGCAGTACGGCGAGCTGCTCCCGCAGCCGGTGCCGTGGGCAGCTATCGGGTACGACCTGATCGTGCCGGTACCGGCCTCCGGTACAAGGCGCGGCTACAACGTGCCGGAGCTGATGGCGCTGCCGCTGACCAAGGCCATGGAGGTGCCGCTGGCACCGCAGGCATTGGAGCGTACCCGCGCCAAACGGCATCAGGCCGGTCTGCCGCTGGAGCAGCGCATGGCCAACGTAGCAGGTGCTTTCCGGGCGGCACAGCCACAACAGCTGGAAGGCAAGCGCATCCTGCTGGTGGATGACGTCATCACCACCGGTACAACGGCTGCCGCTTGTGCACAGGCACTGCTTCACGCCGGGGCAGACAGCGTGTTCGCGCTGGCCTTTGCCACGGTAGAATTTGGCGCACCGCCGGACGACACCACCCCCATCTGCGAGGACGATGAGGAAGAAGCGTACAGCGATTTTTGAAAATGACGTCCTTACGCGCATCCTTCCAGCGGGCAAAAGCCGGGAAAGCAAAATGTAAAAACTGCATCAGAAATTTGGAAAAAGCGCTTGACAAAACATGCAAAGTCGGGTATACTAATCAAGCTGTGAGCGACAAATGCAAGCAGATATCCGGGTGTAGCGCAGTTTTGGTAGCGCGCTTGAATGGGGTTCAAGAGGCCGTGAGTTCGATTCTCGCCACTCGGACCAAACAAAAATAATCCGAACTTGTTTCCGATAGGAGATGGGTTCGGATTATTTGTTTTCTTCGGAAAATTCAATGCAGGTGTCCGTGGAAGATGAAGTCCGAAATCATAGATTGACCGACATAAGCTACAACATGATTTCAGGAGGAAACGAACATGAAGTACGATGCAAGAGCTTGCAAGTTTAATATGGATACCGGGTGTGTAGAACTGCTGCTCCGGGATGGGAGAAAAATTTCCATCGACTGCACCGGGGTCGAGGATGCATTGGATGTGACTATGGCACAAAGGGCAGAGTTGGATTATCTCGTTTACGATTACCCATTAAGCTATGCCGATTTGATTCTGAATGGTGATCCGGAGGAGTATTTGGAAACAGTGGTGGCCTGTTGAAATTTGAGACATAATAGTAAGAATACTTAAACAAAAGCAGGATACCTCTTTCAGTTGTTGGGTATCCTGTTTTTGTAATATGAGATATGTCAATAAGTCTTTTTCTACTCACAACTATTGACAAAAATAGCAAAAACGCCTATAATAACATACAAATAACTTATGCGACCGTACAAACTTGAGCTGATTAAATTATGGAGGATATTTTACATGGAAAAAATTCCAGCATACTTGACCGATGAAGAAATCGCACGTAAAATTACAGAATGTGTGTCGAGTGCGACAGGAAATGATAGTCAAGAGCATAATCGAAAAATCCGGACGCATAATAGCTCTCCTTCGGCTGTATGGGATTTTATTAATACGGCGTTATGTAAGACTTTCTATAATGATGAATGTCAGGCATATGTTGTTGCACGTGGGCCGTGGGAAATGACTGCTGTATACTGCAAAAAGAATGGCTGCCTTTATACTATTATGAGAGAAAAACGTTTTACAGAACTGCAAAGAACGCAAGCAAAAAGAAATCAATCGCATTATCTTGACCTTTTGGCTGGCGTTATAAACGCCGACTTAAAAGAAGATGATTTTAATCAGATATCAATGTTCCCCGAAACACCTTCTGATCAAGAAGCGATGAAGCAGCAACTTTTGAAATTGCTGCATACTCTGGTAGATGGTCTTGATGAACTGAAAAGACACGTTTTGGTGCTGTTCAATGCAAACTATGAAACTGGGTTAACGGCAATTCGCGCAGTAACGGTAAATCGGACACTCACTGTCATAGATCAGGCTAATTGGAGCGGCTACATTGATTTGAATAATGTAGCTGTTGTTGAAACGGTAGACGAAGAAAATAGCAACTATGATACACCTGATATGGGTATAAAGCTGACCAAGAAAGCTGAGCAGCGTAAGAAAAAGGTTGCTGAACTTAAAAAGTGGGATGAGAGTGCAGAAGGCTAATTAGCTATTATAAGAGAAAGAGAGGGCTCGATTGCCATGCAAGGCAATTTGAATGGTGAACGCCTAAAGAAGGCAAGAATATATAGAGGATTTTCCGTTAGTGAACTGGCTGAAAAATCAGGATGCAGTCGGCAGAGCATTTATATGTATGAAAGAGAAAAAACAAAACGTGTGGATCTGAATGCGATTGAAGCTCTTGCAAAGACATTGGATTTTCCCGAACGATTCTTCTGTGAGTCTGATATGAAAGCGGAAATTGGATCGACATATTTCCGCGCATTATTAACCACTAGCTCTAGATACAGAGAAGCTCAAACACAAAAGATGGAGTTTTTAGCCGATATTTTTGTATTCCTACAGGAATATCTAGAATTTCCACATCGCGCGATACCAGATTGTGCTGGACAGACACCGGAAGAAGCAGCCACAACCCTACGTCGGGAATGGAACCTTGGAACACGCCCGATAGAAAATATCGTTGCGCTGGTAGAGTCAAATGGAATTATTGTAACGAAATTTCCAGTTGAGACGAATGATATAGATGCGTTTAGTCAGTTGGTTAGAATTGGAGACGAAGATATATATTTAATCGGCTACTCAGAAAACAAAACAGCAGCTTCGCGCGTTCATTTCGATATTGCTCACGAGCTTGGACATATTTGCTTACATGGCTGGAGTGAGGATATTGAAAAAATTGATCGAGATGAATTCAAAGAACGCGAAAAAGAGGCAAACGAATTTGCCGCAGCATTTTTATTACCTAGAGAAGGGTTTGCTAAAGACGCAGCAGTCAACCCCAAATCTATTCCAGCATATACAGAATTAAAGCGTAAATGGAAAGTTTCCATTCAAGCCATGGCACGGAGGTCTTTTTCGTTGGGTCTTATTACAATGGAAGAGTACCAAGAAATAATTCGAACAATGCAGAGAAGAGGTATGCGCAAACAAGAACCATTAGATAATATTTTAGTGACAGCAAGCCCAACACTTTTGAAAACTGCGGTTATGATGCTATTGACCGAGAATGTGTTCACTCCTCAAGAGTTTATGGATGAACTTTCGTACAACTATAATTTGAGCTTATATCCAAAAGAACTCGAATCTTTATTGGATTTGCCGAGTGGAACATTAGAAAAATCTAAAACAGTTTATTTGAACAATTTGAAACTAAAAGAATAATCAATCAAATGGACTGAAAGCAACAAAAACAGGGTGCGCCCACGCGGACGCACCCTGCCAAAAGCCACAAACGATAACGGTATGTACAACAGGGAGTTCCCCAGCGGGAACTTCCTGTTTTTCTTTACTGGTAGTGTGATGAGCCTGTTCCGCCTGCCATGCGGCAAACTCCCGCTGGCCTTCCTCGCTGTTCCAGCAGGCAAGGATAGCTGGGTAGAATGCCCGTGCCAGACGGTCGATGACTTCATCGGGGTAAGGGGAAGTGTTTGTGGACTTTTCCTTTTTGTTCAAACGCACGCTCCTTTGATCGTCCCACCGTGGCAAAGTCGGGCGAGAAAATCAAAGTTCCAATTTTTATCAGGCGCAAGGGCGCGGATGCTTTCCGC
>CAKSZE010000056.1 GCA_934525325.1 uncultured Faecalibacterium sp.
GAATTTTTGGTGATAATATCACAATTTTATTATAGCAGTGTACGATTGCATTTTCAACGTAGAGTGTTTAGCAGAAGAGCTTTCTTTAAAATGGCAAAGTGGATTTTGTCTGCTTTGCCGTTTTTCTTTTTGTTCAAAATTGTGAAATTTTCAAAACTGTATTCAAAAAGGGCTCTTAAGATTCATATTGGTGTAAGAAGTTTTCCAAACAAAATTTGAAAATCAGGTTGCCAAACACCCGTTTTAGAATGTTATAGGTATAGGAAGTCGTTTGAAAAAGTTAAAAAATTTTGAACTCTTCGGAAAGACGGTTTAAAAACACCCCATTAAGTTTGTATAGGGTGTAGGGATTACTTTCAAAAACGGGCTTGCTCGCATTTTTGAAAGCCTTCGACTTCTTACAACACAGCACAGTACCTTGATAACAACATGATCGGCTGCAAGCCGCTATGCTTTTTCGGAGAAGTGCCGCCATGATATGAGCGCACCAAGAAGAAACTATACGCCGGAGGAGATCGGGCAGGAACCGCTTGCGGGCAGAACGACACCGAAGAAGAACCGGGCAAGCTGGCAGAGAGGACTTCGCAAAGTTTTGTCTGTCAGGTTGTTCGGCGCAAGAGTGCAGAGAGCGCAGCTCTTTGCGCGGGTCAAGGGCGGCAGCCTTGCCCAGTGGATGTGATGCCCTGCGTCATATCCTACTGGGTATTATCTGGCGCATAGCAGGCGGCAGATTTGCAGCTTCGCTGCACCGCGTTGCCCCTACCCCGCGCACGGCGTCCTCTGCGTACCCCCAGAAAGGAGAGATGGTCGCTGAAACTGACCCGACACAACGGCCGCGCCGGAAAGCACGGCACTTATAACCCGAAGCACAATGACCGCAGTTTTGAAATCACCAACAGCGAACATATCGACCCGGAACGTGTCCAGCAAAATATCTATTGGGATTGCTACAACGGTATCCGTTCTGCCCTGCAACCCAAAGATGTGGATAGTCTGACTGACACCTTTGAAGAAGTCGAAAAGCTCTACTACAAACTCCATTACACCAACTTCACCGAAAGACAGAATGAGCGCAACGCCAAAATCCGGCACACCGAACGAAACCGCTCCACCGAAGATCTGCTTGCCAGCAAGAAAACCTGCCCCGAAGAAAGCATCTATCAGCTTGGAACGCTGGAGAGCCACGCTTCGCCCAAAGAACTTTTTCAAATCGCCACAGAATTTATGGACGAGTTCCATGAGCGTTTCGGCAAACACGTCCACATTCTGGATTGGGCCTTGCATCTGGATGAGGGGACTCCGCACATCCATGAACGCCATGTATTCGACTGTGAGAACAAATACGGTGAGATTGCCCCTCAGCAGGAAAAGGCATTGGAAGCTCTTGGCTTTGAACTGCCGAAACCAGACAAGCCCCTTGGTCGCTACAACAATCGTAAGATCACATTCGATGCAGCCTGCCGTACGATGTTGTTCGAGATTGCCAAACGCCACGGCTTGGAACTGGACGAAGTGCCAGAATACGGCGGACAGGCTTATCTGGAAAAGCAGGACTATATCATGGCAAAACAAAAAGAACAACTTGCTCAACAGGAAAAAGCCGTGCAGGAGCAAACCGCTCAGCTTGAAAATTTGAAACAGGAACATGAGAATGAAAATCTTCTGCAAGTTCGCCACACGACATATCAGTCTTTGACGATTATGAGCAATGACAAGAAGATCCAAAAGCAGGAAAACCGACTGGATGAACTTTCCCAACAGATTGATGACGCAGAAATGCTGCTGGAAGAAATTTCTGCTATTGCCTACGACAAAGCCGTTGCTGTTGTTTCAGAAAACGCTGTGAACGATGCTTTGAAAGCAAGCACAGAACAGGTCGATATATATTTGGACTGGCTGAAAGAGCCGGGGCGAACGGCAAGCAAGGAAACATTGGACTACACCATATATCAAATCACAACGCTGCGAAAAAATATTATTGCAGCAGTAAACAGGATTACCGCAAGATTGACAACTGTCCTTATAAAGCCGGAAATCAAAAAGCCTGCCATCGAGCAAATCAAAGAAAATACTCGTCCGTCTGTTCTGCAAAAGTTGCAGCAGCGGCAGGAAGAAATCAACCAGCGTGAGCAGACACGCACAAAGCCGAAGAAGCGCAGTCATGGCATGGAACTGTAAAGGAGGACAATTTTCAAGAACAACAATTTATTTGAAATCGTAAAGCTGAATATTACCGCCCGACAAGCCGCAGAAGCCTATGGCTTTCGTCCAAACCGCAGCAGCATGATTTGCTGTCCATTCCATGCAGACCGCAATCCCAGCATGAAAGTGGATTTTCGATTTCACTGCTTTGGCTGTGGAGCGGATGGCGATGTGATCGACTTTACCGCAAAATTGTTTCAGCTGTCCTTGCGGCAGGCGGCTAAAAAACTGGCCACAGATTTTGGACTTTCTGCAACAGATAATTTTCAACCATTTTCCTGCAAGCCAATGGAAAAGCCGCTAAGCCAGAAAGAGCAATTCTATAAAATCTTGTGCAGCTATCGTTCTCTGCTGACAAATTGGCGCGTAACTTACGCTCCACAAAATCCAGAAGAAGCCTTGCATCCTTGTTTTGTCGCAGGTCTGCACTACGCAGACCGTGTGCAATATCTGCTAGACATTCTTTTGCAGGGAAGCCCACATGAAAAACAACTACTACTCAACGGAAAGGAAGTGACCGCCCTTGGAAAAGCAATCGAACGATGCAAGGAAACCGAAGAAGCAGCATAGTGCACCTGCCCGAAACTGGGTGGGCGACAACGGGAAAATCATCGAACCGTTGTTTGCAGATTACTTTTTGAGCCAGCACCCCATGCGCTGCTTTCAAGGCAGACTGTTCACGGTGGACGGCATGGTGGAAGATGAAGCCCCACTGAAAAAGGAAATCTACGAACAGATTCGCTATTACGCTACCACCAGCGTAGCGCGGCGCATTGAACACATCGTGCAGGCTATCAAGCTGGCCTGTGCATCCGAGCCGCCGGAGATTCAGACAGACCGCATTCATGTCCGAAACGGTACATACTTTGTGGATGGTCACTTTACCCCTGAAAAAGAATACTGCATGAACCGTCTGCCCATCGCCTATGTGCCAGATGTGCCAGCACCGACACGCTGGCTGCAATTCTTAAATGAACTGCTGTATGGCATATATTACGAAACGCGGCAGCTCCTATGGTGTCCGCTATACTTACCAAGACGAGCAGGGTAAAAACTGCAACAAATGGGAAAGTTTTCCCACGAAAGAGGAGGCAACAAATCGCAAAAAACAAATCGAGCACGAACTGGCAAACGGAACGTTTCTGATTCCGTCCACCATTACCGCCAAAGAGTTTTTGATGGAGTGGCTTCCCAAGCAGTGCAACAAGCACAAATGGGCACCCTGCACCTATCAATCCAATCTGGGTACCGTCCAGAACCTCATCATTCCGTATATCGGCGATATGCAGATGCAGAAGCTCAAGCCTTACCATCTGGAAGACCTGTATGCCACTCTTGGCAAAACGCCCTGTGGCCAGTATCTTGAGGGCAAAAAGCAGGTTCTTTCGGAAAAGCAGAAGCAGCGGTTTCTCTCCGGCACGACCATCCATGAGGTGCATCGCCTGCTGCGGACAGCGTTCCAATACGCGGTGGAGTGGGGCATCCTCATCAAAAGCCCCGTTCCGGTGGACAGCCCTAAAAAATCGATTCAGGAGCGCGCCATCTGGGACGCGGACGAGATGTGGGCCGCACTTGCCAGCATGGAGGACCCCATCCTGCATCTGGCAGTCCACCTTACGCTGGTGGGCGCACTGCGTGAGGGCGAAGTCGCTGGTCTGACCCCGGAAGATCTTGATTTTGAGGGAGCAGACGGCACCGGCACATTCCGCATCAACAAGTGTATGCAGCGTGTTCAAAAGGCATCGCTGGCAAAAACGGGCAAGGACTGCATCTTGCAGGAATTTGAAGATAAGCGTGAGGGCAGTACCACAACGCTGGTGCTCAAAAAGACTAAAACAGCATCTTCCAACCGAACCATCTTCATGACGGCAGTGTTGAAAGAAGAACTGAAACACTGGCTGAAGCGTTTGGAAATGGACGAAGCCGTTGAGCCGGAACGCTACCGCAACAGCGGGATGCTGCTGCGTCTGCCCAACGGTCTGGCGGTAGAGCCGATCCTTATCCGCAAGAAGTTCATCAAGTGGCAGGACGAACACCCGGAATTCACCCGCATCGTGTTCCATGGCCTGCGGCATTCCAGTGCCACCTACCAGCTGATGATCTCCGGCGGCGATGTGAAAGCGGTACAAGGCACAACGGGCCACGCTAGTGCCAATCTGCTGGTCAACACCTACGCACACATCCAGCAGGATTCCCGCAAGAAGTTGGGCAAAAAGTTCGAGGAGGGCTTCTACAAGCCGGGAACAACACCTGTGCAGGCTGCCCCGGTTGAAGCAGAACCGACCATCTCCGTGTCGGCGCTGCTGGAACTTCTGAAGGACGCAGACCCCTCTATAAAAGCGCAGCTTCGCCTGGCTCTGCTGACCTGAATTGCAAAAAACAGCACGAATTGCAGAGTAATTCACGGACTTACTCCATCTGACACGAAAAATGCGGACCGTGCAAAAACCGTGCAGAGACCGTGCAAACGGCGTATAAAAAGAAAATCCCACGAGGAATCTTTCGATTCTTCGTGGGATTTTGGTGCGCTCGAGGGAACTCGAATCCCTGGCCCTCTGATTAAAAGTCAGATGCTCTACCGGCTGAGCTACGAGCGCATATTCTGCGGCAAAACAATACCGCCGAATAATATTACCACAATTGGCTGCAAAATGCAAGAGCAGCGCTCAAAAAAGCGGAAATTTCAGGTTTATACCCAAAAGCTTTACTCAAAAAAACTTTGTGCCCGGCGCTGCAGCAGCTCCACCAGCAGGCCGGTATAGATGCTGACCATTGAGGGCATCTCGCCCAGCTCCATCGCCTTGCGCTGGGGCAGGTCGGCCAAGCGTCCCTTGTACAGGCACTTCAGCTGGGGCAGCAGGGTGTAGTCGTTGGGGTGCATCAGGGTGCTGTCCTTGGGCAGCGCCAACGCGCCGCTCTTTTCCAGCACTTCGCTGACGAACTGGGAGCAGAAATAATGCCGGCGGCGCTGCCAGCGGATATGCAGCGCACACAGGATGAGCCCCAGAATGTTGAAGCCGTACAGCTCGCCCTGCGCCATCATGTGTTCCGCACGGCGGCGGGCGCGCTCGTAGGCCTCGTCGGTGACCTCCAGCGCATACAGCGCACAGGGGGCATCGTCCCGCAGACGGAAAACGCCCTTGTTCAGATATTCCTTGCTGGGGCCTGCAGGGAACATGGTGTAGCCGTTTTTGCGGGTGGAGCTGTACAGGCAGCTCAGCTCTGCATCAAATGCCATAGAGGCGTGGGTGTAGTTGGCACCAGTGGCGGCATAGACCAGCTTGGACAGCAGCGTGCCCGAACGGGTGAGCAGAATGTAGATGGTTTTCATGGCAGTTCCTTTATGTGTAGGCCGCCGCAGCGGGCGGAAAAGTGTTTCTATCTTAAATAAGTATAGCACAAGTAAAGTCCTTTTGCCAGAAAAACGGCTGAAACAACGCAAAAATTGCACATTGGAACAAATTGGGCAGCAAATCGGGGCAAAAGCCGATCTGTTTTTCCATGTATCCCTGCTTGTCAAAGTTTTATCAAAATATCGATTTTCTCCCGTCCCGCCTTATTTTTCACGGTCTGCATCCCCGCAAGGCTTCGTGAAATTACTTTATGAGGGAAAGCTTGTTTATGAAATTTGTTTCTTTTTTGCAAACAGAACCTTCCATTTATTGCTTTTGGAAAGCTTTTGTGTATAATGGTAGACAGGAGAATTTGCATTGCATCGTTCTGTGCAGTCTCCCCCTTGTGCGGTGTCCGTACCATAAATGGCGCTGCATCTCCTTGGGTGCATCTGAAAAGTCGAAAATTTAGTCTATTTCTACAAGCACAGCTGGATTTTGCGTTAAACAGCCTTGAAATCCACAAAGGATTCCTGCGGCTATTTGCCTTAAATCCCGCTTGTGCTTGCGAAATATTCGTCATTTTCTTTGTTTTCAGATACACCTTACACAGTGTTATGTAAGGATCAAACGAAAGTAGAGGTACGCAAATATGGCAAAGTTGGATCTTACCAAGTATGGCATTACCGGCACGACTGAAGTCGTGCACAACCCCTCCTACGAGCAGCTGTTCGCCGAGGAGACCAAGCCCGAGCTGGAAGGCTACGAGAAGGGTCACGTCAGCGAGCTGGGCGCTGTGAACGTGATGACCGGTATCTACACCGGCCGTTCTCCCAAGGACAAGTTCATCGTGATGGACGAGAACTCCAAGGACACCGTGTGGTGGACCAGCGATGAGTACAAGAACGACAACCACCCCGCTTCTCAGGAGGCTTGGAAGGCTGTCAAGGAGATCGCTCAGAAGGAGCTGTCCAACAAGCGCCTGTACGTCGTGGATGCTTTCTGCGGTGCCAACAAGGATACCCGCATGGCAGTGCGTTTCATCGTGGAAGTGGCCTGGCAGGCACACTTCGTGACCAATATGTTCATCCGTCCCACCGCTGAGGAGCTGGAGAACTTTGAGCCTGATTTCGTTGTTTACAACGCTTCCAAGGCTAAGGTCGAGAACTACAAGGAGCTGGGCCTGAACTCCGAGACTGCTGTGCTGTTCAACATCACCAGCAAGGAGCAGGTCATCGTCAACACCTGGTACGGCGGCGAGATGAAGAAGGGTATGTTCTCCATGATGAACTACTTCCTGCCGCTGAAGGGCATTGCTTCCATGCACTGCTCTGCCAACACCGATAAGAACGGCGAGAACACCGCCATCTTCTTCGGCCTGTCCGGCACCGGCAAGACCACCCTGTCCACCGATCCCAAGCGTCTGCTGATCGGCGACGACGAGCACGGCTGGGACGACAACGGCGTGTTCAACTTCGAGGGCGGCTGCTACGCTAAGGTCATCAACCTGGATAAGGAGTCCGAGCCCGATATCTACAACGCCATCAAGCGCAACGCTCTGCTGGAGAACGTCACTCTGGATGCCGAGGGTCACATCGACTTCGCTGACAAGTCCGTCACCGAGAACACCCGTGTGTCCTACCCCATCAACCACATCAACAACATCGTGCGTCCCGTTTCTTCTGCTCCCGCAGCTAAGAACGTGATCTTCCTGTCTGCTGACGCTTTCGGCGTTCTGCCCCCGGTCTCCATCCTGACCCCGGAGCAGACCCAGTACTACTTCCTGTCCGGCTTTACCGCAAAGCTGGCAGGCACCGAGCGCGGCATCACCGAGCCCACTCCCACCTTCTCCGCTTGCTTCGGTCAGGCTTTCCTGGAGCTGCACCCCACCAAGTACGCTGAGGAGCTGGTCAAGAAGATGAAGGCCAGCGGCGCAAAGGCTTATCTGGTCAACACCGGCTGGAACGGCACCGGCAAGCGCATCTCCATCAAGGATACCCGCGGCATCATCGACGCCATCCTGAGCGGTGCCATCAACGAGGCTCCCACCAAGAAGATCCCCTACTTCGACTTTGAGGTCCCCACCGCTCTGCCCGGTGTTGACCCCGCCATCCTCGATCCCCGCGACACCTACGCAGATGCCGCTCAGTGGGAAGAGAAGGCAAAGGATCTGGCTGGCCGCTTCGTGAAGAACTTCGCTAAGTACGAGGGCAACGAGCACGGCAAGGCTCTGGTCTCCGCAGGCCCCCAGCTGTAAGCTGAAACCCCGCATTTTTCTTCTGAACTCCATATAGAATAAGCGCCCGCCCCGTGGTTCTGCTCGAACCATAGGGCGGGCGCTTTGCTGTACGGCCTGTGCATGAAGGGATCAAATAGAGCGGGCTGTGTTTGAAAATTGCGATAGTATCGTCCCCGCATTGCATTCTTTGTGCTGGAATGATACAATAGCAGCAGCAAACCATCGCCGCCGGACGTTTTTCCGGCAAATGACAGAAAGAGGGCTTTTGTTATGAGTATGAACACGGTTCCCGAGCGTCTGGCTGCGCTGCGTGCCGCTATGCAGGCAAACGGCGTGGACGTCTATCTGATCCCGGTGGGCGACCCGCATTCCAGCGAGTATCTGCCCGATCACTACACCTCTCTGACCTACTTCTCCGGCTTCCACGGTGAGAACTCCAACTTTGTGGTCACCATGACCGAGAGCGCCGTCTGGGCAGATGGCCGGTACTTTGTGCAGGCAGAAAAGGAGATCGCCGGTACCGAGATCCAGCTGATGCGCATGGGCGAGCCGGGCGTGCCCACCGCCGAGGAATACTGCGGCAAGGTGCTGCCCGAGGGCGGCACGCTGGGTCTGTGCGGCCTGACCGCCAACTGTGCACTGGTCAATAACCTGAAAAAGGAACTGGAGCCCAAGCACGGCAGCATCAAGACCCTGTTTTTAGAGGACGAGCTGTGGGTGGAGGGACGCCCTGCCCGCCCGGCTACCCCGGCATGGATCCTGCCCAAGGAGTACGCAGGCTTCTCCCCGGCGGAAAAGCTGGAGCAGCTGCGCGGCAAACTGAAGGAGCAGGGCTGCACCGCCCAGCTGGTGGGCAAGCTGGATAATCTGGCTTGGCTTCTGAACCTGCGCGCCATGGATATCGAGTGCACCCCCTACGCCATGGCCTACTGCTATGTCACCCCGAATCGCGCCGTGCTGTTCATCAATCAGGCGCGGGTCACCCCGGAGGCCAAGGCAGAGCTGGAAGCCAACGGCGTGACGCTGGCCGACTACGACAGCATTCTGGACGTGATGGCCGCCGAGACCGAGCCGCAGACCGTGCTGGCCGAGAGCGCTACCGTGAACTACGCCGTGTATCAGGTGCTGGAAAATAACCCCGCCTTGACCGTGAAGGATGCCGCCGACCCCCTGCTGGCCATGAAGGGCGTGAAGAACGAGGTGGAGCTGGCACACCTGCGCGAGTCCCATCTGCGGGACGCTGTTGCCATGGTGCGGTTCCAGATCGAGCTGGAGAACCGTCTGGCTTCCGGCGAACAGTTGACCGAGCTGACCGTGGACGAGATCCTGCACAAGTACCGCAGCGCGGACGACAAGTTCCTTGTGGAGAGCTTTGGCACCATTGCAGCCTACGGCGGCAACGCAGCCATGATGCACTACCACGCCACCCCGGAGGATCATGCCGTCTTGCAGCGCAAGGGCTTTTTGCTGGTGGACAGCGGCGCTACCTATCTGGACGGCACCACCGACATCACCCGCACCTATCCGCTGGGCGAGCTGACCGAGGACGAGCGGCTGTTCTATACCTGGACGCTGCAGTGCCACATCGACATTGCCAAGGCTGTCTGGCTGGACTACTGCGACTGCCACATGCTGGACACCATCGCCCGCGAGCCGCTGTGGCGTCACCTCATCAACTACCGCTGCGGCACCGGCCACAGCGTCAGCTTTGTGGGCAACGTCCATGAGGGCCCCCACGCCCTGAACGGCCGCAACACCACCCTGATGCGCCCGGGCATGATCGTCACCGACGAGCCCGGCGTGTATGAAGCCGGCGAGGTGGGCATCCGCATCGAGAACGAGATCGAGTGCTACCACAAGGCCGACAACCAGTACGGTACCTTCCTTGCTTTCCGTCCCCTCACCTTTGTGCCCATTGCCACCTCTCCCATCGTGCCCGGCGTGCTGGACAAGGAGCAGATCGCTTGGCTGAACGATTACCACCGCAAGGTGTTCGAGCAGCTGGCACCCCGCCTGACCGAGGACGAGCGCGCATGGCTGGCTGAGAAGTGCGCCGCCATCGGCTGCTAATATTAAAAAGAGCAAAAGCCAGCTGCCGCTTGCTGTCCTGACTCTTGCCGTAAAAATGCAATTCCGGGCAGACCGCAGTCTGCCCGGAATTGCTTGATTTAAAAGAAATTTTCCGCTGCAAAGGAAACCAAACCATGATCTTTCACATTGCGATCTGCAGCCCGGACGGGGCGCTGCGCAGCCGGCTGGAGCACCAGTGCATGGAGTTCTTCGCCCGGCGGGAGGACGCCTGCATCGTGGAGCAGCTGCAAAGCCCGGAGACGCTTTTGCAGCAGGATGCCGCCGGGCTGCGGTACGAGCTATACCTCATCGAGCTTGCGGCGGTGGCCCGGCCCGAAGGGCTTACGGCGGCGGCAGAGCTGCGCCGCCGGGGCCGCCGTGCTCCGCTGGCCTTTGTGGCACGCACCCCGGCGCACGCATACAGCGCCTACCGGGTGGACGCCATGCAGTATCTGCTGCAGCCGGTGCACCAGCCGGAGGTCTCTGCCCTGCTCAAGCGGGCGGTGGAGCCGGAATACGGCCCCACCCTTACCGTGACCACCGCAGACGGCGTGCGGGCGCTGGCCTATGCCGAGCTTGAATATCTGGAATGCACCCACCATATCGTGCACTTCCACCTGACCACCGGAGAGGATGTGGCCTCCCTCTCGCTGCGGGTGCCCTTTTCTGCCGTGGCGCAGCCGCTGCTTGCGGATGGCCGCTTTGTGCAGCCGCACCGCTCCTATGTGGTCAATCTGGAAGCAGTACAGCTGCTTTCCCCCGGCGAGGTACGGATGCGCAGCGGGGCGCGCATTCCCATCCCCCGCGGGCGGGAAGCCGCCGTCCGGGAGGCTTTCTGCGCCCGGGTAGGGTAAAGAAAAAATGAAGAAGCCGCTGCACAGCGATTTTGCGTGCGGCGGCTTCTGTTTTACGGAAAATTGCCGGGATCACTTGGGCTGCGTTCTGCGCTTCAGCAGGGTCTGGACAGGGCCTGCGGGCATGAAACGCTCCGACTGGGCAATGAGGGTATGGTACAGCCGCAGCTGGTTGCCCCGGGCGATCCCCAGTTCTGCCAGCATCTGCTTGTAATGGGGGAACATCTGCAGGCGGCTGTTCACGACCTTGCTAAGGTCTGCACTGGTATGCAGCAGGCTCTGGGGGTTCTGGATGTAGTAATAGCCCGGGTCGGCAAGGGCGGTATAGGCCTTCGCCAGCCGGAAATACCGCACATTGAACAGCTGATCCTCGTTGTACACTTCGCGGGTGAACCAGAGCCCTGCGTTCATCAGCAGGCTGCGGCGGTACAGCTTGTTCCAAACAACGTTGAAATAGAAGGAGGAGGGCTTTTTCATGTACTCCTGCATAAACTCCTTCTGGCCGTAGTTCCCGGCGGGCAGAAA
>CAKSZE010000057.1 GCA_934525325.1 uncultured Faecalibacterium sp.
GTGGAGTCCAGAGGTAGGGAGGGGGGACTCGGAACACCCCTCCCTGCCTCTGGCCCAGCGGAGCGTCCCTGCACGCTTGCGGCAAGCGGAAAGGTACTCCCGCAGCGATGACTGGGGGAGTTTCCATCGTCACCCTGCCCTATAAAACCGCGAAACAGCCCCTAAAAAAGTAAACATTAGCTAACTTTATCTCAAGAAATGGAGTTAGTCATTGATGATTTTGATAAAAATGCAGGGCACTGCTGGCATAAAATTTGTTTGTTCATATAAACTAACTATGAGATGGCAAAAATCTATTGACAAGCTGGGTTAGCAGCGGTAAACTGTCTACGCTGATAGTTACGGCTGACTAACCACCGCAGCATCACATCATTTTTATGGAAGGGGAGCACAGCGATGATGCCTTTGACGATGACAAAAGCAGGCGAGACCGTCACCATCCGCAAGATCAGCGGCAAGGACGAGGTTCGGCTGCATCTGGCCGAGCTGGGGTTCGTGGTGGGCAGCGAGGTGACCGTGGTCAACGAGATCGCGGGCAACCTGATCGTGCAGGTCAAACAGAGCCGTCTGGCACTGGATAAGACCATGGCAAGCCGCATCATGGTGGCCTGAGCAGCGCCTTCCCGGTGCTGCATGAAATAACGCAAGGGAGGAACGAGTACGATGAAAACACTGAAAGACGTAAAGGTGGGCGAGACCGCCACCGTGGCACGGCTGCACGGCGAAGGCCCGGTGAAGCGCCGCATCATGGATATGGGCATCACCAAGGGGGTGCAGATCTATGTGCGCAAGGTGGCGCCGCTGGGCGACCCCATGGAGCTGACCGTGCGCAACTACGAGTTGAGCGTGCGCAAGGCCGACGCTGAGATGATCGAAGTGGTCTGATAAGACCAAAGGGAGGAAAGGTATCCGCAATGAGCATTAAAATTGCACTGGCCGGCAACCCGAACTGCGGCAAAACGACCCTGTTCAATAACCTGACCGGCTCCAACCAGTATGTGGGCAACTGGCCCGGCGTTACTGTGGAAAAAAAGGAAGGCAAACTCAAGGGCGACAAGGACGTGATCATTCAGGATCTGCCCGGCATCTACTCGCTGTCCCCCTACACGCTGGAGGAAGTCGTCTCCCGTACTTACCTTGTGAAGGAGAAGCCCGACGCCATCCTGAACATCATCGATGGCACCAACATCGAGCGCAACCTGTACCTGACCACCCAGCTCATCGAGCTGGGCATCCCGGTGGTCATGGCTGTGAACATGATCGATCTGGTGCGCAAGAACGGCGACACCATCGACCTGAAGAAGCTGAGCGCAGAGCTGGGCTGTCAGGCAGTGGAGATCAGCGCCCTGAAGGGCGAGGGCACCGAAGCGGCCGCAAAGGCTGCGGTGGCTGCCGCTAAGGCCGCCAAGACCGGCGAGCTGCCCCATGTGTTCACCGGCAGTGTGGAGCACGCCATTGCCCACATTGAGGAGAGCATTCAGGGCAAGGTGGATGACCGCTTCCTGCGCTGGTACGCCGTCAAGCTGTTCGAGCGGGACGAGAAGGTGCTGGCAGAGCTGAAGCTGGACAAGGCACTGGTGGACCACATCGACGAGCACATTCAGGACTGCGAAAAAGAGATGGACGATGACGCCGAGAGCATCATCACCAACCAGCGCTACGCCTACATCAACACCGTGGTGCACAAGGCAGTCAAGAAGAAGGCCCGCACCGAGCACCTGACCATCTCGGATAAGATCGACCAGATCGTCACCAACCGCGTGCTGGCACTGCCCATCTTTGCAGTGGTGATGTACCTGATGTACTCCCTGTCCATGGGCACCTCCATCGCGGACGGCGGCTGGGCGCTGGGCACCTTTGCCACCGAGTGGACGAATGATGTGCTCTTCGGCGAGATTGTTCCCAATGCGCTGGGCGGCTTTTTGGAGAGCATCGGCGTGGCGGGCTGGCTGTACGGCCTGATCATGGACGGCATCGTGGCCGGTGTGGGCGCAGTGCTGGGCTTTGTGCCCCAGATGCTGGTGCTGTTCTTCCTGCTGTCTATCCTGGAGGACGTGGGCTATATGTCCCGCGTGGCCTTTATCATGGACCGTATCTTCCGCAAGTTCGGCCTTTCCGGCAAGAGCTTTATCCCGGTGCTGGTGGGCACCGGCTGCGGCGTGCCGGGCGTTATGGCAAGCCGTACCATCGAGAACGAGCGTGACCGCCGCATGACCATCATGACCACCTGCTTCATCCCCTGCGGCGCAAAGATGCCCATCATCGGCCTGATCGCCGGTGCACTGTTCGGCGGCTCTTCGCTGGTGGCAGTGTCTGCCTACTTCATCGGCATGGCAGCCATCATCTGCTCCGGCATCATGCTGAAAAAGACCAAGGCCTTTGCGGGCGACCCCGCACCCTTCGTTATGGAGCTGCCCGCCTACCATGTGCCCGCATGGGGCAACGTGCTGCGGGCAACCTGGGAGCGCGGCTGGTCCTTCATCAAGCGCGCAGGCTCTGTAATTTTGCTCTCCACCGTCATCCTGTGGTTTGCACAGGGCTTCGGCTTTGAGAACGGTGCCTTTGGCATGATCGAGGATCAGGACAACTCCATCCTCGCCATCGTCGCCACCAAGGTCGCATGGATCTTTGCACCTCTGGGCTTCGGCAACTGGAAGGCCACTGTGGCAAGCGTTACCGGCCTGATCGCCAAGGAGAACGTGGTTGGCACCTTCGGTGTGCTGTACCACTTCGGCGGCGAGCTTTCCGATAACGGCGACGAGATCTGGGCATTGGTTGCACAGGACTACACCGCCCTGTCTGCTTACGCCTTCATGATTTTCAACCTGCTGTGCGCCCCCTGCTTTGCCGCAATGGGTGCCATCAAGCGCGAGATGAACAACGGCAAGTGGACGGCCTTTGCCATCGGCTATATGTGCGCACTGGCCTACTGCGCTGCGCTGGTGGTGTATCAGCTGGGCGGCCTTATCACCGGCGAGGTGCACTTTGGCCTGTTCACCGTGGTGGCTGTTGCGGTGCTGGCAGCGTTTATCTACCTGCTGGTGCGCCCCAACAAGTACGCAAACAACAACGAAGTAAAGCTGGATACTTCCCGTATCTGATAGAAACGAAAGGGTGTATGCTGTATGATGGAATTTATTGCAACAAACTTTAATCTGCCCACCATCATCGTGGCAGCGCTGGTGTTCGGCGCGCTGGGCTGGGTCGTATGGCACACCCACAAGCACGGCGGCGGCTGCAGCTGCGGCGGCGATTGCAGCCACTGCAAGGGCTGCCACTGAGCAATGAAGCATTAAACCGCAAGGAGCGCGGGCTGAAACTCTCGGCTCGCGCTCCTTTTTAGTTAAAACAAAGTTAGCTTATGATAACACCGGGCAATCCCCGGCGCGTAAAAAGGAGAGTGACCGGTATGCAGCTGACCGCAGCGCATCTGCGCTATCTGCTGGCCATCTACGAGGTAAGCCGCACCCATCTGGACATCAGCTCCCGCAGCATTGCGGAAAAGCTGGGGGTGACAAAACCCTCGGTGGTGCGCATATTGAACCTGCTCATGGAGCAGGGCATGATCGTAAAAGAATACTACGGCAAGATCTACCTGACCGACCGCGGCATCTGGGTGGCAAAGCGGGTGCAGCAGGAGCTGGACGCCATTCTGGCGCACTTCCCGCCGGTGAGCGGGGAATTGACAAAGGAAGAGCAGTGGAACGCCGCCCTTGCCATGACCAGCGCCTTACCCCAGCGCCTTTTTACCGCCGACTATGAGCGGATGGTGGAAGGAGAAGAGGGCTGCGCCGCAGGCGGGACGATTTGAAATGCATCGCGCTCCGCAGGGAAAGTAATTGCTTGCCGCAAGCGTGCAAAGACGCTCCGCTGGGCCAGAGGCAGGGAGGGGTGTTCCGACTCCCCCCTCCCTACCTCTGGACTCCACCCACCCCGCAATGCAACAACTGCGACCGCCGCCAGCGGCGGAAACAGGGAGCGGTTGTTGGGGCAGCGGCCAGCAAGACGCGAGTGCCACCCAAGGCACGAAGCGGATGCTGGGTGCCGCAACCCGTCGCCAAGGGCTGCTCGCCCTTGACAATCCTAAAGAAGAAGTCGAAGCACAAAAAAGCTAGCGCTGCGCCAGTCGGCGCTATCGCTTTAACGCTTTTTTCGCTTCTCCATTTATAGCCCCTCAGTCGCTGCGCGACAGATTCCCCTTTTTGTCACCTGCGGTGACATCTTCCCCCGGCCGGGGGAAGTCGGCCCTCTCGGGGGAGCAAGCGCCCGCCCGCAGCGCCATGCTTTCGTAGAAAGCGGCGCTGCAAATGCCGTTTCCCTCTACGACCCCTCCTGTGAAAATGCAAAGCCGGAGCGTCCGCAGACGCTCCGGCTTTGCTCTATTAAAAATATTCTTTCCGCTATTTATGCGCAGAGCAACGCGGCGCGCATTCTAAATCGTCCCACTCCCCCGGTTTCCCGCTGTTTTGGGCAAGGTGCGCAAAAAGGGAGCGAAATCCCTCTGGCGCGCCCGGAAGGTTTCCCGTTGCACAATAGAAACTAAAAAATATTAAAAAAGGGGTTGACATTCTGCCCGGCCTATGGTATTATACTTGAGCAGTCAGCGAGAATCGCTGGAGAGCAAAAAGTAAATATCGCGGGGTGGAGCAGTCTGGTAGCTCGTCGGGCTCATAACCCGAAGGTCGTTGGTTCAAATCCGGCCCCCGCAACTACCAAGCAGATTGAATTCTTGAAATTCGATCTGCTTTTTTTGTGTTTTGACATTATACAAATTGAGCCACGGGCGGAACTTGCCGTCCCTGGTGGGCTTGCAGCGATCCGCGATCTGACCCATGGTGATATCGGTAAAGGCGTCCACGATGCCCACTACACCGGCGGAAACGCCCAGCACGTCGGTGCAATAATAAGAACGTTCTGGCAAAGAACGTCTTTTTCTGTTATACTCTAGCCAACGAATACAGCTGTAACAGGAGGATGTTATGCAAAAGAATGTACTGAACACCGATCTCACCGGCAAGGTGGCTGTCGTCACCGGCGCAAGCGGGACATTGTGCTCCATTTTTGCCAAGGCGCTGGCACGGGCGGGCGCAAAGGTGGCGCTGCTGGGCCGCAACATGGATAAGCTCAAGGCGCTTGCGGACGAGATCGAAGCCGAGGGCGGCATTGCCAAGGGCTACACCTGCAATGTGATGAACAAGGCCAACTGCCTGCAGGTAGCCGAGGATGTGCTGGCAGACTTTGGCCCCTGCGATATCCTTGTGAACGGTGCAGGCGGCAACAACGCCCGCGCCAACACGGACAAGGAATATTTTGAGATGGCCGATCTGGAAAGCGACACCGTCACCTTCTTTGATCTGGACGAGAGCGGCGTGGAGATGGTGTTCAACCTGAACTTCATCGGCACCCTGCTGCCCACGCAGGCCTTTGCCCGGCAGATGGTAGGGCGCGCGGGCTGCAACATCCTGAACATTTCCAGCATGAACGCCTACCTGCCCCTGACCAAGATCCCCGCCTACTCCGGCTCCAAGGCTGCTGTGACCAACTTTACCCAGTGGCTGGCGGTGCACTTCAGCAAGGTGGGCATTCGGGTCAACGCCATCGCCCCGGGCTTTTTTGCCAGCGAGCAGAACGCAAAGCTGCTCTTCAACGAGGACGGCACCCCTACCGAGCGTACCAAAAAGATCCTTGCCGCCACCCCCATGGGACATTTCGGCGACAGCGAGAAGGACCTTGTGGGCGCGTTGCTGTTCCTGTTGAACAATGAGGCAGCAGGTTTCATCACCGGCATCTGCCTGCCGGTGGACGGCGGCTTCTCGGCCTATTCCGGCGTGTAATAAGCACTGCAAGATATACAAAAACCACCCCTGTTTCCCGGTGCAGCAGCCCGGCGGGACAGGGGTGGTCTTTTTCAGCGGGGTGGAACAAAAGGCTTCCCCCAGCCGGGGGAAGCCTTTATGCGGTCACTTCTTCGGGTGCTTTTTGCGCCATGCAAGCGCAAGGGCAACGGCAGCGCACGCCAGCACTGCCAGCGGCCAGACGGAGGCCAGCGCCACCACCAGCTGCTGCAAGCCGTTCACAAAGTTGCCCCAGCCAGCGGTAAAGGCGGTGCCGATGCGGGAGAAGAAGCCCTCGTCCGCAGGGGTGTAGGTCTGCACCTCGTTCAGGTCGATATACACGGTGCACTGCTGCACCTGGTTGCTGTACCAGTCCAGCTGGCTCTGCCAGCTCTCGATCTGGGACTGCACCTCGGTGAGGGAGTCCTCGATCTGCAGCAGGTCGGAAAGAGTTTCGGCCTGTTCCTGCAATTGCTGCAGGCGGGTGCGCTGTGCCTGCAGGTTAGAAAGCCGCGCGGACACGTCCATATACTGGGTGGTCACATCATCGGCCTGCTGGCTGCGGTAGGTCACATGACCGGCAGCGGCAACAGCGTCCAGAAAGCTCTGGTAGTTGGCCTGCGGCACCCGGTAGGTCAGGTTGACCGAGCGGCTGGAGCCGCTGCTGGAATACTCACTGCTGGATTCCAGATAGCCGCCCGCTTCGGCAAGGGCGCTGTCCAGCGCACTGCGGGCTGCTTCGTAATCCTTGCTTTCCAGCGTCAGGTTGGCGGTGTAGATGATCTTGGCACTGTCCACCGCAGGGGCAGCAGCTTCGGCGCTGTCGGTGCCGCTGTATTCGGTTTCCAGCGAGCGGTCGTCTGCCTCCAGACTGTAATTCACCGCCTCGGGGGCGCTGTCCAGCGCGGCGTGCTGGAGATCAAACCCGCCCGCTGCCACAGAGGCAGCGGAGCTGTTGGCAGCGCCCTCGGCTGCGTACAGGGCGGGTGCGCTGCTTTTGGCGCTGCCCATCCCGATGCCCAGATGCAGGGTGCTGTAACCCAGCACGCACACGGCCAGACAGGCAGCCAGCGTGCCCAGCTGCTTTACCGGGAAGTGGATGGGCTTTTTCTTCTTGGTTTCGGTGTTCATGGGTGCTGCGGGTGCAGCGGTCTGCGGGGCGGGGGCAGCCATCATAGGCTCGGCCTTTTCCTCCGCAGTCAGGGTGTCGGTCATGGCCAGTAGTTTTGCCTTCAGATCGTCCGGGGCAGTCAGGTCATCGACCTCCATCTTATATTCATACCACCTCATCTTCGATCTCCTCCTTCAGCATCGTATGTAACTGTGCCCGTGCGCGCCGCAGCCAGCTTAGTACCGTGTTTGTGGGCACTGCCATCATCCGCCCGATCTCTGCCGCAGTGTATCCTTCGTAGTAATGCAGATAGATGGCATTGCGGTAGTTTTCCGGCAGGGTGCGGATGGCATCCAGCACGCTGCCGTCCTCCGCAAGGACATCGGGGGCGGGCAGGTTCTCGTCCAGCTCGGTGTCCTTTTGGTGGGCGGCGCGGGTCAGGTCCCGGCAGCGGTTGATGGCCACCCGCAGCAGCCATGCTTTGAGATGCTCCTCACTCTCAAAGATGCCGTTGTAGTGCAGCAGTTTTTCAAACACATCCTGCACTACATCCTCAGCATCGGCTGTGCAGCGACAATTATGCACCGCAGTGCGGTAGACGGTGTCGCTGTAACGCTGTACCGCCAAGGTAAAAACTTCGTTTCTGGTCAGCTGTCCCATTGTTATAAACTCTCCTTGGATGCCCGGAAGCGGGCTTCTCGATGGAATGTTTGTGGCTCTCACGGGGACGTTCACTCAATATACGGCTCAGCATCCCCGATTATTGCAGAACAAAACCCGGATCCTTCCATTTTTTGTGTGCCGGACGCACCGGACCGCAAGGCACGTCCACGTTCTCCGACAGGAGTTGGATATCCTGCCGGTTTACCGGTCAGTATACCACGGAATCGCAAAAAGGAAAAGAGGGGAGCCCCTCTCCTTGTTTATAGACCCTTTGCAGCAGCGCCAGCCGCTCGGAGAGAAAGGTCTCAGCCTTAGGGTGGTGCAGCCAGCATTTGCCGTCGGCGGTGTGCACCAGCTTCTGTGCCAGTGCGGCGGGGGCGGTGTCGATGGCCATCACGTCCTGCATGGTCAATTGCAGGGTGAGTGCCGCCGGAACATCCGGCAGCGGCGGCAGCGGGTCCTCCCACACAAAGGGCGGCAGCAGCTGCACCGCCACGGTCAGGCGGGTGCACTCCTCGGTCAGCAAAAGGGCGGCGGGGGTGCCGTCCGGCTGCACCTGTAAGCTGCTGTATAAAAGCTGCATCCGGGCAGGGGAGAGCAGCCGGGTCAAGCCCTCTGCCGGAGCTGCCGCAAGCTGTAAATACCCGGCGGCTTCCTCCCGGTAGATGCGCCGGGCAGGGGCGTGCAGCCCTGCGTAGAGGGCAGGCAGCATAAAACTGCCGCTTTTTTCCAGCGCCTGCTGCGCCAGCAGATAGAACTCGGTCAGCGGGTACGCCGCATCCGGCTGCGGCATCCCGAAATCCGGCCGCGATACATGACCTCCACCCATGGGGACCTCCTTGACAAAACACGATGGTGCGATTATACTATAAACAGAAGGGGCGCTGACTGCAAAGGTCAGCTTTCCATCCCGCATTAGTCAAAAAGATTGACCGCTAGTTTGGTAGACTGGGGCGGTCAATCTTTTTTGTTGTCATCGATTTTCTTCTGTGAAGCTTTATCCATGACCTCAAGGGTCAGGCGGATCACCTCGATGATCAATCCCAACAGCGTAAGAATGACCATCAGCAGGTTCAGCATCTCCGACAGATCCATCTGACATCCCTCCCTTCGCCTTCAGGGCTTGGGGGGACTTGGCTCAAAAAAGTTCTCCTCCCACAAGCCGCTGGTTCGTTCCATGTACAGGAAGAAGCAGTGCTGCGGGATGGGAAAGCATGACCACCGATTATGCAATCAGCGCCGTATTCTTAGAATATCATATTTTTCGACGGATTACAATATATCTGTTGATTGTAAACCTCTTACAAACTTTTCCGTTGACCTGCGGCGCACCGGTGCGGTATACTCGGGCACAGATGCCTTGCAAAACGAAAAAACAGAGGGGAAAACTGACTATGAAAGACAAAAAACTGACTACCTACCAGATGGCCGTCACCGCTGTGATGGCTGCCGTGCTGTGCGTGCTGGGCCCGCTGACCGTGCCCATCGGAGCTGTGCCTATCTCGCTGGCAAACTTTGTCATCTGCCTGACCGCATGGCTGCTGGGGCCGAAGTTCGGTACCCTGAGCGTGGTCCTCTATCTGGTACTGGGCGCCATCGGCATTCCGGTGTTCTCCGGCTACGGTGCCGGTCTTGCCAAGCTGGCAGGCCCTACCGGCGGTTATCTGGTGGGCTATCTGCTGCTGGCCTTCATCGGCGGTATGTTCATTGAAAAGAGCAAGGGCAACCCGGTGGTCTCCGCTGTGGGTCTGGTGCTGGGCGATGCCGCCTGCTATGTGCTGGGCACGGCATGGTTCGTGTTCCAGATGCAGTGCGAGCTGGGCTATGCGCTGACCGTCTGCGTCTACCCCTTCATTGCGCTGGACTTGGGCAAGATCGTGGTGTCCTGCATCGTGGGTGCGCTGCTGCGGAAACGCCTGACGCAGGCAGGCGTGCTGAAGCTGCAGAATGCAGTTACAGAATGATTGCGAATTACTTTTGAAAAGAATAAGCCCGGAAGGTCTGCGAAACTTCCGGGCTTATCTCTTTATTCCTGATATCCCAAGGTGGCTGCCATGACCGCCTTGATGGTGTGCATCCGGTTCTCGGCCTCGTCAAACACGATGCTCTGGGGGCCTTCGAACACCTCGTCGGTCACCTCCATGGCATCGCGGCCAAAGCGTTCGCCCATCTCCTTGCCCACGGTGGTTTTGTGGTCGTGGTAGGCGGGCAGGCAGTGCATAAATACTGCATCCGGGCCTGCAATATTCATCAGATCCTGATTGATCTGGTAGGGAGCCAGATCGTGGATGCGTTCTGCCCAGACCTCTACCGGCTCGCCCATGGATACCCACACATCGGTGTACAGTACGTCTGCGCCCTTTGCGGCCTTGACCGGGTCCTCCTCAAAGGAGAGGGTGGCTCCGGTCTGGGCGGCAATGGCCTGACACTGCTCCACCAGCGCGGCATCCGGCTGGTACTTTTTGGGGGCGCAGGCGGTAAAGTGCAGGCCCATCTTGGCGCAGCCCACCATCAGGCTGTTGCCCATATTGTAGCGGGCGTCGCCGAAGTAAACGAAGTGGATGCCCTTCAAGTGGCCGAAATGCTCCTGAATGGTAAGGAAGTCGGCTAAGATCTGGGTGGGGTGGAACTCGTTGGTCAGGCCGTTCCACACCGGCACACCGGCGTAGTGGGCCAGATCTTCCACGATCTGCTGGCCGTAGCCCCGGTACTCGATGCCGTCAAACATCCGTCCCAGCACCCGGGCGGTATCGGCGATGGACTCCTTTTTGCCGATCTGGCTGCCGGAGGGGTCCAGATAGGTCACCTCCATGCCAAGATCGTGGGCGGCGACCTCAAAGCTGCAACGGGTGCGGGTGGAGGTCTTTTCAAAGATCAGGGCGATGTTCTTGCCCCGCAGCTGGTCGTGGCGGATACCGGCCTTCTTTTTGGCTTTCAGGTCAGCAGCCAGCTCCAGCAGCTGCCCGATCTCGGCAGGGGTGTAGTCCAATAGCTTCAAAAAGCTGCGATTTTTCAGTTCCATTGTATATTTCCCTCTCTATGCAAGCACTCTTGAATATTTATTCAAGTTATGATTCTATTATAGTACGTTGCATCGGGAAGGTCAAGAGGGAGCTTACAACTCCAGTTCTGCCCGGCGTCCGGTGGGCTTATAGGGAGTCAGCCGGACACCGGCGTGCTCGAACATGAACCGCGCCGCAATGCTGGAATCGCTGTCGTGGTACTTGTCGCCGTA
>CAKSZE010000058.1 GCA_934525325.1 uncultured Faecalibacterium sp.
TCCCACCCCAACCGCGTGTACACCCGCGACCAGCTGCTGGACGAGGTGTGGGGCTTTGAGTACTACGGCGACAGCCGCACCATTGATGTCCACGTCAAGCGCCTGCGCGAAAAGCTGGCCGGTGCTTCCGATAAGTGGGAGCTGAAAACCGTCTGGGGCGTGGGCTATAAGTTCGAGGTGCGTCAGTAATGCGTAAAAGTATCTCCACAGCCTTTTTCTCCATGGTGTCCACCCTGATGGTGCTGGGCATCGTGCTGATGGGCTGCTCGGAGTGGGTGCTGTTCAAGAATTATTTTGCGAAGGATCGCTATGAAACGCTGGATCAGGTGGTGAACGTTGCCAAGCGCACTGCGGAGTATCTGGTAAACAGCGAGACCATGCCGCAGGGCGCAGAGCTGGACGCGCTGAACACCAAGCTGGAGATCATCGGCGAGAGCGCCGAGGCCTATCTGTTCTTCACAGACGGACAGGGGAATGTGCTCATCGCCTCCGACCCGGCAAAGCTTACCACCGCCACCGTGCCGCTGGATATCTGCCAGCGCGCCAACGCAGTGGCAGACCCGGACGCCCAGCACTACCACGCTTTCAGCGATTTGGGCGGTGCACTGACCGAAAAAAGCTATATCTCGGTGGTGCAGACCACGGATGCGCAGAGCCCGGTCAGCGGCTGGCTGTTTTTGTGCTCCTCCGGCGCGCAGCTTACCGACTTCAAGCAGCAGTTCTGGTCCAACTTCCTCATGTCCGCCTGCGTGATGCTGCTGTGCGCCAGCGTGCTGACCCGCCTGTTGATGCGTCAGCTCACCGACCCGCTGCAAAAAGTCACCGATGCCGCCCAGCGCTTTGGCGGCGGCGACCTCTCCGTCCGCGTGGAGGGCGTGGAGGGCGATGGCGAGGTGGCAGACCTTGCCCGCACCTTTAACCAGATGGCGGAGAATATCCAGTCCAACGATAACTCCCGGGGCCAGTTCATGGGCAACATCGCCCACGAGCTGCGCACCCCCATGACCACCATCAAGGGCTTTGTGGACGGCATTCTGGACGGCACTATCCCGCCCGAGATGCAGAACCACTATTTGCAGCTGGTCAGCGAGGAGACCGGACGCCTTGCACGGCTCATCCAGAATATGCTGGATCTCTCCAAGCTGGAAAGCGGGGAGTATCAGGTGAACGCCCGGATGTTCAATATCTGGGAGACTTTGACCGGCGTGGCGCTGGCCGCAGAGCAGCGCATCAATGATGGCATGATCGAGCTGGAAGGCCTGACCATGGACGAAAAGGTGCTGGTCTACGCCGACCCCGACCTGATCCATCAGGTGGCGTATAATCTGCTGGACAACGCCATCAAGTTCACCCCGGCGGGCGGCACCATCCGCTTCAGCGTGGAAAAGCTTGGCCCCGAAGCCGAGATCTCCATCTGGAACTCCGGGCAGGGCATCAGCCCGGAGGCGCTGCCCTATGTGTTCGAGCGGTTCTACAAGGAGGACCGCTCCCGCGGCCTGCACGCCCGCGGCTCCGGCCTTGGGCTGAACATCTGCAAGGTGCTGGTCAATCTGGCTGGCGGGCAGATCCGCGTGGAGAGCCAGCAGGGCGAGTGGTGCCGCTTTGTGTTCACCCTGCCCACCTGTTCCCCCAACCCCGGCGGCATGAAGCGCCTGCCGGACGCCGCCGGTCAGCCCGGCGCGGTGGAGGATCCCGCCAGCATGAAGCCGGTAGAATAAGACCCCGCAGCCAGACTGCCCCGCCCGGGCGGTCTGGCTGCTTTGGCGTTGTCGCCCTCTCAGGCGCTCCCGCGCCAGCTCCCCCGAAGGGGGAGCCAAGCCGTAAAGCCCGTTGCTAAAGTATTAGGCGCAATGAGAAACTTTCCGGGCGTGCTCTTGCCTCTCCCTTTGGGAGAGGTGGCACGGCGAAAGCCGTGACGGAGAGGGCGCACGCCGCTGAACTCCCCCAGTCGCCTACGGCGACAGCCCCCTCTGAGATGGGGCCTTTGGCATGGCGGTAAAGTTTCCGGCTAAAGCGCAAAGCTTGCGGGAGCGCCAGAGGCTCCCTCCCCGAGGGAGCTGGCAAAGCCGATAGGCTTTGACTGAGGGAGTTTCGTCTTATGGACTTTTTGCGCTATTTACGACTTTTCAGTGAAAAAAACAGCTGCGGGTTTGATTTTTTGGCCGTTTTCATGTAAACTAAAGAGTAACCATGCCTGTGTATTTTCCGGGCGGGAAAACCCCGCAAAACGTGCAACGCATGGGATAAAAATTGCTAAAAATAACGGAGCGTAATGAAATATTATGGCCATCGTAAGTCCTTCGATTCTTTCTGCTGATTTTGGCAAGCTGGGTGCAGACTGCCGTATGGTGCTGGACGCCGGTGCACAGATGCTGCACTATGACGTGATGGACGGGCATTTCGTGCCCAACATCAGCTTTGGCGTGCCGGTGCTCAAAAGCCTGCACAAGGCACTGCCGGATGCCTTTTACGACGTGCACCTGATGATCAGCCACCCGCTGCAATACGCCGAGCCTTTCATCAAGGCCGGTGCTACCCTGTATAATTTCCATCTGGAGTGCGAAGATGATATTCAGGCTACCATCAATGCCGTGCGTGCACTGGGCTGCAAGGTGGGACTGACCATCAAGCCCGGCACCCCGGCCCAGGCGCTGGCCCCGTGGCTGGAGCAGCTGGATCTGGTGCTGGTGATGAGCGTGGAGCCCGGCTTCGGCGGGCAGAAGTTCATGCCCTCGGCGCTGGACAAGCTCCGCTGGCTCAAGGCGGAGCGGGAAGCCCGCGGCCTTTCCTATCTGCTGGAGGTGGACGGCGGCGTGGACGCCGCCACCGCACCCCTGTGCGTGGAAGCCGGTGCCGATGTGCTGGTGGCGGGCAGTGCCGTGTTCGGCGCTGCCGACCCCGCTGCGGCTGTGGGCGCGCTGGCCAGCCTGTAAGGAGGGCTGTATATGGATGAAGCTTTGATCCAGGAGCAGGAGCGGCAGCTGCAAAAGACCGGCCGGTACTATAAGCACGTTTTCTGGCTGTGCGTGCCGCTGCTGTGCATGGCCTGCTATTTCTACGGCGCGCGTCCGCTGCTGCTGTGCGGCATCGCCCTGCTTACCGGCAACCTGTGCGACCGTCTGGTGGCGCTGCTGCGCCATCGGGTGTACACCAATAAAGATCTCTCCAACGAGAGCTTCAGTCTGATCATCGCCCTGCTCATGCCTGCCACCGTGGACATCTATGTGCTGGTGGTGGCGGTGCTGGCGGGCGTGCTCATCGGCAAGGAGGTCTTTGGCGGCTACGGCAGCTACCCCTTTAACCCCGCTGCCGTGGGCTACGCCGTGGCGGCGGTATCGTGGCCGGAGCAGGTGGTGCGCTACCCGCAGCCCTACACCCCGCTGCCCCTGTGGGACGCCTCCGCCGTGCCGGTGAGCAGCACCATTGAGGACACCCTGCGCAGCGGCGGTATCCTGAACCTGAACGCCTTCGCCGTTGTGCTGGGCGAGTTCGCCGCCCCTATGGGCACCGGCGCGGCGCTGGTCATTCTGGCCTGCGGCCTTGTGCTGTGGGCCCAAAAGGACGTGCATATCGCCGCATCTGTAAGCTTTCTGGTCACCTGCGGGCTCATCGCCTTCTTCTTCCCGCGTCAGGTGGGTCTGGCAGACAGCACCCTCTTCAGCAGCCTGCTTCCCCGTTTGCAGGGCGTCCGGGACGAGCTGCACACCGGTGCAATGCTGTTCTGTGCAGTGTTCCTGCTCAACGAGCCCTACACCTGCGCCCACCATCGGCTTGGGCGCATCCTGTACGGCGCACTGGTGGGCGCTGCCGCTATGGGCTTCCGCTATTTTGGCGTGTACGAGACCGGCGTCTGCTTTGCGCTGCTGGCGGTCAACAGTGTGTCCGCGCTCATTGACCGCACCGAGGAGCGGCTGTACCGTCTGCTGCACCGTCTGCCGTCCGAACGAAAGGAGGCTGCGGAATGAAAAAGCGTACTGCGGAGTTGATCTTAAAAGACCCCGAAAAGTTTGCCCATCATGACCGCGTGTTCCTGAATAACCCGGTGGTCATGCAGGGCATGGGTCTGGCACCGCTGGTGGTCGTGGCCACCACCGGCCAGAACGGCCTGATGCTGGCGGCGGCGGTGGCGCTGCTGCTGGTGCCCTCCCGCGTGCTGGCCTGCCTGCTCAGCCGCCTTGTGCCCCTGCGGGACGAGGAGCCTACCCCGGAGCAGCTGCAAAAAAAGCTGCTGCCCCGTGCGATTCTGTACGCAGTCAGCGCCGCTGTAGTGTATCTGGCGGCGTATCCCATCCTGAATTTTGTGTTCGGCACGGGTCTTTTGAACCTTGGCATCTACCTGCCCATGCTGGTGGTGGAGCCGCTTTTGACCTACCGCTTCGGCCGCGTGCAGGAGACGATGCACAAGGCCGTTTCCAAGGGCGTGCGCATCACCGTGGGCTATGCGCTGCTGCTGCTCGTGGTGGGCGTGCTGCGCGAGTGGCTCAGCCTTGGCACCGTGTTCGGTGCCAAGGTGGGGCGCTGGGCGCTACTGCCGCTGGCCAAGATGCCGGCGGGCGGCTTTATCGTGCTGGGCATCCTGTGCGCCATCTGGCGCGCTGCCGCTGCAAAGCGCAAGGAATATCTGAAAAAGGAAGCGCGGGATACTCTGACCGTGCACTACCAGAAGGAGGTGGACCGCGAACCGTGAAGGAAGTTGTAAGCACCTCGGCAGTGTTTTTCAGCTATGCACTGCTGGCTATTTTTGCACAGAACGCTGTCTTTACCCGTGCACTGGGCGTGTCCCGCATGGTGCAGCTGGTGGGGGACGACCGCATCAGCAGCGCGTTGTTCGGCATGATGCTGTGCATCACGCAGGTGCTGGTAGCACCCGTGGCGTTTGTTGCCGGGCGGTTTATCGCCCCGCTGGATAACCGCGCCCAGCTGCGCCCGCTGGTGTATATCGCCAGCATCGCCGTGGTGTGTCTGGCAGAGCACCTGGTGCTGTGGCTGCTGCGCAGCCTGCCCCGCCGCAGCCAGCTGCTGCGCATCGTGCCGCTGGCCGCGCTGAACAGCGGTGTGCTGGGCACGGTGCTGGTGGAGCGCACCCAGACCTTTACCCTTGGCCAGAGCCTTGGTTTTGGCATTGGCAGCGGCATCGGCTATGTGCTGGCGGTGCTGCTGGTCACCGAGGCGCGCCACCGCCTGCGCAGCAAAGCTATCCCCAAGGCATTCCGCGGCCTGCCCATCACGCTGGTGTATATCGGCGTGCTGGCGCTGGCGATCTATGGCTTTACCGGACATTCCGTCATCCTGTAACGCAGACAGGGAGGAAAGGATACCATGGCTAAGTATAAACGTCAGAAGGTCAAGCATTATCACCGCAGCTTTTACAGCCGGGAAATGCGCGTCAAGCGCGGCATCGGCATTGCGGTGCTGGTAGCGGCAGTGCTGGCAGCAGCATGGTTTGCCGCACCCCATGTGCTGGATTGGGCCACCCACACATGGTATACCGTGGTCAAGGACCGGGATTTGGAGGCCGAAAGCGCTTCCCGCGCCGAGGCAGCAGCCTCGTCTGCGGCGGCAAGCAGCGCTGCCGCCTCGCAGGCAGCGTCTGAACCGGAGCCGGAAGAGGAAAAGCCGCTGGACGGCAAGGCCATCACCGGCGGCAGCTGGGCAGAGTTGGATGTGACCGCCCTGACCGATGAATCCGCCATCCGCGCCGCCGCCCGGCAGTTGAAGCAGCAGGGCGCAGACTACGCTCTTGTCACCCTGAAGGATGCCGCTGGCACGGTGTATTATGCTTCCGGCGTGGCAGCTGCTGCGCAAAGCATCACTGAGAACCCGGTGGATGCGGCCAATATCGCCGCCATCCTGCGGGAGGAGGGCATCATCCCGGCGGCGCAGCTTGCCGCCTTTACCGACCCGGTGTCGGTGTACACCGACCGCAGCATGGGCGTGCACTACGATGGAAACAGTCTCTGGCTGGACAACGTCAGCGCAGCCAAGGGCGGCAAGGCATGGATGAACCCCTTTGCCGCAAGCGCGGTGCAGTATGTCGGCGACCTCATTGAGGAGGTGCAGGGCATGGGCTACGAGCAGGTGGTGCTTACCGGGGTGCAGTTCCCCAACATCATCACCCGCAAGCAGGACTTCGGCGCTTCCGGCGGCAAGAGCCGGGAAGGACGCGCCGCCCAGCTGATCGCTGATATCGCCGCATGGCAGACCCGCTTTGCGGGCAGCGTGACCCTGTGGGTCAGCTACCCGGACGCCCTGTGCACCGCCGCCACCGATGCCCTTGGCACCACCGGCGTGTCCCTTGGTATGGAGAACCTGCTGGTCACCAGCAGCACCGCACTGGATGCGGACAGCCGCGCAGCGCTGGAGCTGGCCGCTGCCGACGCCGGTGTGCAGCACGTTGTGGTGCACGACACCGCAGCATTCCGCTGAAAAGCGGCCTTTAGAGAGGGGAGGAAACGACTATGAAACCGACTACCTGTTTTGCACCCGCACACATCCTGCTGCCTTCGGAGCAGGTGCCGCTGGAACAGTGGGGCTGCATTGCCTGTGACCAGTTTACCAGCGACCGCAGCTATTGGCAGCGGGCAGAAGAGACCGCAGCCGGTGCGCCCAGCACCCTGAACCTGATCCTGCCGGAGGTGTATCTGGAGGACGGAGACGCCGACGCGCGGGTGGAAAAGATCCACGCCACCATGCAGGATTACGCCCAAAACGTGCTCACCCGGGCGGTGGACGGCTTTATCTATGTGGAGCGCACCGAGCAGAGCGGCCGGGTGCGGCAGGGTCTTGTGGGGCGTGTGGACTTGGAAGCTTACAGCTACCGCCGTGGCGAAAAATGCGCCGTGCGCCCCAGCGAGTGCACAGTGGAAAGCCGCATCCCGCCCCGCATGAAGGTGCGCACCGGCGCTGCGCTGGAAACGCCCCACATCATGATGCTGGCGGATGACCCGGACTGCACTCTTATCGAGCCCATTGCCGCCCACAAGGACAGCCTGCCCAAGGTGTACGAGGGCGAGCTGATGCTGGGCGGCGGTCATGTGGCAGGCTGGGCGGTGGAGGACCCCGCCCTCATCGCGCAGATCGAAAACGCGCTGACCGTGCTGGGCAGTCAGGAAGCATTTGACAAGAAATACCCCGATGCCACCCGCCGCGACCCGCTGACGCTGGCGGTGGGCGACGGCAACCACTCGCTGGCTACCGCAAAGGCCTGCTGGGAGGAGCTGAAAAAGACCCTGACCCCGGAGCAGGCAGAGAACCACCCCGCCCGCTGGTGTCTGGCAGAGGTGTGCAACGTGCACTCCCCGGCTATTGAGATCGAGCCCATCCACCGGGTACTGTTCAACGTGGACTGCGCCACCGTGCTGCTGAGCCTGATCACATGGAGCGATTCCAACATGGCAGGCTGCTGCTTTGGCGACAGCAAAAAGCAGCCCTTTACGCTGGCGGGCCCCCACATGGCCAATGTGCTCAGCTTTGAGGACCCCACCGAGCCGCTGACCGTGGGCACCATCGACGATTTTATTTCGGATTATATCGCACGCCACCCGGAGGCAAAGGTGGACTATGTGCATGACGAACCGGCTGTGCGTGCTTTGTGCAAGCAGGGTGCCGTGGCGTTTTTGATGCCGCCCTTCGCCAAGAGCGATTTGTTCCGCGGCGTTGTGATGGGCGGCGTGCTGCCCCGCAAGACCTTCAGCATGGGACACGCGGAGGAAAAGCGCTACTACATCGAGTGCCGGAAGATCACAGAATAATAGGAGAACCATGACATTTAAAGAACTGAATCTGTCCGCCCCGCTGCTGCGCGCTGTGCAGGAAGCGGGCTACGAGACCCCCTCGCCCATTCAGGCGGCAGCCATCCCGCCGGTGCTGGCTGGCCGGGATCTGATGGGCTGTGCCCAGACCGGTACCGGCAAGACGGCGGCTTTTGCGCTGCCCATGCTGGACCGGCTCACCGCCAATGCACCCCGCCGCAAGGGCGCCGTCCGCGCGCTGATTTTGACCCCCACCCGGGAGCTGGCTTTGCAGATCGGCGAAAGCTTTGAAGCCTACGGTAAGTACCTGAAACTGCGCAGCACCGTCATCTTTGGCGGCGTGGGACAGGCACCGCAGGTGGAAGCGCTGAAAAAGGGCGTGGACATCCTCATCGCCTGCCCGGGACGGCTGAATGACCTGATCGGGCAGGGCTTTATCGACCTGTCCGCTTTGGAAATTTTTGTGCTGGACGAGGCCGACCGGATGCTGGACATGGGCTTTGTCCATGACGTGAAAAAGGTCATTGCAAAGCTGCCCGCCCAGCGCCAGAACCTGATGTTCAGCGCCACCATGCCCACCGAGATCGAGCAGCTGGCTGCCGGCATTCTGCACGAGCCCGCCTTTGTCAAGGTGGACCCGGTGTCCAGCACCGTGGACCGCATCCAGCAGAGCCTTTACTATGTGGAAAAGGGCAACAAGAAGCTCTTGCTGCCGTGGCTCATCAAAAATCTGCAGCCGCCGGTGGTCAACGCACTGGTGTTCAGCCGCACCAAGCACGGCGCGGATAAGATCGCAAAAGACCTGACAAAGCAGGGCATCCCCGCCGCCGCCATCCACGGCAACAAGAGCCAGACCGCCCGCGTGACCGCGCTGGAAGATTTCAAATCCGGCAAGACCAAGGTGCTGGTGGCTACTGATATCGCCGCACGCGGCATTGATATCAGCGAGCTTTCCCATGTGTTCAACTACGACCTGCCCGAGGTGCCGGAGACCTATGTGCACCGCATCGGGCGCACTGCCCGCGCCGGTGCGGACGGCACCGCCGTCAGCTTTTGCGCCCCGGAGGAGCAGGAGTATCTGGCAGGCATCGAAAAGCTGAACCGCCGCAAGATCCCGGTGGTATCCGGCCATCCGTGGGACGGCGTGCCCGCCCCGGTGCGCCCGGTGCTGCCCGTGCGCGGCAAAAAGCCCCGCCCCGAAGCAGAAAAACAGGCCGAAGCGCCGAAAAAACAGGCCGAAACTGCGCCCGCAAAAGCTGCAAAGGCAGCTGCGCCCGCGCCGAAGCAGGAGCCGAAGGCCGCAAAGAACGCGGTGCCTGCAAAACCGAAAAAAGAGGAAACACTGATGCAAGACAGCAACGCAAAGCGCGGGGCACGCAACGACCGCCGCGCCAACAACCGGGGCGCAAACGCCCCCAAGGAGGCGGCAGCGCCCCGCGCCCGCCGCGAGAATGCCGCCCCCGCCCGGGGCAGCAACGCCCAGCCCAAGTTTGACCCCCATTTTGTCAGCGCCCCGGAGGCTACTCCGCTGCGCCCGGCACGCAAGACCCCTGCCGCTCCGGCAGCACCTGCTATCCGCAGCGCACAGGAGCCCCAGAATAACCAGAATGCAAACCGCAGTGGCAGCCGCCGCAATGACCGCAGCGACCGGGGTGAGCAGCGCAATGCCCGCCCCGCAGCCCAGAGCAACAACGCCCGCCCTGCCCGCAATGAGCGCGGCAATGCCGGGAACCAGAGCCGCACCGGCAGCGCACCCCGCGCTGCCAAGGCCGAGCCTGCCCGCCGCGGCCGCAATGCCGCCGCCCGGGACGAGGACCCGGGGCTGATGCTCATCAGCCGCCGCCCGCCCCAGCAGAAGTACACCAGCTTTGAGGAGTATATGGACGCCCACGGCGGTGCTACCGCACCCATTGAGGATCACAGCGAAGAAGTATGAGCCGGAACGAAGCCTTTGCCCCGTGGCAGTGCCCCCTGTGCGGCGGCGCGCTGCAAGGGGAAACTGACCTGAAATGCGAAAAAGGCCACTGCTTTGACCGCGCCCGGGAGGGCTACTGGCATCTTTTGCCGGTGCAGAGTATGCGCACTAAAGCCCCCGGGGACAGCAAGGAGATGGTAGCCGCCCGCCGCGCCTTCCTGAACGCCGGATACTACGGCATCTTCGGGCAGGCGCTGGGGGAGCTGTGCCTTGCCCACGGCGTGCCCGCCGTGAAGGACGCCCCGCTGCATCTGCTGGACGCAGGCTGCGGCGAGGGCTGGTACGACCGCTGCATCGCGCAGCAGTTCGCGGCGGCAGAAAAGCCGCTGCAGCTGGCCGGGTTCGATATCGCAAAGCCCGCCGTGCGCTTGGCAGCAAAGGCGCTGCCCGCCGCGCAGTATGCGGTGGCATCCAGCTTCAGCCAGCCGGTGCGCACCGGCTGGGCAGATGTGCTGCTGAACTGCTTTTCGCCCTTTGCGCAGGAGGAGTTCAGCCGGGTGCTGCGCCCGGGCGGGCGCATGATCTACGTTGTGCCGGGGGCAGAGCATCTGTACCAGATGAAGGCCGTGCTCTACGAAAAGCCCTACAAAAACCCGGTGCAGCAGGTGGAGTACCCGGGTTTTTGCGCCATCGACGAGCGGGAGGTGCAGGGCACCATCACCGTGCCCGCCGCCCAGCTGGAAGCCCTGTTCGCCATGACCCCCTACTACTGGAAAACGCCCCGCGACGGTGCCGCCCGCCTTGCGGCTCTGCCGCAGCTCACCACCACCATCGCCTTCCGCTTT
>CAKSZE010000059.1 GCA_934525325.1 uncultured Faecalibacterium sp.
TGGGAGACGATCATCAGGTCGGCCAGCTCGTCCATGGGGATGCTGTTCAGCAGGTCATAGACGGCATCGTTGCAGTACAGGGTGACGGAAGCTTCCAGAGAAGCGCCGATGAGCTTTTCAGCACGGGCCTGCTCCAGCACCTTCTTGACCTCGTCGCGCACGGCGATCAGCTGTGCCCACTTTGCCTTGAAGGCATCGTCGGCGGCGTACTGGCCAGCCTTGGGCATCTGCTCGAACACCACATACTTGTTCATACCCTCGGTCTTGGGCATGAAGTCCCAGATCTCCTGACTGGTGAAGCACAGGATGGGGGCAATGATCTTGTCCAGAGCGACAAGGATCTTGTACATGGTGGTCTGGGCTGCCTTGCGGGCTGCGCCGTTGGTGCAGTACAGACGATCCTTGGTGACGTCCAGATAGAAGTTGGACATGGCCACCACGCAGAAGTTATACACAGCGTGGTAGACCTTGTTGAAGTCGTACACAGCATAGCCTGCGCTGGTATTGACGATCAGATCGTCCAGCGCAGCCAGTGCCCAGCGGTCGATATCCTGCAGCTGGTCGTCTGCCACACAATCGGTGTTGGGGTCAAAGCCGTCCAGATTACCCAGAATGAAGCGGGCAGTGTTGCGGATCTTACGGTAAGCCTCGCTGAGCTGCTTGAAGATGTTCTTACCGGCGCGCACGTCCACGGTGTAGTCGGAAGAAGCTACCCACAGACGGATGATATCCGCGCCGTAGTCCTTGATGATCTCGCTGGGCTCTACACCGTTGCCGGCGCTCTTGTGCATCTGCTTGCCCTGCTCGTCCACGACCCAGCCGTGGCACAGCACGGACTTATAGGGTGCGCAACCCTTGCTTGCAACGCTGGTCAGCAGGCTGGACTGGAACCAGCCGCGGAACTGGTCGCCGCCTTCCATATACATATCGGCGGGGAAATGCAGTTCGGGGCGTTCGTCCAGCACGGCGGCGTGGGTAGAGCCGGAGTCGAACCAGACGTCCATGATGTCGGTGTCCTTCTCCCACTCGGAAGCGCCGCACTTTTCGCACACTTCACCTGCGGGGATGATCTGCTCGGCATCGTACTTATACCATGCGTCAGAGCCTTCCTTGCGGAACAGGGCGCTGACAGCCTTGATGGTAGCATCGGTGATGTGGTAGGTACCGCACTTCTTGCAGTAGAAAGCGGGGATGGGCACGCCCCAAGTGCGCTGACGGCTGATGCACCAGTCGTTGCGGTCGCGCACCATACCGGTCATGCGGTCGTGACCCCAATCCGGCATCCAGGTAACGGTATCAATAGCCTTGTACACGTCCTCGCGGAACTTGGCGATGGAGCAGAACCACTGCTCGGTAGCGCGGAAGATGATGGGGTTGTGGCAGCGCCAGCAGTGGGGGTACTGGTGCTTGATGTGCACCTGACCCATCACAGCGCCGGAAGCAGTCAGGTCGGCCAGAATGGTCTTGTTGGCTGCCCACACGCGCTGACCGGCGTACTTACCGGCCAACTCGGTCAGGTAACCGCCGTCATCCACGGGCACGGTGATGGGCACCTGCGGATACTTCTGGCAGACGTTGAAGTCGTCCACGCCGTGGCCGCCTGCGGTATGCACGCAGCCGGAACCGCTTTCCAGCGTGACGTGGTCACCCAGAATGACCCAGCCCTCCTTGGGCAGGTAGACGTGGTTATAGCGCATCAGTTCGAACTCAGCGCCGGAAACGGGCTCGCCCACGATCTCGTAGTTCTCGATGTGGCAGGCGTCCATAACGCTCTTGACCAGATCGGTGGCCATGATGTGGTACTCCTCGCCGATCTTGACGAAGGAATACTCGAACTGACCGTTCAGGCAAATCGCCTCGTTGGCGGGCAGGGTCCAGGTGGTGGTGGTCCAGATGACGAAGTAGGTCTTATCCATGGGGATGCCGTACTTTGCCAGAACACCGTTGGGATCCTGCGAGACGTGGAAGCGTACAAAGATGGAATCGCAGTCATCCTCGCCGTACTCGATCTCGGCTTCTGCCAGTGCGGTGCGGCAGTCCGGGCACCAGTACACGGGCTTCAAGCCCTTGTAGATGTAGCCCTTCTTGGCCATCTCGCCGAAGATCTCGATCTGACGTGCCTCAAATTCAGGCTTCAGGGTCAGGTAGGGGTGCTCGAAGTCACCGATGACGCCCAGACGCTTGAACTGGTCGCTCATGATGTCGATGTGCTCGGTGGCAAACTTTTCACAGATCTGGCGCAGCTCCAACTTGGAGATGTCCTTCTTCTTATCGCCGACCGAGGACAGAGCCTTCAGCTCAATGGGCAGGCCGTGGGTATCAAAACCGGGCACATAGGGAGCCTGATAGCCCTCCATGTTCTTTTCGCGGATGATGATATCCTTGATGATCTTGTTCAGGGCGGTGCCCATGTGGATGTTGCCGTTTGCATACGGAGGGCCGTCGTGCAGAATGAACTGGGGCTTGCCCTCATTGTGCTTCATGAGCTGGTTGTACAGGTCGTTGTCGTCCCAGTCCTTGAGCATGACCGGTTCCTTTTTGGGCAGACCGGCGCGCATCTCAAACAGGGTCTTGGGCAGATTCAACGTACTGTCGTACTGCGATTTGTTCTTAGCCAATGGTTTACACTCTCCTCTATTTTTGCGTTGGGTGCCTTACTCGCTGAACTTTACGCCCTGAAAAGCGTCATAGTCCGGCTCGTCCGGCTTCATATCAGCAGGAGGCGGGTCCAGCTTGAGCTGGCTTTCGTCCTTTGCCCAGAAATCCTCGCTGCTGTCAGCCGCCTTGTCGTCATCGGCAGAGGCGGCAGGTTCGGTGGTTTCGGTGGGTTCGGCAGCCTTAGCGGCAGGCTGCTGTGCCGGGGCTGCTGCGGCATCGGCTGCAGGGGCAGTCTCGGGCTGTGCGGCGGGCTGCTCTGCGGCAGCTTCCTGCGCAGGCTCTGCGTCCTGTGCGGGGGCGTCCTTTTCAGCGTCCTTGGTTTCCTTCTGGAACTCCGGCAGACGGCTCAAAGACTCCACATGGCTGCGGTACAAATTGAGCACATCCGACTTGAAGCGGGTGACCTCCAGACGGACGCGGTCGTACTCCCGCTCCTCGGCCAGACGCTTCTCGTTGGCCTCGTTCTCGATCTCGTCTGCACGGTCGCTTGCCTTTTGCAGCAGCTCGTTGGCGTCGCGGATGATATCATCGCCCCGCAGGTTTGCGCGGTGGATGATTTCCTCTGCCTTCTGGTTCGCTTCGCGGATCACGTTTTCGCCCATGCGCTGGGCGTTGATCAGCGCGCTCTTGAGCATATCGCCGTCAGCCTCAAAGCTTTGCAGCTCGCCCTTGAGCTTCTGGTTCTCTGCGGTCAGATCTGCGATCTGCTTGCGCAGCTGCTCTGCCTGCGCATCGTTCTGCTGCAGCTGCTCCTCGACCTTGTCCAGAAAACGGTCCACGTCCTCTGTACGGTAGCCGCGGAGGTTTTTTTCAAATTGTACAGAGCGGACATCCTGCGGAGTCAGCATAGTTATTTCCTCCCATAGCTTTTAATATTGAAAGAACTCAATGATCGAACGATCTTTTTTACTTTTCCCGGGCAATGCAGTCAGCCGGAAGCGGCCTTTGCCGCGCACGGTGAACACATCCTGCTCGTATACGGGGGCATGGGGTTTTTCTACCGGCAGATGGTTGATCTCTACCCTGCCCGCCTCGATCAGCTCCGCAGCGGTGCCGCGGCTGACGTGCAGCATGGCAGAAAGTACCGCGTCCAGCCGCAGGGAGGACACAGTAGCGGTGAGCAGCTGACGCTCCGGTGCCGGGAAAGCCGGGATCTCGTCCGGCTCCAACAGACGGGTGGACACCTCGGTGCGTCCCGCCTGACACAGCTCCCGGCAGATGAGTTTTGCCGCCGGTTCCAGCGCGAACACATAGGTTGTACCCGGCGCATCGGCAGGCAGCAGGATATCGCCCAGTGCTTCGCGCTTGAGGGCAAGCCCCATCAGGCTGCCCAGATAGTCCTTGTGCGCCGGAAGCACTGCACCGGGCAGTGCCCGGCATTGCAGCTGTACGCAGCGCACCGGACACTCGCCGTAACTGTACTCCGGCTCCAGACAAAGCACCCTGCGCTCGGCCTCGGGCCAGCCGCCGTCAAAACGCCAGCCGTCCCGCACACCGGCACGCCCCAGTGCCGCCCGGGCAAGATCCTGCTCCCGGTCGCTGAGGAACGCAGAGTACCGGGCTATGCCACGGGAAAAAGCCGCATCGGCAAGATCCTCGATATGCCGCATAAGGTAGCGTTCCTCATCGTTGCGAGCGGGCACATAGCCCCGCACCGCACCGGCTACCGGATCAATAGAATGCGCCATTGTTCTCCAGCTCGTCCAGCAGATCACCCATGATATCCACGTTGTACGGGGTAATGATGAAGGTGCTGTTGGCTACACGCTTGATCTGGCCGTTGTTGGCATAAGCCACGCCGGACAAGAAGTCCACCAGACGGCGGGAAACTTCCTTGTTGGTGGACTCCAGATTCAGCACCACGGTACGCTTGTTGTTCAGATGGTCGGCAATGGTGCTGGCATCCTCGAACCGCTCGGGCTTGACCAGCACCACCTTGAGCTGGGTGGTGGCATGGATGTTGACCACCTTGTTCTTCTTGCTGGTGCCCTCGGCAGGCTCTTCGGTCTCTTCGTCCATTCCGATGCCGACGCCGCTGTTGTTGTTCACCATCTGGGGGCCGTCGTCGATGTACTGGTCCTCGTACTCGTCCCCTTCGCCCATCAGGCCCTTCTTAATGCTATCCAGCAAAGACATAATTATCTGCTCCTTTCATTCGGGCAGCGCCCGGCTGCCTGGCGTTCTTTGCAAAAAGAATGCAAATAGCTTTTACTATTATCTGATTTTTTTCAGCAGATGTCAATAACTACAAAAGTTTTCCGTCATATAAATTTTGTCCCGAGACGATTATTTCGTCATAAAGCCTTACCTGACTGACAGAACCGTCCGTTCCCTTGGGCAAAACAAGGATGTAATCCCCTTCCGTGACCAGCGGATGGTCAGCATCCACGGGGTCGATCTTACAGAAGCGGGCGATGTTGCCGTACTTGACGTACACGCCGGGGATATAGTTTTCGCCCTGCGTCTCGGCCTCGGTGCCGTCCTCCTTCAGGTAGTGCACCGCTGCAGCAGGCACCCGCAGGCCGGTGCTCTCGCCGGTGCTGATGCGGGCGCGGGCGTGGTTGAGACACAGCACATCGCCGTTGATGGAGTTGCAGCGCAGCACAAAGCGGGCAACATCCTTTTCCGCATCAATGGTCACCTCAGTGACGGTAGCACGCAAGGCGGCGTCGCTCTGACCGGGAAAGCTGATCTCCACCGCCGTGCGCAGGGGCTTACCGTCCGAGCCCAGCAGCTTTTCCGCCTGCTTTGCCGAGCACACCCCGGCGTACTGCCAGCTGAACCCGGCCACCAGCTTGCCTACGCAGCCATCCAGCGGCATCTCGGGGTCAGAGTCCAGATAGGCCTTGAGCTGCTCCGGGCTCTGCGCCAGAATGTCCGCAGCACCGGCGTTCAGCCGTCCGCTGCTGGCGGCCCGGACAAAGTAGCCGGTGGTGGGTGCGAGGATCTGGGTGGGGTTGCCCAGCTGTGCCTGTACGGTTTGTGCCTGCTGGGCAAGCAGCGCGATCTGATCCGCATAGCCGGCGGTATCGCCGGTGGTGATCCACAGCTTGTTCTGCGCCAGCAGATAGGCATCGGCGCTGCCGTCCACATCGCTGTAACGGGCGGTGTCCAGAGCATCCAGCAGGTCATACAGCGCACCGGAGCGCTCCTTGAGCAGGCCGTCCAGCTGGGTAGCCGCAGTGTTCTGGGAGCGCTGCAGCAGGTCGATCTGGCTGGTGAGCTGGGTCAGCTGCTGGCGCAGCACCGCCTGATTGGCATCGGTATACAGCTCTGCAACGGCAGTGCCCGCCGACACCCGTTCGCCGTCCGAGACAAGGTAGCCCAGATTGCCGCTGCCGGAAATGCAGGTCTCGTCAAACAGCAGCACACCGTCCGCTTCAATGGTATCGGAGATGGTGATGGGCAGCGCCGTTTCGTAGACGTTCTGGGGGAAAAGGATGTGCGCCGCCTGCCAGCAGACATACGCTGCCGCCGCCAGCAAAAAGGTGGCCATCACGACCGCCAGCGTGGTGAGCGCAGAGAGCTTGTGGCGCGGTTCCTGAGGGGTTTCCGGCATAAGGATCATCCTTTCGATAAAAAGTCTTGGGTCAGACGCAGGGCGGTCTGCCGCACGTCTGCTGCTCCGGCGTCCAGCCATGTGACCCCGTCCATGTGGCGGAACCATGTCAGCTGGCGCTTGGCGTAGTTGCGGGATGCCTGCTTGAGCTTCTCGGTGCAGGCATCCAGTGCGGCGGTCTGCTCAAAATACGGAAAAAATTCTTTATAGCCGATGGCCTGTGCGGCGGTGCGGAAGGCTTCGCGGTTGCGCCAGACGTATTCCGCCTCGGCTAAAAGCCCGGCTTCCAGCATTTTGTCCACCCGCTGGTCGATGCGGCGGTACAGCGCTGCACGGTCCGGGAAATCCAGCCCCAGCACAAGGCTGCGGTAGGGGCGCTCCGGCGGCAGCGAATCGGCCTTTTGCTCGCTGAGACGCTTACCGGTGGCGTGGTAGTGCTCCAGCGCCCGCAGCACCCGCACCTTATTGTTGGGGTGGATGGCAGCGGCAGCTTCCGGGTCCACCGCTTTTAGCTTTTCATACATAGCTTCCGGGCCGATGGCTTCCAGTTCAGCCGTCAGCTGCTCGCGCAGGCCGTCCGGGGCTTTTTCGGCGGTGAAGCGCACCCCGTACAAAAGGCTCTGCACATACAGCCCGGTGCCGCCTACCAGCAGCGGCAGATGACCCCGGGCGGTGATATCCCGGATATACTCCCCTGCCAGCGCGGTGAAATCCGCCACGCTGAAGGTTTTTTCCGGGGTGAGGATATCCACGCCGTGGTGCGGGATGCCGCAAGTCTCCTGCGGGGTGACCTTGGCGGTCCCCACATCCAGACCTTTGTAAATCTGCATGGAGTCGGCGCTGATGACCTCGCCGGAGAACTGCTGCGCCAGCGCAACGCCCAGCGCAGTTTTGCCGGTGGCGGTGGGGCCTACCACAGCCACCACGGCGAGTTTTGTATTACACGATGCGTCCAAACTGCTTTTCCAACTCCTTTCGGGTAAGCTTGAGCACGCAGGGACGTCCATGCGGGCAGAAGGGCGGCACCTCGCCGGAGAGGATCTTCTCGGCCAGTGCCATAAGCTCCTGCGGGGAGGACTTGTCCCCCGCTTTGATGGCGGCACGGCAGGAGATGGAGTGCAGCACCCACTCGGTGTGCTCGTTCAGCGCGTCCCGGCTGCCCTTGAGCAGGCGGTCGGCGATCTCTACCAGCAAGTCCTCGGCGTTCTGCGGCTCTACGTCCGCAGGCACGGCGCGCAGCAGCACGGTGCTGCCGCCAAAATCGGCTACGTCCAGACCGGCGTTTTCCAGCAGGGGCTGGTTTTCCAGCAGTGCCTGCTTTTCCTCTGCGGAAAGGTCGATGGCGGCGGGCTGCAACAGCAGCTGGCTGGGCACGTTGCCGTAGTTGGCGGCAAGCTTTTCGTACAACTGACGCTCGTGGGCGGCGTGCTTATCGATCAGGCACAGCTCGTCTCCCCGTTCTGCCAGAATATAGGTGCGGAACACCTCGCCCACATACCGCAGCGGCTCTTCTCCCTGCGGTACATCAAAGCCCAGCTGCTCCGGCTGTTCCGGCTGCGCGGGTTTCTCCGGCTGATAGGGTACTGAAGCAACTTCGATCTCCGGGGCAGCGGGCACGGTGTTCCATGCCGCCATGTGATCCAGCAGCGGGTCGGCTGCGGCGTCCGTTTCCGGGTGCACATCCAGCTGCGCCTCACCGGCTGCTGCCCGGAAGGGCTGCGGCGCAGGCTGGACATCCGTTGCATCCGGTTTTTCCGGGCTGTGGAGAGTGACCACCGGATCCAGAATGTCCTCCGCAGGGGCAGGCTGCCGCCACGAGGGCACGGCAGCAGCCGTGCGGGCAGGCTGTGCGGGCTGTACCGGCGGGGTATCTGCCGCAAAAGCCGGGGTTTGCACCGGTGCAGCAGCGGGGCGCTGCGGCTGCGGGGCTTCCCAGCGCTGCGCAGGCAGTGTGCCGGGGTCTGCCTGACCCGGAATGACGGCAGAAAGTCCCGTAAAGCAATTATCCTTTACAGCATTTTCGTTCTTATCATCGTTTTCTTTTTCGGTTTTCTCATTTTTGCCCGCTTCAAAGGTAAAGCGGCGTTCTCCGGTGCCGGGCTGTGCCAGCGCCAGCTTGACCGCATGATAAACGACATCGAACACGTCGTTTTCCCGGGCAAAGCGGGCTTCGATCTTTGCAGGATGGACATTGACGTCCACAAGGTCGGTGGGCATTTCCAGCAGCAGGATGCCGCCCGGAAACTTGCCCTGCATGGTCGTGCCCTTAAAGGCCATTTCCATGCCCGCCATGATGGTGCGGTTGCGCACATAGCGGCCATTGATGTAGAAATGCTGCATACTTCGGCTTGCGCGGCAGCTCTTGGGCGGGGTGATCAGGCCGGTGACCCGGTACAGTCCTTCCTCGGAGTGCACCTCGATGAGGTCGCGGCTGAACTCCCGCCCCAGCACCGCATAGGCAGCGCTGCGCAGTTGACCATCGCCCGGGGTGACGTATTGCAGCTTGCCCTCCCGGATGAATTTGACGCTGACCTCCGGGTGGCTGAGCGCCACATGACCCACGTTATCTGCCACAAAGGTTCCCTCGCTGGAGTCCTTTTTGAGGAACTTCATGCGGGCGGGGGTGTTGTAGAACAGATCCTGCACCCGGATGGTGGTGCCCACGGCGCGGGCGGCAGGTTCTCTGCCCTGCTCCTCACCGCCGGCGATGCGGTAGCAGGTGGCAAACTCGTCCACCTCGGTGCGGGTGAGCAGTTCTACCCGCGCTACGCTGGCAATGGAAGCCAGTGCTTCGCCGCGGAAGCCCAGCGTGTGGATGCTGTTCAGGTCGTCCGGCTTTTCGATTTTGCTGGTGGCGTGGCGGATGAAAGCCGTCGGGATATACTCGGCATCAATGCCGGTGCCGTTATCGCTGATCTCGATCAGCTTTACGCCGCCGGACTCGATGCTTACAGTGACCTGCGTTGCACCGGCGTCGATGGAGTTTTCCAAAAGCTCCTTGACCACCGATGCCGGGCGCTCTACCACCTCACCGGCAGCGATCAATTCAGCGGTATGCTTATCCAGTACATGGATGACTGCCATGGTCTTTTCCCTCCCCTGTGGTTGATTTTTACGGTCAGCCGTTCAGGCTGCCCTTGAGGGTCTTTTTCAGCTCGTACAAAAAGTTCAGCGCTTCAATGGGAGTAAGCGTTTCCACATCCACGGCTTCCAGCTTTTCCATCATCTCGCTGGGTACTGCTGGGGAATTGTACTCCTGCAAAGCGTCAAAATCCATCTGCTCTACCTTGTTTTTAGGGGCAGAGGCCTCCAGCGTGCGCAGCACTTCGTGGGCGCGGCGGGTCACACTGCCGGGCAGACCGGCCAGCTTTGCCACCTCGATGCCGTAGCTGTCGTCGGCGGGACCGCGCACGATGCGCCGCAGGAAGGTGATGTCCTCGCCGCGTTTTTTGACCGCGATGTTGTAGTTTTTCACACCTTCCACGGTGCCTTCCAGCTCGGTCAGCTCGTGGTAGTGGGTGGCGAACAGGGTCTTGCAGCCCAGACCCTTGGCAGGGTCTGCAATATGCTCCACCACGGCGCGGGCGATGCTCATGCCGTCAAAGGTGGAGGTGCCGCGGCCGATCTCGTCCAGCACCACAAGGCTTTTGGCGGTGGCGTTTTTCAAAATTTCGGCCACCTCAGTCATCTCCACCATAAAGGTAGACTGACCTGCGGCAAGGTCGTCCGATGCGCCAATGCGGGTAAAAATGGCGTCCACCACGCCCACATGGCAGCTGGCAGCCGGCACAAAGGAGCCGATCTGCGCCATCAGGGCAATGAGGGCATTCTGACGCATATAGGTGGATTTACCTGCCATGTTGGGGCCGGTGATGATCAGGCAGCGGTCGGTAGTGCAGTTGAGGGTGGTATCGTTGGGCACGAACATACTGCCTTTGAGCACCTGCTCCACCACGGGGTGACGTCCCTCGGTGATGGTCAGTACATCACTGTCATCCACCACGGGGCGGCAGTAGTTATTTTCCGCTGCGACCTGCGCCAGCGCAGCCAGCACATCCAGCTGGGCGATAGCGTTGGCGGTGCGCTGGATACGGTCCAGCTGGGCACCGATGCTTTCCAGCAGTTCGTCAAACAGGCGGCGTTCCAGCGAGATGAGCCGCTCGTGTGCGCCAAGGATCTTGCTTTCCAGCTCCTTCAGCTCCTGCGTGATGTAACGCTCGCCGGAGGTGAGGGTCTGCTTGCG
>CAKSZE010000060.1 GCA_934525325.1 uncultured Faecalibacterium sp.
CTTTTTATGCCGGTGGTGGGGGTCGAACCCACACGTGTTATTAGCACAAGGGATTTTGAGTCCCCCTCGTCTGCCATTCCGACACACCGGCGCGTGTTTTTGAACGGCTTTTATTATACCGGATTCTATGGGTAAAATCAAGAGGGAGTTTTGCAGCTTTTCTCAAATCCTCCCGCCCGGCGCAAAATACATAACTCCGGTTCTTGCCCGGCGGCGCGGGCTGTGCTACACTAAGGTCATATCAAAACGTAAAATATGCCCACAAGGAGGGAACCGGACTTTGAAACATCTGCATTCTTTTGCCCGCCGCGCGGCGGCTTTTCTGCTGGCGGCGGTGCTGTGCGTCTGCATCCCGGCGGCAGCGGCTTCGGCTGCCACCACCATCGGCGGGGCCGATACTACCCTGATCCCCGCAGAGGACGAAAACTGTCTCAGCTGGCTGTTTGGCTCCAAGGATAAGATCACCATGCCCTACCTGAACATCAAGGGACAGGGGCTCAAGCGCAACGTCACGCTGGATCTTGTGGATTGTCTGGTGGGCATCACCTACACTGAGCTTGGCTCCATTGGCAGCTACGTCAGTGCCAGCGCCGCGCAGCAAGCGTGGAAGGCGCAGGCGGTGGCGGTGCACTCCTATCTGGAATACCACAAGCAGTACGGCTCGTCTGCCAATGCGCTGATCTACACCCCGGTCAGCCAGATCCCGTCCTCCACCCGCAGCGCCATCCGCAAGGCGGTGCAGGCGGTCAAGGATGAGGTGCTGGTGTACAACGGCAGCGTGTGCGACGCGGTATGGTCGGCCAGTGCGGGCTACAACACCCAGACCGGCGTGTACGGCACCTGCGCCAGCCTGGACGCGTGGGGCACGGATGTGCCCTACCTGCAAAGCGTGGAAAGCCCCTACGAGGAGCAGTACCACAACCTGCTGCGCCGGGTGATCGGCAAGGACTATACCTATATAGAATACAACGACAGCCGCACCGGCGAGCCTTACCAGAGCGCCGACACCACCCACAAGGATCTGGGCGGCTTTGTGCAGTACAATACGCTGGTGTCCAACGGGCGCAGCTATCGGTACATCAACCAGTTCGTTTCCTCCCGCTATTGCTTTGACTTTGGCGCAGACGCAAACGGCACCCCCTGCATGACCTACTACGGCTTTGGTCATGGCGTGGGCATGAGCCAGTGCGGCGCGGTGGGCTACGCCGCCGAGGAGGGCATGAATTACAAGCAAATTTTGCAGCACTACTACACCGGGGCGCAGATCCGTACCCGCACTACCCGCAGCGGCGGATTGTTCGGCTGGCTGGCGGGGCTGTTCCGCTGAATGTGTTTGACTGAAATTTTGGAAATACCTTCTCAAACGCCGCAGGATTTGGTATACTATATCCGTTTGTGAAAAATGAACGGGAAACATAACTGCGTGGAAAAACGCACGGATTGGAGTATCAGCATGGAGTTGGATCAGGAAAAGCAAAATCAGGAGGCCGCCGAGCGCTGCCGTGCACTGGCACAGCGCATCGTGCGGGAGCTGGCTCCCCGCAGCGTACAGGTGCTGGAGGACAGCGGGCTGCTGGAAAAAGCTTTTTGTAAAATGAACACTGCGGTGGTGCAAAGCGCCCCGGAGCTGCTGGTGGTGGCAGACCCCCAGTGGGTCAGTCTGCCCGCCGTACAGGCCGAAAAGGTGCTGCTGGTGTGCGGCGAGTACGCCGGCATGGCAGACTGCGCAAAGCAGCTTGCTGCACAGGGCTTCTGCCGGGAGCTTGCATGGAAGGACCACGGCAAGGAGCAGCTGACCGCGCTGTTCTGCCGCATGGACGCCCCGGAGCTGCCGGAGCTGGAAAACGGCTACGAGCAGCAGCTGGACATTTTGCGGGAGCGCACCCTGCTGGCGGAGCGCACCGCCGCGGAGCAGTCTGCCCAGCTGGAACGGCTGCGCAGCGACCTTTCCCTGAGCCGCAGCCATGAGCAGAACCTGGAAAAGACCCTGAACAGCGTGGTCAACTCCACCTTCTGGAAGGCCAGCTGGCCGCTGCGGTATCTGGTAAGCAAGTGCCGTCAGCTGTGGCGTACCTTCCCGCTGTTTGTCTTTTTTGCCACCCTGCGCCGGGTGGGCTTTGCGGGCGTAAAGGCACAGGCCAAGGCCAAAAAAGAGTACAAAAAACTGTTCCCGGGCAAGGCGATGCCCGCCGACCGCTTTGCGGACGTGGAGCTGCTGGTAAAACAGGCCGCAGACCAGCCCGCTGCACCGCGCATCAGCATTGTGGTGCCGCTGTACAACACCCCCCACGATTTTCTGGTGGAGCTGCTGGACTCGGTGCAGAACCAGACCTACCGCAACTGGGAGCTGTGCATGGTGGATGCCGGACAGGACGCGGACGTGGGTGCCCTCGTGCAGGAGCGCGCCCGCACCGACAGCCGCATCCGCTACCGGAAACTGGACAGCAACGAGGGCATTGCGGGCAACACCAATCAGGGCTTTGCCCTTGCCACCGGCGAGTATATCGCCCTGCTGGACCATGACGACATCCTGCACCCCTGCGCACTGTGGTATGTGGCGGAGGCCATTGCCAAGCAGGGCGCGGACTTTGTGTACACGGACGAAGTGACCTTTGAAGGGGACATCGACCATCTGACGGTCTACCACTTCAAGCCGGATTATATGCTGGATAACCTGCGCTCCAACAACTATATCTGCCACCTGAGCGTGTTCAGCGCGGCGCTGCTGGCAAAGGTGGGCGGCGACGAGCGGGCAGAGTTCAACGGCAGTCAGGACTACGACCTCTACCTGCGCCTGACCGAGCAGGCGGAAAAGATCGTGCACATCCCGCATCTGCTGTACTACTGGCGTTCCAGCCCGGCAAGCGTAGCCAGTAACATCTCCGCCAAGACCTACTGTCTGGAAGCAGCCATGAAGGCGCTGCGCGCCCACTACGACCGTATGGGCGTGCCGGTGGACGCAGTGACCATGGTGCCCAACACCCCGGGCTTCTACAAGACCGATTACACCATCACAAAGCCCGGGCGGGTCAGCGTGCTGATCCCCAGCTGCGACCATTCGGGCGACCTGCGGGTGTGCGTGGAGTCCATCTACCGCAAGACCACCTACCCGGATTTTGAGATCATCATCATCGAGAACAACAGCAAGGAGCCTGCCACCTTCCGCTGCTACGAACAGCTGCAAAAGGAGCACCCGGACACCCTGCATGTGCTCACATGGCAGGGCACCGGCTTCAATTACAGCGCCCTGAATAACTTTGGCGCACGGGCTGCCACCGGTGAGTATCTGCTGCTGCTCAACAACGATACCGAGGTCATCTCGCCCCGCTGGATGGAGGAGATGGTCATGTACGCCCAGCAGGACCGGGTGGGCTGCGTGGGCGCAAAGCTGCTCTACCCGGACAACACCATCCAGCACGCGGGCATCGGCTTCGGCTTCCTGACGCTGGCGGCGCACATGCACAAGAACTTCCCCGTGGGGCACCCCGGCTATATGGGACGGCTCTCCTACGCGCAGGACGTGTACGCCGTGACCGCCGCCTGCCTGATGGTGCGCAAGGACGTATACGAGCAGGTGGAAGGGCTGGACGAGAGCTTTGCCGTGGCCTTCAACGATGTGGACTTCTGCGTCCGCGTGCGGGAGGCCGGCTACACCAACGTGTTCACCCCCTTTGCCCAGCTGTACCACTACGAGAGCAAGAGCCGCGGGCTGGACGAAAGCCCGGTTAAGCGCAAGCGCTTTGCCTCTGAGGTGGAGCGGTTCCAGAAGCGGTGGGCAAAGCAGCTGGCTGCGGGCGACCCCTGCATGAACCCCAACTTTGACCTGATGAAGGAGGACTTCAGCTTTGACATCAAGCCGCTGGAGTGAGCCTTTGACCCAAACCGAACTGAAAGGGGGAACGCAGATGGAGCTTTCGGCCTGTATCGTGGTGTATAACGGCGCAGAGGAGGCAATCAGAGCCGCCCAGACCGTACTGGACTGCACCCGCCGCTACCCGCTCACGCTGTATCTGGTGGATAACGCCAGCCCGGACGGCAGCGGCCAGCGGCTGACCGCCGCCGCCAAGGACGGCACCCTGCGCACCGTCCCCGGGCAGACGGTGCAGGTGCTCTGCCGGTTGGAGAACGGCGGCTTCGGCACCGGGCACAACACGGTGCTCTCGCTGCTGCACAGCCGGGTGCACTTTATCCTGAACCCGGATATCCAGCTGACTGCAGACACCCTGAGCGACCTTGCAGACTGGATGGCGGCGCACCCCGGCGTGGTGATGACCCGCCCGGGGCTGACCTTCCCGGACGGCAGACCCCAGCAGCTGCCGCTGCGCCGGTGCAATGTGCGCGCCATGGCCTACCGTCAGCTGCCCTGTCTGCGCTTTTGGGCAAAGTACAATGACCGCTACCTGATGGCAGACAAGGATTTGACCCAGCCCACAGAGATCGAATTCTGCACCGGCAGCTTTTCGGCGGTGGACACTGCCGCCTTCAAGGCCGTGGGCGGCTTTGACGAGGGCTACTTCATGTATGTGGAGGACGCCGACCTCACCCAGAAGATGCGCACGCAGGGCAAGGCGTATCTGGTGCCCCAGTACACCGCCATCCACGCATGGCACCGCGCGGCGCACCGCAGCCTGAAGCCCTTTCTGTGGCAGCTGCGCAGCCTGATGCGCTATTTTTCCAAGTGGGGCTTTGCGTGGTAAAGGAGGTACTGCCATGAAGATGAGTGAAGTGCTGCTGATCAAGCTGGATACAAATGGATTTGAGCGTTTTTACAACCGGAAAATGCAGGAATGCGGCTGCACGGTGCTGCCGATCTGCGATTTCCGCCGGGAAAAATACGGCCTGAGCGTGCTGCGGCCACTGCAGCTCCGGCAGCTTACGCCGCGCTATCTGGCGCAGTACCGGCTGATCGTGCTGTTTGAGGAACCGGCATTGTTTCTGTACCTGAAAAAACGCATCGACCCGAGCCGGACAAAGCTGGTGCTCTGGAACTGGAATATCACCAATCACACATGGCTGCGCGGAAATGCTCCGCTGCGCCGCCGGTGCGAAAACTGGACGTTTGATGCAGTAGATGCAAAAAAGTTTGGCTGGAAGCTGAACGAGCAGTTCTATTTTGCGCCGGAGGCCCTGCCCGTCCGGGAAAACGCAGACCGCAAAGCCGGTCTTACGGCGTTTTCGGCCTGTGTCGATAAAGGGCGCTATCCCGTGATGAAGGAAATGCGGGAGGCGCTGTGCAGGCAGGGCGTTGCCGCAGATTTCTGTCTGGTAAGCGAGCCGCTCCGGCGGTATGCGGCAGAGGACGCCGCGTGGATCAAGACAAAAGGACTGCCCTACGAAGCGTTTTTGCAGCACACCATCCAGAGCGACATTGTGGTGGAGGTGGTGCAGAGCCGGCAGGTGGGCATTACGGTCCGGGCGCTGGAGGCAATGTTCTATCACAAAAAGCTGATCACGAACAACGCTGCGATCCGCGAGACCCCGCTGTATCACCCGTGCAACGTCCTTGTCTGGGAGCCGGGTGCGCAGGAAAAGCTGCCTGCTTTTTTGCAGGCGGCGTATCAGCCGCTGCCGGAAGCAGTGGAAAAACGCTACACCTTTGCGGCATGGCTGGATAACTTTTTGCAGCCGGAAGCAGCAGACTGAGTGCTGCCAAAGAAAAATACAGGAACGGCTTTGCCAGAGAATTTTTTCTGGAAGAGCCGTTCTTTCTTGCTTTTTCTGTATTTTCATAGTAAAATAAAGTGTACTGCCATCGTCTTTTGCAAAAATGCGGACGCGGCAGACCTAAAATCGTTTACAGCGGACGCAGCTCCGCTTTGAATTAAGCTGCACATCTTTTTATAAGAAAAAAGGAGTGCACAAGTATGAAAGGCATTATTCTCGCCGGCGGTGCCGGCACACGGCTCTATCCTTTGACCATGGTCACCAGCAAACAGCTGCTGCCGGTCTACGACAAGCCCATGATCTACTATCCGCTGTCCACCCTTATGCTGGCGGGCATTCAGGATATCCTGATCATCTCTACCCCTACCGATACGCCCCGCTTTGAGGCGCTGCTGGGCGATGGCAGCCAGTACGGCATCCATCTGCAGTATAAAGTGCAGCCTTCCCCGGATGGTCTGGCACAGGCCTTTATTCTGGGCGAAGAGTTCATTGGCGACGACTGCTGCGCCATGATCCTTGGCGATAACATTTTCTACGGCAACGGCTTCTCCAAGCTGCTCAAGAGCGCCGCAGCCAACGCAGAGAACAAGGGCCGCTGCACCGTGTTCGGCTACTATGTGCAGGACCCCGAGCGCTTTGGCATCGTGGAGTTCGACAAGGACGGCAAGGTGCTCAGCGTGGAGGAAAAGCCCCAGCACCCCAAGTCCAACTACGCCATCACCGGCCTGTACTTCTACAACAAGGAAGTGGTGCAGATGGCAAAGCAGGTAAAGCCCTCTGCCCGCGGCGAGCTGGAGATCACCACCCTGAACGATATGTACCTGAAGAAGGACGAGCTGGATGTGCAGCTGCTGGGCCGCGGCTTTGCATGGCTGGACACCGGCACGATGGAAAGCCTTGTGGAGGCTGCCGACTTTGTGCACATGATCGAAAAGCGTCAGGGCATCAAGATCAGCGCACCGGAGGAGATCGCTTTCAAGTACGGCTGGATCGACCGCGACACTTTGCTGGAAAGCGCCGAGCGCTACGGCAAGAGCCCCTACGGCCAGCACCTGAAGAACGTGGCCGACGGCAAGCTGCGCTACTAAGCATAAGGAAAGGCACATTGGTATGAAAATCATTGTCACAGGCTGCAAGGGGCAGCTGGGCACAGAGCTGCTCAAGCAGCTGCAGGAGGGCCGCAGCGAGCTGGGCCCCATCCCCGAAAAGCTGCTCAACGCTACGGTGATCCCGGTGGATCTGCCGGAGCTGGATATCTCCAACTACAAGATGGTGGATGAATTCGTGCGGCGCAACCGCCCGGATATCATCATCAACTGCGCCGCCTACACCAACGTGGACGGGTGCGAGGTGCACCACGACGATGCCTTTAAGGCAAACGCCCTTGGCCCCCGCAATCTGGCGCAGGCTGCCGAAAAGACCGGCGCACGGCTGGTGCACGTTTCCACCGACTATGTGTTCTCCGGCCGGGAGAACGGCGGCATCCCGCAGGATGAAGCCACCCTGCCCGGGCCCATCAGCGCCTACGGCTCCACCAAGCTCATGGGCGAAAAGTATGTGGAGCGGTTCTGCCACCGCCACTTCATCGTGCGCACCGCGTGGCTGTACAGCTACTACGGCAAAAACTTTGTCAAGACCATCGTGAACGCGGGCAAAAAGTTCGGCAAGCTGGAAGTGGTCAACGACCAGTGCGGCAACCCCACCAATGCTGCCGACCTTGCCCACGAGATTTTGCAGCTGTGCGTGACCCACGAGTACGGCCTGTACCACTGCACCGGCGAGGGCATCTGCTCGTGGTACGATTTTGCTGCCGAGATCATCCGCCTTTCCGGCGTGGACGCCACTGTGGCTCCCTGCACCAGCGAGGAGTATAAGACAAAGCACCCGGACAGCGCCGATCGCCCCAAGTGGAGCGCACTGGACAACCGGATGCTGCGCTGCACCGTGGGCAACGATGTCCGCGACTGGAAGGACGCTCTGGCCTGCTTCTTCGCCCACTGGGACGGCGAAAACGGTATGAAGGGCTGAAAAACACCCCCTGCGGAAGAACTGAGGATGTATCATGTTTGATGCGATTTTTAGCAGATCTGTCAAGATATTAAAGATCTTTGCAAAGGTGCAGTGCGTGCTGGCCTTTGTGCTTGCAGCCATGCTGTGCGGCGCGGTCCATGAAATGCTGAAGCCCATCAACCGGTTCTCAGCCATCGTGCTGGGGCTGGCGGCCGCCGTGGTGTTCTGGGTGCTGCAAATGTTCCTTGCATGGGCGCTGTACGCCTTTGCGGAGCTGGTGGAGCATACCGAGGCCACCCACAAGGAGCTCAGCAACATGAGCGCCGGTTTGGCACGGTACACCCAAGCGACCTATGAGGAAATTGACAGCATGAACAAAGGGCTGGAAGCATACACCAACGCCATGGGCAAGACCATGAACAGCATGAACAAGAACCTCTACCTTGTGGCAAAGTACTGCTGCGCCGAGGAGGAACGCGCCCGCGCCGCAGCCCGCCCGCAGTCCGGGGACAACAACAAATAAATAAAGAGGAAAACTGACCTATGAAAACCTATTTAATCACCGGCTGCGCCGGTTTTATCGGTTCCAACTTTGTGCACTATATGCTCAAAAAATACCCGGAGATCCTGCTGGTCAATCTGGATAAGCTGACCTACGCAGGCAATCTGGAAAACCTGAAGGACGTGGAGGGTGACCCCCGCCATGTGTTCGTGCAGGGCGATATCTGCGACAAGGAGCTGGTGGAGAGCCTGTTTGCAAAGTACGATTTCGACTACGTCATCAACTTTGCTGCCGAGAGCCATGTGGACCGCTCCATCAAGAACCCCGAAATTTTTGTGCAGAGCAACGTGATGGGCACTGTCAATCTGCTGCAGCGCGCCAAGGAGGCATGGTACGACGCCGATGCCAAGACTTGGAAAGAGGGCAAGAAGTACCTGCAGGTGTCCACCGATGAGGTGTACGGCGCTCTGGGCGCAGACGGCTTCTTTATGGAGACCACTCCGCTGTGCCCTCACAGCCCCTACTCCTCCTCCAAGGCCAGCGCCGATATGTTCGTCATGGCCTTCCACGACACCTACGGTATGCCGGTGAACATTACCCGCTGCTCCAACAACTACGGCCCCTACCAGTTCCCGGAGAAGCTGATCCCCCTGATGATCAACAACGTCAAGCACCACAAGCAGCTGCCCGTCTACGGCGACGGTATGCAGATCCGCGACTGGCTGTACGTAGAGGATCACTGCAAGGCCATTGATATGGTGGCAAACGGCGGCAAGATCGGCGAGGTGTACAACGTGGGCGGCCACAACGAGCGCCCCAATATCTTCATCGTCAAGACCATCATCGCCCAGCTGCACGACCGTCTGCAGGACGAGGGCATCAGCGAGGAGCTCATCAAGCACGTCGCCGACCGTCTGGGTCACGACCGCCGCTACGGCATCGACCCCACCAAGATCAAGAACGATCTGGGCTGGTACCCCGAAACACCCTTCGAGAAGGGCATCGTGCTGACCATTGACTGGTACCTGAACCACGAGGAGTGGATGAACCACGTCACCAGCGGCGACTACCAGAATTACTATCAGGATATGTACAAGAATAAGTAACAGCCTGTAAATCAGACCAAAGCAAAAGCCGGACAGCCCGCAAGCTGTCCGGCTTTGTTCTGTTTAAGGGGTGTTATTCTGTGAGGGAAAGGGGAAATCAGTAATACATGGTGCAGGTCCAGTACATCTGACCGTCAATGGTCACAACGGCAATACCGATGCTCTTGCAATTGCTGATATTAAAGGCAGGACAGTCTTTCAATGCTGCCAACAGCTCTGTCTTGCCCTCCGGGGTGTTGGCTGGAACCATGGCATCCAGAATGTAGATCCACTTGTTATCCTCATCTGTCTTCCAAACCGCGCCCAAACTGCCACATGAATCCCAGCCCACGGTCATGCTCTCCCAACGATCAAGTGCTTCATCCCCTTCGCTCTCTGGCAGCACGGTCTTACCGGCGGCGCGGAAGTGCTCTATCAACTCCTGATCGGCAGCAGAGAGCTGTTTTACTTCCACCAGCGGATCAAGGCTAGGGTCAAGGTCTGCGCGGTAGCTGTTGATCTCGTCCAGCAGCCACTGCTTTGCCTGCTGCTCCGACGTAAGCGGCGCAGCACCGCAGGCGGTCAGCACCAGCAGCAGTGCACCGGTGAGCAGAAGGGCGGTCAGTTTTGCCAGTTTTTTCATAAGGGTCATCCTCCGTTCTTTGTGATAGCTTGGTGTTGGGGCTTCGTTACTATAAGTGTAACAGACGCCGCACACCCCCTGCAAGTGCGATTCGATGCAAAATAACCCCCATTCACGCAGGGTGAGAGAAATATTTCCCGCCTTTTTGGGCAAGGTGCGCAGAGAACCCCTTCCGTCTGCTCCCGTTGGTCGCAGCCACCTTCCCCAAGGGGACGGCTTCAGCGGCGGCGGCACAGTTCACGGCTGAAGTGCAAAGTTTCCGGGCGTGCCTGCTCCCCCTCGGGGGAGCTGTCGCGCAGCGACTGAGGGGGTTTAAATGGAGAAGCGAAAAAAGCGTTAAAGCGATAGCGCCGACTGGCGCAGCGCTAGCTTTTTTGTGCTTCGACTTCT
>CAKSZE010000061.1 GCA_934525325.1 uncultured Faecalibacterium sp.
GCGGGCAGGGGCAGAGAAAAGGCCATGGGCTTGCCGGTGTCCGGGTGCACAAAGCGCAGCCCGCAGCTTTGCAGGGCAATGCTGCCCTTCTGGCGGCTGCCGTATTTGCCGTCGCCGTACAGCGGGTGCCTGCGGCTGGCAAACTGTACCCGGATCTGATGGGTGCGCCCGGTGTGCAGGGTGATCTCGGCAAGGCTGTTTTCCCCTGCCGTGGCAAGGATGCGGTATTCCAGCACCGCTTCCCGCACCCCCTTGCGGGGACGGCTGACCGGGAACACCCGGCCCTTGCGGCTGTCCTTGAACAGGTAGTCCCGCAGCACCCCGGCGGCGGGCAGCTGCGCGTCCGGCGCACCGGCGAGGACTGCGCGATACTGCTTGACGAACTGCGGCGCGGCGGCTTTGCCCTCGGCGCGGCCATCCTGCACGGCGTAGGCGTCCTGACTTTGGGTCACCTGACGGCTCAGTGCGGCGGCAGCCGCCGGGGTGCGGGCATAGACCATCAGCCCGGACACCCCGGTGTCCAGCCGGTGCACCACCCCCACAAAGGCGTCGGGCGCGTTCCAGTGCGCGCGCAGCGCGGCGGGCACGCTCTCCTCGCTGGAAAGCCCGGCGGGCTTGTTCAGCACCACAAGGGCGGCGTCCTCGTATAAGATCACAGCTTGCCCTCGGCCAGCAGAGCCTTCAGCTTCAGAATGCCCGCAATGGTCTTGCCGTCCTTGATCTCGCCGCTCATGACCATCTGGTATGCCTTTTCCAGCGGCACCCGGTCAGGGGTCAAAAACTCGTCCGCATCAAGGTGCATCTTGGTTTCGTGCAGACCGGTGGCCACCCAAGTATAGATGACCTCGGTATCGTAGCCCACGGTGGGGTAGAACTCCCCCAGTGAGATGTAATTGTCGGCGGTCAGGCCGCATTCCTCTTCCAGTTCCCGCTTGGCGGCTGCAAAAGGATCCTCGCCCTTTTCCAGCTTACCGGCGGGCAGTTCCCACAGCTGCTGCTGCATGGCATAGCGGAACTGCCGCACCATGCAGATGGTGCCGTCTGCAAAATAAGGCAGGATGCAGGCGCCGCCGTGGTGATGCACCACCTCGCGGGTAGCGGTCTTACCGTTTTCCAGCAGCGCGGTGTCCTTGGTCAGGGTGATGACCCGCCCCTCGAACAGAGTCTCGCTGGAGAGAGTTTTTTCAAAGTGTACTGTATCGTTCATTTGCCTTACGCCCCTTTTCCGGCGCTGCGCCGGTTTTATGCTCTCAGTTTACGGCAAAGTGCGGTTTGTTGTCAATAAAGATATGATAAATACAAGAGGAGGGAGAGAAAACCTTTAGCGGGCTCGCCCTCTCAGTCAAAGCCTACGGCTTTGCCAGCTCTCCCAAAGGGAGAGCCAAGAGCACTGCCGGAAACCTCCTCTCTACACCTAATACTTTAGCAACGAGCCTAACGGCTTGGCTCTCCCTTTGGGAGAGCTGGCGCGGGAGCGCCTGAGAGGGCGGGCGCTGCGGGAAAGTACCCCCTCAGTCTTTGCTGCGCAAAGCCAGCTCCCCCAAGGGGGCGCCTTTGGGCACTGCCGGAAACTTTGCCGCCACCGCCAAAAGCTCCCCCCTCGGGGGAGCTGGCACGGCGTAAGCCGTGACTGAGAGGGTTCGTCTCCCCCTCTTGCGAAAAAAATCACAATTTCTGGAAGCACCCGCCCCCAAAAACCGAAAATCTGCATCACTGCTTGCTTTAACGCACTAAAGAAAGTACAAAACCGCTAAAATTTTTCTTAATTTTTGGTGCGTTTGTCGGGCGGTTTGCGTTTACTTTATTGCCGGAATCTGCTATTATAGTATACAAGCAATAGTGCCTTTTATGGGGTTCTCCGGTCCCAGCGGGCATATTGCCCCGCGCAAAAGGTACCAAATTCTGAATAATGGAGGAAGAAAAATGCCTAGAGCAAAGCAAACTATGGATGGCAATACCGCTGCCGCCCATGTAGCGTATGCCTACACGGACGTGGCTGCCATCTACCCCATTACCCCGTCTTCTCCGATGGCTGACTCTGTGGACCAGTGGTCCGCAGCCGGCCAGAAGAACATCTTCGGCAATCAGGTCAAGGTCGTTGAGATGGAGTCCGAGGCCGGCGCCGCTGGTGCTGTGCACGGCTCTCTGGGTGCAGGTGCTGTTACCACCACCTTCACCGCTTCTCAGGGCCTGCTGCTGATGATCCCCAATATGTACAAGATCGCTGCTGAGCAGCTGCCCTGCGTGTTCGATGTTTCTGCACGTACCGTTGCTACCCAGTCCCTGAACATCTTCGGTGATCACAGCGACGTTATGGCATGCCGCCAGACCGGCTTCGCAATGCTGGTCGAGAGCAGCGTGCAGGAAGTTATGGATCTGTCCCCTGTCGCCCATCTGGCAGCAATCGAGGGCCGGGTTCCCTTCCTGAACTTCTTCGATGGCTTCCGTACTTCTCACGAGTACCAGAAGATCGAGAAGTGGGACTACGCTGATCTGAAGGAAATGTGCAACATGGAGGCTGTCGAGGAGTTCCGCAAGAAGGCTCTGAACCCCGAAAGCCCCAAGATGCGCGGCTCCCACGAGAACGGCGACGTGTTCTTCCAGCACCGCGAGGCCTGCAACAGCGTTTACGACGCTCTGCCGGCTGTTGTTGAGAAGTACATGGCTAAGATCAACGAGAAGCTGGGCACCAACTACGATCTGTTCAACTACTACGGCGCAGCCGATGCTGACCGTGTGATCGTGGCTATGGGCTCCATCTGCGACGTTGCTGACGAGGTCATCGACTACCTGAACGCCAAGGGCGAGAAGGTCGGTATCATCAAGGTCCGCCTGTACCGTCCCTGGGTGTCCTCCGCTCTGCTGAAGGTCCTGCCCAAGACCGCCAAGAAGGTGGCTGTGCTGGACCGCACCAAGGAGCCCGGCTCTCTGGGCGAGCCCCTGTATCTGGATGTTGCCGCTACCCTGCGTGAGGCTGGCCTGAACGATGTCGTTCTGACCGGCGGCCGCTACGGTCTGGGCAGCAAGGACACTCCCCCGTCCTCCATCTTCGCTCTGTTCAAGGAGCTGGAGAAGGATCAGCCGAAGGAGCGCTTCACCCTCGGCATCACCGATGATGTCACCGGCCTGTCTCTGCCTGAGGTCAAGCCCGCTCCCATCACCGCAGCTGCTGGCACCAAGGAGTGCAAGTTCTGGGGTCTGGGCGGCGACGGTACCGTCGGTGCAAACAAGAACTCCGTCAAGATCATCGGCGACCATACCGACAAGTATGTTCAGGCATACTTCCAGTATGACTCCAAGAAGACCGGCGGCGTGACCATCAGCCACCTGCGTTTCGGCGACAAGCCCATCCGCAGCCCCTACTACATCAACCAGGCTGACTTCGTGGCCTGCCACAACCCCGCTTACATCCACATGGGCATGAAGATGGTCCAGGATGTCAAGCCCGGCGGCGTGTTCATGATCAACTGCCAGTGGTCCGATGAGGAGCTGGGCCAGCACCTGAACGCCGAGGCAAAGAAGTATATCGCTGACAACAACATCCAGCTGTATACCATCAATGCTATCGATAAGGCTATCGAGATCGGCATGGGCAAGCGCACCAACACCATCCTGCAGTCTGCATTCTTCAAGCTGGCTGACGTCATGCCCATCGAGGATGCCGTCAACTTCATGAAGCAGGCAGCTCAGAAGAGCTACGGCAAGAAGGGCCAGGACGTCGTTGAGATGAACTGGAAGGCTATCGATGCAGGCGTTGACGCCATCCACAAGGTGGACGTGCCCGCATCCTGGTCCAACCCCGAGGCTGATCCCGCACCCAAGGCTCTCACCGGCCGTCCGGAACTGGTCAAGCAGATCCGCGATGTCATGGAGCCCATTGCCCGTATGGACGGCGACAGCCTGCCTGTCTCTTCCTTCGTGGCAAATGCAAACGGCGAGTGGGAGCAGGGCGCTTCTGCATACGAGAAGCGCGGCACCGCTGTCAACGTCCCCGAGTGGGATGCTGCAAAGTGCGTTGGCTGTAACCAGTGTGCATTCGTCTGCTCTCATGCTACCATCCGTCCCTTCCAGCTGACCGCCGACGAGCTGGCAGCTGCTCCTGCACAGACCAAGAGCCGCGACAACAAGCCCGCAAACGAGTACAAGTTTGTCATGGCTGTGTCTCCTCTGGACTGCATGGGCTGCGGCGAGTGCGTCACCGTCTGCCCCACCAAGGCTATCACCATGGTGCCGCAGGACAGCCAGGCCGATCAGCAGGCAGTGTTCGACTACTGCGTGGCCAACATCTCCAAGAAGCCTTCCAAGTTTGCTGACGATACCGTCATCGGTTCTCAGTTCAACCAGCCGCTGCTGGAGTTCTCTGGCTCCTGCGCAGGCTGTGCCGAGACTTCTTACGCTCGCCTGATCACTCAGCTGTTCGGCGAGAAGATGTACATCTCCAACGCTACCGGCTGCTCCTCCATCTGGGGCGGCACCGCTTCCATCTCTCCGTACACCGTCAACAAGGACAGCGGCCATGGTCCTGCATGGTGCAACTCCCTGTTCGAGGATAACGCAGAGCATGGTCTGGGCCTGTACATCGGCCAGAAGACCGTCCGCGAGAACCTGATCAAGGAGATCGCAGAGGTTGCTGGTTCCGACAAGGCTTCTGCTGAGCTGAAGGCTGCTTACGAGCAGTTCATCGCAACCAAGAACAACACCAAGGCCAACGACGAGCCCGCAAAGGCCCTGATCGCTGAGCTGGAGAAGGCTGCTGCTGCCGGCTGCGAGAAGTCTGCAGAGATCCTGAAGAGCAAGCAGTACATCGCCAAGAAGTCCGTCTGGATCTTCGGCGGCGACGGCTGGGCATACGACATCGGCTTCGGCGGTCTGGATCACGTTCTGGCTTCCGGCGAGGATGTCAACGTGATGGTCTTCGATACTGAGATGTACTCCAACACCGGTGGACAGGCATCCAAGGCTTCCAACATTGGTGAAGTCTGCCAGTTCGCTGCTGCTGGTAAGGAGATCAGCAAGAAGAGCCTGTCCGAGATCGCTATGACCTACGGTTACATCTATGTTGCTCAGATCGCACTGGGTGCTAACCCGGCTCAGGCTGTCAAGGCCATCGCTGAGGCTGAGGCTTACCCCGGCCCGTCTCTGATCATCGGCTACGCTCCCTGCGAGCTGCACGGTGTCAAGGGCGGCATGACCAACTGCCAGAACGAGATGAAGAAGGCAGTCGAGGCTGGCTACTGGAACCTGTTCACCTTCAACCCCGCCAACAAGGCTCAGGGCAAGAACCCCTTCACCCTGACCTCCAAGGCTGTGGACAACGAGAAGTATCAGGCTCTGCTGGCAAACGAGACCCGTTACAGCCGTCTGACCCGCGCCTTCCCCGAGCGTGCTAAGGAGCTGTTCGCTCGCAACCAGGAGGTTGCAAACGACCGCTACGAGCACCTGACCCGTCTGGTCGAGCTGTACAAGTAAGCTGTTTTTAAGCAGCGGCAGAGACACCAAATGAACCAGCGGCCCCTGCTCTTTCCCGTGTGAAGAGCGGCAGCCCCGCATCGGCGGTTACTGCGCAATGCAGCGGTGCGGAACTGTGGAGTTTGCCTTTGCCGTGCACAGAACAGGCTGAACGTTTTGCCCTGTACCTGACAGAACGGTCGAAAAACCTGATTTCATTCCCCTCCTTTTGCGCAGGGGCTTGAGATACCAAAGCGCCCGCGAGGGCCCTTGAGAGCACACCCCGCGTGTGTCAGGAGCATAAGGTCTGCGTGCAGATACCTTGCTCCGCCTGCGGCATAAGACCTGCTGTGCAGGGATCTTGCCCCAGTGAAAAAACTGCATCAGTTTTTAGCGCCCCGTTCACCCTCCGGTGACCGGGGCGTATTTTTATGTAAATAAAACTATAAGCCCGGAGCGTCCGCAGACGCTCCGGGCTTATATATTGACGAAATAAAAGTTATTTGTTCGTCACAAATTCAATTTTGACATTCATCCCCATACCAGCGGCAAGGCGCTGCAAGGTGCGCAGAGAAGGGTTTGCATTCCCTCGTTCCAGCTTGCTGATATCGGCCTGTGCAATGCCGGTGCGCTCCGAAAGCTGTTTCTGGGTCAGACCGCTTTCCTTCCGGGCATCGAGCATGGCCTGCGCAATGGTAAGCTCCGGCTGAAGAGCATCCCATTCTGCCTTAAAGGAAGGCCGCTGTAATTGTTCATTCAAATAATTCCGAAAATCACTCATGAGGAACTCTCCTTTCGATAAAAATAGTCCGCACGATATTTTTGCGCCAGTGCAATTTCCTCCGGCGGCGTTTTCTGCGTCTTTTTGACAAAGCCGTTTGTCAATATGATCTGATGCCCTACCACGAAGAAATACAAAATGCGCGTAATGTTGCTGCTTTGTTTGGCGCGCAATTCAAAAATGCCGTCTCCCAGTGATTTGGAATAAGGCTCCCGCAGTTGTGTGCCGTTGGTTTCCAATAGAGAGATCGTGCCCAAAAGTTTTGCCAGCATTTTGTCATCCAGCGTATCCAGAAAATCACGAACCGGGCAACTGCCGTCTGCCTTATAATAAAAATTCACTTCAAAAGCGGACATTTTCAGCATCCTTTCCGGTCGGTGACATCCTATTATTATAATATAGGATAAAACCAATATTGTCAAGAAAATTTTTTATCACAAAATCTTCCAGAATTTTCCGCTTCCTTTTTACAGTTTCTTCATAGCTTCTTAACGAAATGAATTGTGAAAGCTGTTATACTTTTGCCATGGGAAGCGGGGCCGCAACCGATTCCCAAGTAACATGATTCCTCCTCACACCAAGGCAATATCCAAGCAAAACACCCTTCTCTGTGCACCGCAACACAGAGAAGGGTGTTTTGTTTCTGTAAGACGCTGCAAAAATCTTTGCAAAACTTCGCTTTAGGGTTGACCCTATTTTTTTGCGGCGCTATAATAAAAAAGGATATAGCCAATGCAGTGCCCGGTGCGGGTGCTGCGGCTGCGGAATTTACGAAAACTGGGAGGTGAACGCAGGACAATGGACCCTGATCATAGTCGAAGTAGATCCACCGATGCGGTAGATCGGACAACAAAAAGTACTGCGTTCGCCTTTTTGCATCCGGCGGCTTGCTGAAAAGCCCCCGGAACGGGAAAGGCGCGGCTTTGCGTGCGCGGAAACGGCTGCTTTTGCGGTATTCCGGCACCGGGCGGCGCGTTTTTTGTTTCCCGACCTGCTGCATCCTCCGGCGCGGAGAAAGCCCTCTGCGCCGTACAGTACCCAGAGGAGGTAGCCCATGGAAATGGAAGAAAAGAAGCTGGAGACCAACACGGAACAGAACCTGCCGGTGCAGGAGCTGCCCGCCGATATCCCCGCCGAGGTGCGTCAGAAGCTGGCCGAGGACCTGAACGAGGAAGCCACCGAGGACCTGAAGCAGGATATGCGGGAGGCAGAGCGGGAGGAAGCCAACGACGAAGAGGTCAAGGCAAACCCTGAGATGCTGACCAAGAGCCGTCTGCTGAAGCTGCTGATCAAAAAGCAGTACGTCAAGCTGCGCGAGGTGACCGAGGAAGAGCAGCCCGCCGACCTTGCCGAGCTGCTGGAAGAACTGGACGAGAACAACCGTCTGGTGGTGTTCCGTCTGCTGAAAAAAGAAGTTGCCACCGAAGCCTTTGCCTATATGTCCGACGAAGCCCGGGACGATCTGGTGAACGCCTTCTCGGACGTGGAGCTGGTGAGCGCCATCGAGGAGATGAGCTTGGACGATGCCGCCGACCTGCTGGAAGATATGCCCGCAGGCGTGGTCAAGCGGGTGCTGGAAAAATCCTCCCGGCAGACCCGCGAGAGCCTGAACAAGCTGCTGAACTACCCGGAAAGCTCTGCCGGCAGCCTGATGACCCCGGAATATGTCCGTCTGCGCAAGGATATGACGGTGGAACAGGCTTTTGCCGCCATCCGCAAGCAGGGCGAGAACGCCGAGACCGTCTACACCTGCTATGTGGTGGAGAGCAACCGGCTGCAGGGCGTTGTCTCTGCCCGCAATCTGCTGCTGGCAGACCCCAAGACCCCCATCACGGACATCATGGATGACAATCTGGTCACCGTGAAGGTCACCGACGATCAGGAGTTTGTGGCCCGTGAGATGCAGCGCTACGACTTTACCGCCATGCCTGTTCTGGACAACGAGGGCATGTTCGTGGGTATCATCACCATCGATGACGCTATCGACGTTCTGACCGATGAGAGCACCGAGGATATGCAGAAAATGGCCGCCATTCTCCCGGATGACGATGCCACCACCTACTTTGGCACCAGCGTGTGGACCCACGCCAAGCAGCGCATTCCTTGGCTGCTGATCCTGATGCTGTCCGCTACCTTTACCGGCATGGTCACCACCCACTACGAGGAAGCCTTTGTCAGTCTGCCGCTGCTGGTCTCCTTCATGCCCATGCTGATGGATACCGCCGGTAACTGCGGCAACCAGATCAGCACCCTGATGGTGCGCGGTCTGGCACTGGGCGAGGTAGAGCCTGCCGACTTTGTACGGGTGCTGGCCAAGGAGCTGCGGGTGTCTGCCATCGTGGGCGCGGTGCTGGGCATCGTGAACGGCCTGCGCATCTACCTGATGTACACCTTCCTCTTCCCCGGCCAGTACGCCAACGTGATGGGCTACGCCATCGTGGTCAGCGTGTCGCTGTTCTTCAGCGTCATTCTGGCAAAGCTGGTGGGCGGTATGCTGCCCCTTGCCGCCAAAAAGCTGGGTGCCGACCCCGCCATTATGGCTACCCCCTTCATCACCACCATCGTGGACGCCTGCAGCCTGATCCTGTACTTCCAGATCGCACAGGTCGTGTTCCGCAATATGATGTAAAGAAGAAAGCAATGCCGGACAGTCTGCGGACTGCCCGGCATTTTTTGGTGTGGAAAACCACAGTTTGTGTCCGTTTTCCACACCGGGCTTTTCTCCCGGGCGGTTTGTGGAAAACTGCCCGGGGTAAAATTCCAAATTGGAGAAAAGCAAACCCGTAAGCCGGAGTAAACTGTAAAAACAAAAGAAAAACCTTCGACTTTCTTTTTTATAAAAGGCAGAATGCCCACATTTTAGCCCACAAATTTCCAGAATGCGGCGGCATCCATTACGGCTTGTATAGGGCTTTCCTCCACCGGATGTGGAAAACTATGTGGAAAAGGTGGAAAACATCGTTGGAAACTGCGTCTCTTTTTCACAAAAACGGTGGAAAACCCGGTGGAAAAAGTGAAAAGTTCATTCCAGACCGGATAGTCCATACAATTTTCGGTTGTCGTTTTGGGACTTAAAACCCGCATGAATGCTGTGCATTTCCCGCTTTTTCCACACCCCGGCGGCTTCGGGGTGTAAAAACTGCGCTTGCAGCCTGTCTGCCGGGAAAGAAAGTGCAGTTTCAACGCCTTCCGCGTGGATTTTCTTGAATGCAGGGGCCGGTCATGGTAAAATAGATGTAACATGAAACTGGCGGGGCATCCCGCAACGGAGGCGAAACACATGAACAACTGGCTGAACAGGCTGGAGCGCAAGTATGGCCGCTACGGCATCCCGAACCTGACCAATATTCTGGTGGCAGGGCAGATCTTGGTATTGGCCATCGAGCTGTTTGTTGACCGCACCATCCCCTTCTGGCTGGGGCTCAGCCGCAGCCTGCTGCTGCAAGGGCAGATCTGGCGGGTGATCAGCTTTATCTTCATCCCCTTTTCCGGCGGCAGCATCCTCAGCGTGGTGCTGGGCATCTACTTCACATGGTTCGTCGGCACGGCGCTGGAGCGGGAGTGGGGCGATTTCCGCTACACGGTGTATCTGCTGTCCGGTGTGCTGGGCACGGTGCTGGGCTGCCTGCTCACCGGCGTGACCGCCAGCACCTACTGCCTGTCCCTCTCGCTGCTGCTGGCCTTTGCCATGCTGTACCCGGAGGTGCAGCTGCTGCTCTTCTTTGTCATCCCCATCCGGGTAAAGTATTTCGGCGTTTTCGCAGCGGTGCTGTGGGTGTTCAGCTTTCTGGGCGCGTCCCTGCCCGGCAAGCTGGACTACCTGTTGTCCATGCTCAACGTTTGGCTCTTCTTTGCCCCCATGGCTTACCGCTCTCTCCGCGCATGGGTGCGCCGGGAGCAGTGGAAGAGGAAGAACCGCCGGTAAACATAAAAAATAGAAGCGAATGGGAAAGTTTCTGCTTGCCTTTAGCGTGCAAGGACGCTCCGCTGGGCCAGAGGCAGGGAGGGGTGTTCCGACTCCCCCCTCCCTACCTCTGGACTCCACCCAC